>NZ_CP011774.1:3067828-3372992 GCF_001412535.1 Limnohabitans sp. 63ED37-2 | reverse complement strand
CTGTTCCTGGTCCTCCACCACAGCAAAGCGCACTTCGGCGTTGGTGATGGGAAACACGCATTCGGCGGCGGCGGCATCTTGGTACAGCGGCACTGGAATCGCACCCAGCGACTGTGCGGCCAACATGGTGGCGTACAGGCGTGGGCGATTGGAGCCCACCACGATGAGGTGCTCACCGCGCTGCAAACCCGCTTGGTGCAAACCACAGGCCACGGATTGAACCAAAGTGGCCAGATCAGACCAAGTGATGGTCTGCCAAATGCCATATTCTTTTTCGCGCAATGCGGGTGCCGAGGGGCGCTCGGCAGCGTGCTTGAGCATTAAACGGGGAAACGTTGTTTGCATGACCTGACCTGTCTCCAAAAACGATGGATTGACTGCAATTTCACTGAACTGATGTGGATCGTAGGCACTCATTTGACGTCAAGCTGTCGTTTGGACGACAATTCAGGGAAGACCCTTAGCTCAACTGACCCCACCCTGACAAAGCGCAGAACCGCCATGCCCAAAGAAAAAAGTGTTTACCAACGGCGGCGTGCGCCCACCGAAGCTGAGCTGGAGATGATTCCTTGGTTGCACCTGCTGCAAGCACACGAACGCCAGGAAATCGTGCCCCAGCTGGTGGTGAGCGACCCTCAGGTGGGCGACTATGTGTGCCGCGTGGGTCGCCCCGTGACCTATTGGTTTGGCGTGGTTTCAGGCCTGCTCAAAATGAGCACCGACAACGAAAGTGGCCAGACCATCACCTTCACCGGCGTGCCTCCCGGCGGCTGGTTTGGCGAAGGCACGGCACTCAAGCGCGAGGTCTACCGTTACAACATCCAGCCACTGCGCCCCAGCGTGGTGGCAGGCCTGCCGCTCGAGACCTTCCACTGGCTGATCGACCATTCGCTGGGCTTCAACCGCTTCATCATGCAGCAGCTCAACGAACGGCTGGGACAGTTCATTGCAGCCCGCGAACTCGACCGCATGACCAACCCCGAATTGCGCCTGGCCCGCCACCTGGCTACTTTGTTCAACCCGGTGCTGTTTTCTGGGGTCGGAGAAGTGCTGCGCATCACCCAACAAGAGCTGGCGTATTTGGTGGGCCTGTCGCGGCAGCGCGTGAATGAGGCACTGCGGGTACTGGAGGCCAGGCGTTTGATTCGGGTCGAATACGGCGGCTTGCGTATTCTCGACTTACAGGGGCTGCGCACCGCTTCTTTTTGAGCACCTTGGCGAGTCATTTGCGCGACGCCAAATGAAATGTCCTCAGCAATTACCCTGTGTTGAAAGGGATTTGGCCCGACTACGCTCCCGCTTGTTTCGTCCTTAACCCCTCACAGGAGCTTTTTGATGTTCAAGAAAATTGCAGTCTGCGCCGCCGTTTTGACACTCGGCATCGGGCAAACCATGGCCCAAACAGCCGCCCCCGCCGCGCCACCTCCAGCCTGGAAGCAAGGCATGCCTGCCGAGATGGCCAACTCCACATTGGCCCCCCTGGCCGGCAAGCTGACGGTCACTCCCGCAGCGGACATTCCGCTGAACAAAATCAAACTGCCACCAGGCTTCAAGGTGGAGATTTGGTCGACCGGTACCCCAGGCATTCGCGCGATGAGCCGCGGTGAGAGCGGCAAAATTTATGCGGGCACACGCGGCTTGGGCCGTGTTTATGAAATCAGCGACAACGGCAAAGAGCGCACCAGCCGCGTGTTGGTCGACAAACTCAACCAACCCGCCGTCACGATGCACAAAGGCTCTTTGTACGTCATGGGCATCGACAAAGTGCTGCGCTATGACGGCATCGAAGCCAACCCCAACGCGCAGCCGGTGGACATGACCGCCGCCTTCCAGCTGCCACCCCTGCAACACCACAACTGGAAATACCTGAGCTTTGGCCCTGACGGCAAGTTGTACGTTCCTTTTGGTGCACCTTGCAACATCTGCGAACCCGGTGCTGAATACGCACAAATTCGCCGCTACAACGCCGATGGCTCGGGCATGGAAGTCGTCGCTAAGGGCGTGCGCAACACCGTGGGTTTTGACTGGCACCCCGTGACCAAAGAGCTGTGGTTCAGCGACCACGGCCGTGACTGGATGGGCGATGACGGCCCAGAAGACGAACTCAACCGCATGCCCAAAACCGGCTTGAACTTCGGCTTCCCCTATTGCCATGCCAACGGTGTGGCCGATCGCGACATCAAAAAAGACAAGCCCTGTGATGGCGTGACCTTGCCCGTGACCACCATGGGCCCCCACGCTGCGGTGATGGGTGTGCATTTCTACACCGGCAACATGTTCCCCGCCGAGTACAAAAATGCGCTGTTCGTGGCCCGCAAAGGCTCTTGGAATCGCACTAAAAAATTCGGCTTTGACGTGGCCATGGTCAAAACCGACTCCGAAGGCAAAGCCGCACAGGTCACCTCTTTCATGAGCGGTTTCAAAGACGACAGCGACAACAGCTTCTGGGGCCGCCCCACTTACATGCTGCAAATGCCCGATGGCGCCCTGCTCGTTTCTGACGAGCAATTGGGTGCCATCTACCGCATCTCGTATGCCAAGTAATGCCCCATGGCCCATCAGGGTGCTGGCAACAGCCGCCCTGGTTTTGAGCACGGGCTGGCTGGCCTGGCCTGTGCTCGCGCAACCCGCGCAGCCAGGCCGAGCCGTGGCCAATGCCCAGATCAAGGCGCCTGAACGCGCCGCCCTGTGCATGGCCTGCCACGGCCCACAGGGGGTTTCGCCAACCCCCAACATTCCGTCTTTGGCCGCGCAGCCCAAAACCTATCTGGAAAACAAACTGGTCCTGATCCGCGAAGGCTTGCGAGAGATCCCCGCCATGAAAGGCACCCTGGACGGCGTGCCCGACACCGAATTGACCGCTTTGGCCCAGTATTTTTCTGCCCAAGTTGCTCCCCCAGTCGCCACGGCCAAGCCAGACGCGCAAAGCTTTCAACGCGGCCAAGCGCTGGCCAAAAGTGCGCTGTGTGGCACTTGCCACTTGCCCGACCACCGGGGGCGCGACCAAGTGCCCCGCCTGGCCAGCCAGCACGAAACCTACTTGCGCAACGTGATGCAGGAATACCGTGACAACCCCGGCCCTGGCCGCGACACCGTCATGGCCGCTGCGCTCTACGGCATCACCGACGCACAGCTCAAGGACCTGGCGCACTTTTTTGCGCGAAGCCCCTGAAGGGTGGTGATCAAAAAAGGGACAATGGTGCCTCTGACCTGTTGGCCCCTTTTTTGGTCCCTTTTTTGACCCTTCACCTCCCATGACCCAGCCCCCCGCTTTCAAACGCGCCCCCCGCCCCGAAGGCAAAGGCGACACTGCTGCACCCAGCGGCACCTCGCGCCTGAACAAACGCATGGCCGAGCTGCGCATGTGCTCGCGCCGCGAAGCCGATGCCTGGATCGAACAAGGCTGGGTGATGGTCAACGGCCTGCCTGCCACCATGGGACAACAAGTCACGCTGTCTGACCGCATCACCATCGACAAAGCCGCCGAGCAACAACAAGACCGGCAAGTGACTATTCTTTTGCACAAGCCCATGGGCTATGTGAGCGGCCAGGCCGAAGACGGGCACGAACCCGCCATCACCCTGATCAACCCCCGCAGCCACTGGGGCGGCGACCCGTCCAAACTGCGCTTCACGCCCCCGCACCTGCGCAACCTGGCCCCCGCCGGGCGCCTCGACATCGACTCCACCGGCCTGCTGGTGCTGACGCAAGACGGCCGCGTGGCGCGTCAGCTGATCGGCGAAGACTCCGAGATGGAAAAAGAGTACTTGGTGCGCGTGGCCTACACCGGCCACGAGAACACCGCCGCAGCAGCCGCCGCATCGGCCACCTATGGCGGCAAGGCCAACCAGCTCACCACCATTGGCGACTTCGACCGCGTGAGCGCCAACGTTCAAGCCGTCTTCCCCAAAGCACAACTGGAGCGCCTGCGCCACGGCCTGAGCCTGGACGGCAAACCCCTCAAACCCGCCAAGGTGGATTGGCAAAACCCCGAGCAACTGCGCTTTGTGTTGACCGAAGGCAAAAAGCGCCAGATCCGTCGCATGTGCGAGCAAGTGGGCCTGAAAGTCGTGGGCCTCAAACGCATCCGCATGGGCAATGTGCAACTGGGCCAAATGCCTGCAGGCACTTGGCGGTATTTGGGGCCGAACGAATCGTTTTGAACGCGCTGGCTGAACTTGTGCCCTCCACAAAGCTCAGCCCATTACTTTTGAGGAGACGCCCCATGGCCATGAAGTTCACCGCCACCTTGTTCGCCGCTGCCGCTTTGTACGCCAGCGCCGCCTCAGCCCAAACCGGCAGCCTCAACGCGATTTGCAGCACCGACCAAAGCTGGTGCGAAATGGCCGCCAAAGAATTCACCAAAGCCACGGGCATCACCGTCAACCAAACCCGCAAAGCCACCGGCGAAGCCCTGGCCCAATTGCGTGCCGAAGCGGCCAACCCCAAAACCGACATCTGGTGGGGCGGCACGGGTGACCCGTTTTTGCAAGCCGCCGAAATCGGCCTGCTGGCACCGTATCGGCCCGACTACCTGAACGACCTGCACGGCTGGAGCGTGCGCCAATACGCCATGTCTCAAAACATGGTGGGGGGCTTCTACACCAGCGCCATCGGCTTTGGCTGGAACACCGAGCTGCTCAAGAAAAAGAAACTGCCCGAGCCCAAATGCTGGGCCGATGTGATCAAGCCCATTTACAAAGGCGAGGTCGAAATTTCGCACCCCGCATCGAGCGGCACGGCCTACACCATCCTGGCCGGACTGGTGCAGCTGATGGGCGAAGACGCGGCCTTTGAATACATGAAAGCCCTGCACAAAAACGTGACGCAATACACCCGCAGCGGCACCGCCCAAGCGCCCAATGTGGCCAAAGGTGAAGTGGCGGTGGGCATCAGCTTCATCTTTGGTTTTGACGGCTGGCGGCACAACAAATACCCGGTGGCCACCGTGGCCCCCTGCGAAGGCACCAGCTACGAAATCGGCGGCATCGCCATGGTCAAAGGCGCACGCAATGCGGCCAACGCAAAACGCTATTACGGCTGGCTTATGAGCCCCGCAGGCCAGAGCATCGGCGCCAAAGCCGACAGCCTCCAAAGCCCGGCCAACAAAACCTTCAAAGCCGATCCACGCATCCCGTCCATGGACAGCGTGCGCCTGATCAAATACGACTTTGAAAAGTACGGCAAATCGGCCGAGCGCCGCCGACTGCTGGAGAGGTGGAACAAGGAAGTGGGCAGTTTGTCCAAATAATCCCCTCTTGAAACCCTGCCAGACGCCCCCAACTGTGGGGCGTTTTGGTTTCTTGATCTTTTGTTTTTTACCTGTTGAACCGCTATGAGCAAACAAACCCATGCCTTTCAGGCCGAAGTCGCACAACTGCTGCACCTGGTCACCCACTCGCTGTACTCCAACCAAGAGATTTTTCTGCGCGAGCTGATCTCGAATGCCTCAGACGCCTGCGACAAGCTGCGCTTTGAGGCGCTGAACAACAACGGCCTGTACGAAGACGCGCCCGACTTGCAAGTGCGCCTGTCCTTCGACAAAACCGCCAAGACGCTGACCATCACCGACAACGGCATCGGCATGACTGCGCAAGAAGCCATTGACCACCTGGGCACTATCGCCAAAAGCGGCACCAAAGACTTCATGAGCAAGCTGAGCGGCGACCAGAAGTCGGACGCGCAGCTGATCGGCCAGTTCGGCGTGGGCTTCTATTCGGGCTTCATCGTCGCCGAGAAAATCACCGTCGAAACCCGCCGTGCAGGCGCGGCAGCAGCCGAAGGCGTGCGCTGGATCAGCGGCGGCACGGGCGACTTTGAGGTGGAGACCATCACCCGCGCCGAGCGCGGCACCAGCGTGATCCTGCACCTGCGCGAAGAAGCGCTGGAGTACGCCAACACCTGGAAGCTCAAGGAAATCGTCGGCAAATACTCCGACCACATCAGCCTGCCCATCTTGATGGAAAAGGAAGAGTGGAAAGACGGCGAGCTGATCGACCCCAACGACGAAAACGGTGGCCGCAAACCCGGCGGCATGGTCAAGACTGGCGAGTGGGAAACCATCAACAAGGCCAGCGCCTTGTGGACCCGCCCCAAGAAAGACATTACGGACGAGCAGTACGCCGACTTCTACAAACAGATCAGCCGCGACTTTGAAGCGCCACTGACCTGGACGCACAACCGTGTGGAAGGCAGCACCGAATACACCCAGCTGCTCTACATCCCTGGCAAAGCCCCGCACGACCTGTGGAACCGCGACAAGAAGGCGGGCATCAAACTCTATGTGAAGCGCGTGTTCATCATGGACGAAGCCGAAGCGCTGATGCCCAGCTACCTGCGCTTTGTCAAAGGCGTGGTGGACTCGGCCGACCTGCCGCTGAACGTGAGCCGCGAGCTGCTGCAAGAAAGCCGCGATGTGAAAGCCATCCGCGAAGGTTGCACCAAACGCGTGTTGTCGATGCTGGAAGACTTGGCTAAGCACGACAAAGCCCCCGAGGCTTCTGCCGATGTCACTGATGTTTTGAGTGAAGAAGATAAAGCCAAACTCGGCCAGTATTCCAAGTTCTACGCCGAGTTTGGCGCGGTGCTCAAAGAAGGCCTGGGCGAAGACTTTGCCAACAAAGACCGCTTGTCCAAGCTGCTGCGTTTCGCGTCCACCACCAGCGACACCGTGAGCGTCAGCTTTGCCGACTACAAAGCCCGCATGAAAGAAGGCCAAGACGCCATCTATTACATCACCGCCGACACGCTGGCGGCAGCCAAGAACAGCCCGCAACTCGAAGTCTTCAAGAAAAAAGGCATCGAAGTCTTGCTGATGACCGACCGCGTGGACGAGTGGGCGCTGAACTTTGTGCACGAGGTCGACGGCACCCCGCTGCAAAGCGTGGCCAAGGGTGCGTTTGATTTGGGCAAGCTGCAAGACGAAGAAGAGAAGAAAGCCGCCGAAGACGCCGCCGAAACCTTCAAGCCCGTGCTGGCCAAACTGAAAGAAGCCCTGAAAGACAAAGCCGAAGACGTGCGCGTGACCAGCCGCCTGGTCGACAGCCCCGCCTGCCTGGTGGTGACCGACGACGGCATGAGCATGCAACTGGCCCGCATGCTCAAGCAAGCCGGGCAAAGCGCCCCTGAAGTCAAGCCCGTGCTCGAAGTCAACCCCGAACACGCGCTGGTCAAAAAGCTCGACGGCTCGGTCCACTTCCACGACCTGGCCCACATCCTCTTTGACCAAGCCCTGCTGGCCGAAGGCGGCCTGCCCGAAGACCCTGCGGCTTATGTGAAGCGGGTCAATGCGCTGCTGAGCTGATCGGCAGCTGCCCCAAAAAAAGCCCCGCTGGACTCGCGTCTGGTGGGGCTTTTTTGCCCTCTATCGACCCGCAAAGCCTTGTGCAGCCTGGCGTCTGACAAATCGAAGTTTGAAACTTGGATTTGTAAAACCTCCCTTCTGGACCCTGTTCACAATGGCTTACAAATGTTCGGCTCAACGGTGGTCCAATCAGCACATGACATCCTTTCAACACCCCATCGCCTTGCGCCTCCGCCTGAACAAGCTTCTGGCACCATTGACCTTGGCTGTTGCCCTGACCGGCTGCAGCAACGTCCACACCGGCGCGGGCATCAACGTGAACGTGCCCATCTTGCCCGGCGTGTCGGTGGGGGTGAATGTGGGTACGGGGGGTGTGAGCGCGGGCGTGAACGCGCAGTCTGGCCCGGTGGGCGTTGGGGTGGGGGTGAACGGCGCGGGCCAGGTCACGGGCCGGGCGGGCGTGGGCACCAGCACCTCGGGGCCGGTGAACGTGGGGGCAGGTGCGGGTGTGGGCGGCGTCTTGTACGATCCTAAAAAATAAGCCCATTCAAACCCCATGACCTCACACCCTGCACCCACGCCACACCTTTTGGGTGACATCGGTGGCACCAACGCCCGCTTTGCATTACTGCAGCCGGCCACACGCCTCATCACCCACACCATCACCCTGCCCACCGGTCAATTCCCCGACCTGGCCAGCGCTGCCCAAGCCTACTTTCAGCAAGTCGGCCAGGCCGCTGTGCAGCAC
This sequence comes from Limnohabitans sp. 63ED37-2, assembly GCF_001412535.1. Classification (GTDB taxonomy): domain Bacteria; phylum Pseudomonadota; class Gammaproteobacteria; order Burkholderiales; family Burkholderiaceae_C; genus Limnohabitans_A. The sequence goes on along the minus strand of NZ_CP011774.1, from coordinate 3,364,941 downwards.
GCCTGCATCGCCATCGCCAACCCGATCGACGGCGACACCCTGAAGATGACCAACAACCATTGGCACTTCTCGATCGAGGCCACCCGGTTGGCCCTGGGACTGGAGCGCCTCTTGATGCTCAACGACTGGGAAGCCATGGCCATGGCTGCGCCCGCTTTGCAGGGCGGCGATCTGCAACAAATCGGCCCTGGCGAGCCCGTGCCCGATGCGCCCAAAGGCCTGATCGGGCCGGGCACCGGGCTGGGCGTGTCGTCGCTGGTGCGCTCGCGCCGGGGCGACTGGGTGCCCATTGCAGGCGAAGGCGGACATGTCAGCTTGTCGCCCACCTGCGAGCGCGAGGCCGACATCCTGCGCATCTTGTGGCGCACCCACCCCCATGTTTCTGTCGAGCGCGTGGTCTCGGGCATGGGCCTGGAAAACCTGTACCGCGCCATTTGTGCACTCAATGGCACTGAGGCCGAAAACCTGGTGGCCGCACAAGTGACCGAACGCGCCTTGGCCGCCTGCGATGTGGCTTGCGAAGAAGCGCTGGAGCGCATGTGCTGCCTGCTGGGCAACGCGGCGGCCAACTTGGCCCTGACCTTGGGCGCACGCGGCGGCATCTACATCGGTGGCGGCGTGATCGGGCGGCTGGGCGACTTCTTTGCCCAGTCGGGTTTCCGGGCCGCGTTCGAAGCCAAAGGCCGCTTTGCGCCCTACATGCAGCGCATCCCGACCTATGTCATCCGCGCAGACCAACCTGCTCTGATTGGCTGCGCCATGGGTTTGGGTCTAGAGCCTGCAAGGAGCTGAACAACTCAACCCCTTCACACATTCGGCCACAAGAGTGGGCTCCTCTACGGTTAATCGGTCGAGGCTCTCCGTGGAAACGAGCTCCTTTGCCCGCAGGCTTATCAGGTCCTATGACCCAAGTAAAGTTCAAACGCTGAGAGGCTCTTCCTGCATCTGCTCGATCTGCTCCTGCAGCATTTGCACCTGCCCACGCCAATAGTCCGGCGTGCCGAACCAAGGAAAGTTGACCGGGAAAATCGGGTCTTCCCATCGGCGAGCCAACCAGGCGCTGTAGTGGATCAGACGCAGCGTGCGCAACGGCTCGATCAGCTTCAGCTCGGCACGGTCAAAGTCGCGCACCTGGTCATAGCCGTCAAGCAACGCCGACAGTTGCTGCGTGCGCTGGGCCCGGTCACCCGACAGCAGCATCCACAGGTCTTGCACCGCCGGGCCCATGCGGGCGTCGTCCAGGTCCACAAAGTGCGGGCCACCACCGGGCAGCTCGGTGGGTGTCCACAAAATATTGCCCGGATGGCAATCGCCGTGCAGGCGAATCAGGCGGCGGTCTGCTGCACCCTGCGCCATTTTTTCTTGCACCAGCGCCAGCGCCGCAGCAAAGGCTTCGCGCCATTCGCGCTCGACCTCCAAGGGGATCATTTGGTTTGTTTGCAGCCACTCGGCGGGCTCGAGCGCAAAGGTCTGCACATCGAGCGTGGGGCGGTGCATAAAAGGCTGGGCCGCGCCCACGGTGTGGATGCGGGCCAGAAAACGGCCGATCCATTCGAGCACGTCGAAATCGTCGAGCTCGGGCGTGCGGCCGCCGCGCAAGGGGCTGACCGAAAAATCAAAGCCCGCGCTGTGGTGCAAGGTCTGACCGTTCAGCACAAAGGGCGCGACCACGGGCACTTCTCCCGCCAGGAGTTCGGCCGCGAAGTCGTGTTCTTCTTGAATCTGTTCTCGGCTCCAGCGGCCAGGCCGGTAAAACTTGAGGACCACGGCAGAGCTGCCCTGCACGGGTTCGTCCAGGTGCGCACGGTAGACGCGGTTTTCGTAAGAGCTGAGCGCCAGCAAACGGCCGTCTGGCCACAAACCCAGTTCGGTCAGGGCGTCCATCACCCGGTCGGGGGTGAGTTCGGCGTAAGGGTGCTCGGCCATCGGTTCAGTCATGCACCGATTGTGACCGAGTGTCTGAGCCTTGCAGCCCCGGCGGTCCCAACCTGAGCTGCAGTCACCGGTTTGAATCGGTGAGAATCACGCCATGCCCTCACAACGCCGCCGACTTCACCGACTCATCCAGCAAGGACTCGTTTATTCCTTGGTGCTCACCATGACCATTTTGGGACTGGGTGGGGTCGGTTTTTGGGTCATCGATCCACAAATCAACTCATTGTCGGACGGCCTATGGCTGGCCTTCACCACCGCAGCGACTGTGGGCTTTGGCGATCTGGTGCCGTCCACGCCCGCCTCGCGCGTCTTTGCGGTGGTGGTGGTTTTGCTGGGCTTGGCGGTCCTGTCGCTCGTGACGGCTTCGCTGTCTGCGATTTTTGTGGAGCAAGAAGTCGAGGCGGAGGACCGGCAAATAGAAAAAGACCTGCTGCGTGAGATCGCCCGCCTGCGGGAAGATGTGGCGCAGATTCACCGGGACATTCAGTACATCAAAGGCCAGACACCGGACGAGCGTCCACCCGGCAACGGTCACTGACCGGTAAAACGGGCCGGGCGCTTTTCGACAAACGAACGCACCCCTTCGGCGGCATCTTCACTGCGCGACAAGCGCTGCTGCACAGGCAGGAAGTCGTGCATCGCCACCAGCGGACCTTGCTCCACCGCTTTGAGCACGTTTTGCCGTGTGGCCACCACCGCCAGTGGCGCTTGCGCCGCAATTTGTCCCGCGATGCGCATGGCCTCGGCCAGCAAGTCCGGCGCAGCCACCACCTTTTGCACAAAGTTCAGGCGCAAGGCTTCGGTGCTGTCGAACACGTCGACGGTGAGCAAGTGCAAGAGAGCGTTGCCCGAGCCCGCCCGTTCGGCCATGCGCAGCGTGGCGCCGCCCGTAGCCATGATGCCGCGTTGCACCTCGAGCTGCGAGAAGCGGCAGTCGTCTGCCGCGACCACGATGTCGGCGGCCAGCATCAACTCGATGCCCAACGTGTAGGTGATGCCCTGCACCGCCACCACCATGGGTTTGGTGCGGCGGCGGTAGCCTTCCATGCCCAGATTGAGCGGGTCCACCAGGCCCAGGGGCACGGCCTTTTCGCCGCGCTGCATGAGCGGGGCGATGGTGGGCAAATCCAGCCCGGCCGTGAAATGCGCACCCGCTGCACACAGCACCCCCACACGCAGTGTGGGGTCGTCGTCGAGTCGGGTGTAGGCCTCACCCAACTCGCGGTACATCTTGGGCGTGAAGCCGTTGCGCTTGGCGGGGCGGTTGATGCATATTTGAAGGACTGTACCGTGCACGGTGCAGTCGATCTGGCCTTCGGGGTGGTGTGGGGTGCTCATGCAGCCATGGTAGGGCGTTCAGCCACCCCAGCGCATTCGCCCAGGCGACAGGCTCAGTACTTGTAAACGCCTTGGCCGGTCTTGCGGCCCAGGCGGCCTGCGGCGACCATCTCTTTGAGCAAGGGGCTGGGGCGGTATTTGCTGTCGCCGAACTCCTTGAGGTAGACCTCCATCACGGCCAAGCACACATCGAGGCCAATCATGTCGGCCAGCGCCAGCGGGCCAATGGGCTGGTTGCAGCCGAGCTTCATACCCGCATCAATCGCTTCGGCTTCTGCCAGGCCTTCGCCCAGCACAAAGAAAGCCTCGTTGATCATGGGCACCAGGATGCGGTTGACCACAAAGCCGGGGGCGTTCTTGACGGTGATGGGGGTCTTTCCCAGCGCCAGCGCCATGTCGTGCACCGCGTCGTGCGTGGCGTCGCTGGTCTGCAGGCCACGGATGATTTCGACCAGCGCCATCATGGGCACGGGGTTGAAGAAGTGCATGCCAATGAAACGGTCCGCACGCTGCGTGGCGGCGGCCAGCTGCGTGATCGAGATCGACGAGGTGTTGGACGCGATGATCACGTTCGGCGCCAGCAGGGCGTCGAGCTGCTTCAAGATCTTGACCTTGAGTTCGTGGTTTTCGGTGGCGGCTTCGATCACCAACTGGGCGCCCTTGAGGTCGTCGTAGTGGCTGGAGCCTTGGATGCGGGCCAGTGCAGCGGCCTTGTCGGCTTCGCTGGTTTTTTCTTTTTTGACGAGTCGGTCCAGGCTGCTGGCCACAGTGGCCACGCCTTTGGCCACGGCCGCGTCAGAAATATCGACCATCACCACTTGGATACCCGAAACGGCGCACACTTGTGCAATGCCGTTGCCCATGGTGCCTGCGCCAATGATGCCTACGGTCTGGATGCTCATGTTCTTCATTCCTTGAAAGTTGGAAAAACCAAAAGGAATGATCTTAACGGGGCGGCCTTGCCTGCCCTTGCGCGGCCACGAAGGTGGCGAGGCGGCTTAAGCCGAGGTGGGGCGACTTGAGGCGTCGGCCACGCGCAGCAACTGCGTCAAGGACAGGGGGCCTTCGGCCACTTCCACCGTTTGGATGGGTTCAGGGGTGTTTTGTGCGGTCAGCGGGCGGATGATGCGTGGCTCATGCCGACGCGAGCCGATCAAGTGCAGCTGCGCGGGCGCCTCTTGCAGGGTCTTGACCGAGACCCGGCCTTCACAAATGTCCGTCCAGTCACTCTTGAGAAAACGGGCCACCCGTTCGGCCGCTCGCGTTCTCAAGCCCGGGGTGTAAAACAAAGTGTCTTTGCCCGTTTCAAGCTCGTACAGCTGCCACACGCTGATGCAGGCATGGGAGGCGACCACCGAAGGGTCCAGCCCTTGCTGAATGCGCAACTTGCGCAGCACACACCCATTCGGATCTTCTGTCTCCGTGCTTTGAACGCCGATGAACATCTGGCTGCTTTTGTTGGCGTTCAACAAATTGCGTTGGAGGTGCAAAGACTTGACCTGTTTGAGCACACGGGCGTCCTTGATTTCCGTGGTGACCCCGGCACGCGACGTGTCTTCGTCGTGGTGCACCTGGGCCAATGAAACGCTGGATTTGACGTAAGAGTTCATGGTGTGGGCAGTCATGGCAAAGGTGTGTGATGCGGTTGACAAATCAATGCTCAAACGCGCCATCCCAAAGGACTTGGCGCATATCTGTTGAATTTTTCTTACCGCGATCAATTCAACTTCAGCGTCAATTGTAGACTAATTTGTCTATTTTGGGAATTTAATTGCGTAATTGCATCAATATTGTTATCGAGATCGACACAAACAGCAAATACTTCAATAAGTACCCATTCCACACAACCTTACTCACCACCCAATCCACGATCGCCCATGGAGCGCACCCCGCAGCGCTTTCACGTCCCTGCGCGGCGCCGCCACTTCGCATCTTGAAAATTGATCAAAGTACTGAAACTCACAGGCATGGGCACACACACAACAGGCTGGCGGATGCGGGCAATGGCAGCATCCGCCAGACCTGACAAATCAGCTCCTGAAACGCTTCCTCGTCAAAGCCAACGCAATCCAGAACGACACCACCGCAAACCCCGCCAGCACCAGCACGTTGCGCAGGGGCTGGTCAGGCCAGCGGTCCAAAAACAGCGGGCGCACCAAGTCCACCGCGACCGACAACGGCAACCAATCGGCAACGATGCGCACGAAGCTGGGCAGCTGCTCACGCGGAAAAAAGATGCCCGAGAGGAACATCATGGGCGTGAGGAACAGGGTGAAGTAGTAGGTGAAAAAGTCGTAGCCCTTGGCGAGCGCGTTGAAGATCAGCGCCATGCAACTGAAGGTGATGCCCACACCCAACAGCACGGGCCAGGCAACCAGTAGCTTACAGCTGTGGCTGATACCCAGCGCCATCATGACCAACAAAATGGCGGTGACACTGAACAGCGCCTTGAACGCGGCCCAGAGCATTTCGGCCAGCACCACGTCATCGAGGCGCACCGGGGCGTTCATGATGCCGTCCCAGGTTTTTTGCACATGCATGCGCGAGAACGCCGAGTACAAAGCCTCGAAGGTCGCCGCGTTCATGGCGCTCATGCAAATGCTGCCGCTGGCCAAAAACAAGATGTAGGGCACTTTTTCGCCGCCCAACTCGATCTGGCCCACCAAAGCGCCCAGGCCATAACCAAAGGCCACCAGCCACATGAGCGGCTCGGCGATGTTGCCCACCAGACTGGGAATGGCGAGCTTTTTCCAGACCAGCCAATTCCGTTGGAACACGGGCCACCAGCGCATGGACAGGCGTGGTGCGGCCCAGATGTTGTTTTGGATTTGACTCATGATCAGCCTTCTTCGCGGATCTGGCGTCCGGTCAACTTCAAGAACAGGTCTTCCAGGTTGGAAGGGCGGTGCAGGGTGCGCAGGGCAGGCCAGGCCTGCAGGGCCTGCATCAGGGCGCGGCTGTCTTGGGTGTAAAAGAAAACGGTTTCACCGCTGACCTCAACCCGGCCCGCCAAGGCTTTCAGGGTGGGCTCTTGCGCCAGCGCCACCGCGCCTTGGCCAAACACCTCGATCACCTCGGGCTCCAGGTGCTCGGCGATCAAATCGCGGGGCTTGCCTTCGGCGATCTTGCGGCCTTGGTCCAGCACCAAGAGGCGGCTGCACAGGCGCTCGGCCTCGTCCATGAAGTGGGTGGTGAGCAAAATGGATTTGCCTTCTTGCAGCAGCAGCTGCAGGCGCTCCCACATCAGGTGCCGCGCCTGCGGGTCCAGGCCTGTGGTGGGCTCGTCCAGCATCAAGAGCTGCGGGTGGTTGATAAGGGCTCGCGACAAACTCAAGCGCCGCTTCATGCCGCCCGACAACTCGCCCGGTTTGGCTTTGGCTTTGTGACTGAGGGCGCCAAATTCGAGCAGCTGCGGAATGCGCTCGTGGATCACGGCGTCGGGCAGGCCGAAGTAACGGCCAAAGACGAGCAGGTTTTCTTCCGCCGTGAAATCCGGGTCGAGCGTGTCCATTTGTGCCACCACGCCCAGACGGGCTTTGATGGCCAGCGCATCGCGCGGCATTTGCAGGCCATCAAAGTAGGCCATGCTGCCGCTGTCGGGCTGAGACAAGCCCAAGCACATGCGCAGTGTGGTGGTTTTGCCCGCGCCATTGGGGCCGATCACGCCCAGGCATTCGCCGGGGTTGATGTGGAAAGACAGGTCATTGACCACCGTGGTGTCGCCGTAGCGTTTGACCAGGTGTTCGACCGAAAGCAAGGGGGTGTTCATGCCCGAATTGTGCCCTTGACGGCCTGCTTCGGCAGGTTTGCAGGTGACCGATAAAATCAGGGCCTTCTTCAGAACCGCGCCTGCGGCCCCTTCATGTCCAGTTCCCCCTCTTTTTCTGACCGCCTGGCGGTCTTGCCGCAGTACCTGATTCCCAAACAAGCCCTGACCGTCTTTGCGGGCTGGGTCGCGGGCAGCCAGTGGGGCGGCGCAACCACAAGCATCATCAACTGGTTTGTGAAGCGCTACAACGTGAACATGGCCGAAGCAGCCAACCCGGACACCGCCAGCTACAAAAGCTTCAACGAATTTTTCACCCGCCCCCTGCGCGGCGACGCCCGCCCCCTGGCGGCCGCGGCCTTGTTGAGCCCAGTGGACGGGGCCATCAGCCAGTGTGGCCCCATTGCCGGCGACCAGGTGTTCCAGGCCAAGGGCCACGGCTACAGCACACGCGCTTTGGTGGGCGGCGACGCGGCGCTGGCGGCGCAGTTTCAAGACGGCGAATTTGCCACGCTGTACCTCAGCCCGCGTGATTACCACCGCATCCACATGCCTTGTGCAGGGCGCCTGACCCGCATGATTTATGTGCCGGGTGATTTGTTCTCGGTCAACCCAACCACCGCCCGTGGTGTGCCTGGCCTGTTTGCCCGCAACGAGCGGGTGGTATGCGTGTTTGAAGGCGAGCACGGCCCCTTTGTGATGGTGCTGGTGGGGGCCACGATTGTGGGCAGCATGGCCACGGTGTGGCACGGTGTGGTCAACCCGCCGCGCCCGGGCACGGTGCGCGAATGGACGTATGAGATGGGCAACATCTCTTTGGCGCAAGGCGAGGAGATGGGTCGCTTTTTACTCGGCTCCACGGTGGTGATGCTGTTCCCACGAGGGGTGATGCAGTTCAACCCCGACTGGACACCCACACGCCCCATCGTGATGGGCGAGGCCATGGGCGCTTGGCGCTGAACAGCGGGGTTCGCTCAGGCCTTGGCTTCTTTTTGCTGCCGCCCCAAAACGTAGCGGCGCATGGCGACCGCCGGGGCGTCGGCGGCCACCGAAAACTCGTACAAATCTTCGGCCGGGGTGCTGGCCAGGGCCTGCTCTTGCAGGGCCAAGCCGTCCACGTCTTCTTGAAAAGCCACAAACAACTGGTCGTGCATGAAGCGGGTGGTTGGCGCATCGTTCTGCGCAAAATCGCGCCCGTGCACGATGAAGTAATGTGTGCTGGTGGCTGTCTCAGGGGTGGGCATGTGTGCGGTGCGAATGCGGTATTGCGGCCGCGTGGCTTCGGGCAAATGGCAATCGTAAAAAGTGACCGACACCTCGTGCAGCCCCAGGCTGCGAAATTCCGAGCGCACGATGCGGGCCGCTTGGCCCTGGCCCGTCAAACCCGTCGGGATGCCCCACACGGGCGGCAAGGTGGTGGGCACCACGTTGCGCAGCAAGGCAAATTGGCCATCTCCAATCACGCTTTCAAACGATGCCTTGGCGTAGTCGGGTGTGCCAAAGCTCTTGGCGTGCAAAAAGCTCAAGTGCGTCAGGTCCAGCAGGTTTTCGTGCAGGCGCACGTAGTTGGCCTGCAAACTCAAATGGCCTTGGGAGCGCTCCCACTGGTCGTCGGTCATCCAGTCCTGCGCGGGCAGCTTCGTCAGGTCAGCCTGCTCGGCCTCACCCATCCAGATCCAGACCACCGCGCCGCGTTCGAAGGTGCGGTAGGCCCGGATGCCCATGTTGGGCGGGCAAGTTGACTGAGAGGGCACCTCGATGCAATCGCCCTCGGTGTTGAAGCGCAGACCGTGGTAGCCGCACACGATGGTGTCTTGCTCCAGCGTGCCCGCTGACAGCGGCATGGAGCGGTGGGGGCAACGGTCTTCTAAAGCCACCACGCGGCCATCGCTGGCGCGGTAAAACACCAAACGGCGGCCCAGCAGGGTGCGGGCCAGCAGCTGGTCCTTGATCTCCTCGCCAAAGGCGGCCACGTACCAGTCGTTCATCACAAACGGTGTGTGGCGATCGGCCAGGCGCTGTGAGGCATTTTGTGCGGCGGTGATGACGCTGATGTGGGGGCGTGTCATGGGGTCTGTCTCCTGAGGGGCGGCAAGGCAGCTGCACTGCCCAAGGCCAACACGGCGAAGTTTAGGACCTGGCATTTGGCTGGGGCTGTCCCGAGAGCGCCTGCAGCCGTGGCACCATTCAGGGATGCCGACGTCTTCTCATACCACTTTACAGCCGCCTTCTCTCAGCGCCAGGCCGCTCGCTCAAGCCATGGTGCTGGCCGCCGGACGCGGCGAGCGCATGCGCCCTTTAACCGACCAGACCCCCAAGCCCTTGCTGCCGGTGCGCGGCCAGCCGCTCATGTTGTGGCCCATGCAGGCGCTGGCCCGGGGCGGCTTTGTGCATCAGCTGATCAACACCGCATGGCTGGGCGAGCAGATTCCGACCCTTTTGGGTGACCAGGCCCACTGGCCTGAGCTGCCCGAGGTGCACATTCGTTATTCGCACGAAGGCCAGGACTTTGGCCGGGCACTGGAGACCGCGGGCGGCATCGTGCGGGCTTTGCCCCAGCTCGATGAGGTGTTCTGGGTGGTGGCAGGCGATGTGTTTGCCCCAGATATGGTGTTCACGCAGCCCGCCGTGGCGCGTTTTGCCGCCAGCGCTGCCCTGGCCCACCTGTGGCTGGTGCCCAACCCCACACACAACCCCGGCGGCGACTTTGGCCTGTCGGAGGCGGGCCAGGTGCTCAACCTGCCCAAAGGCAGCCCCGATTGCGCGTACACCTTCAGCACCGTGGCCCTGTACAAAAAAGCCTTTTTTGCCGACTGCGGCTTGCCCGCCGGCAACCCCGAGGGCGTGGCGCTGGCGCTGGCGCCTTTGCTGCGTGCGGCCATGGACCGGGGTCAGGTCACGGGCGAGGTGTATGCGGGCGACTGGACCGATGTGGGCACACCCCAGCGGCTGGCGCAGCTCAATCGCAGCAGCGCCTGATCAGGCACCCGGGTGACTGTGTGGACATTCGCTATCCCAGGGCAACGAACATAATGACGACTTCTTTTGGGACTGATCTCCAATGACCAACACCACCGTGCTCTACGCCCAACGCCGTGCCCGCCTCGCTGCCCAATTGGGTGCAGGCGGCATTGCCATCATTCCCACCGCGCCGGAGCGCCAGCGCAACCGCGACAGCGATTACCTGTACCGGCACGACAGTTATTTTTATTACCTGACGGGTTTCACCGAACCGCACGCCAGTTTGGTGATCACGGCCGATGGCGAGTGCACGCTGTTTTGCCAGCCCAAAGACCTGGAGCGCGAAATCTGGGACGGCATCCGCCTGGGCCCAGAAGCCGCGCCTGCCGCCTTGGGCGTGAGCCGGGCTTTGCCGATCAGCGAGATGGCCGCGCACATGCCCAAGCTGCTGGAAAACCGCAGCACTGTTTGGTACCCCTTTGCCATCCACACCGGGCTGGAAAGTCTGGTGAACGTCTGGCTGCAGTCGGTGCGTGCGCGGGTGCGTTATGGCGCTTTGTGCCCCGAGCAACAGCGCGACCTGTGCAGCTTGCTCGATGAGATGCGCTTGGTGAAAGACGCACACGAACAGGACATCATGCGCCGCGCCAGCACCATCAGCGCCCGCGCCCATATCCGCGCCATGCAGCGCAGCGCGGCCATGCTGCGTGCGGGGCAAGAAGTGCGTGAATACCACCTGGACGCTGAGCTGCTGCACGAGTTCCGCCAAAGCGGTTCGCAGTACCCAGCCTATGGCTCCATCGTGGCGGGCGGTGCCAATGCCTGCGTGTTGCATTACCGCGCCGACACCGCCTTGATCCAAAACGGTGACTTGGTGTTGATCGACGCCGGTTGCGAGTTGGACGGTTATGCCAGCGACATCACCCGCACCTTTCCGGCCAACGGCACATTCACCGGGCCGCAACGCGCTTTGTACGACCTGGTGCTGGCCTCGCAAGACGCGGCCGTGGCCGCCACCAAGGCCGGTGCCCGATTTGTGGACCCGCATGAATCCACCGTGGCCGTGCTGGCGCAGGGCCTGCTCGATGTGGGTTTGCTTGACAAAAACAAGGTGGGCAACGCGCAAGACGTGATCGCCAACCGCAGCTATTTCCAGTTCTACATGCACCGCACCGGCCACTGGCTGGGCATGGACGTGCACGACTGCGGCAGCTATGTCGAGCCCTCACAGGTGGGCCATGTCAGTGAACGCAAAGACCCGCTGAGCGGCGAGTTGATCAAGGACCGCCCCAGCCGCATTCTGCAGCCCGGCATGGTGCTGACCATCGAGCCGGGCCTGTATGTGCGCCCCGCGCATGGCGTGCCCGAGCCGTTCCACAACATCGGCATCCGCATCGAAGACGACGCCATCGTGACCGCCACCGGGTGTGAGCTGATCACACGCGGTGTGCCGGTCAAGGCCGACGAGATCGAAGCCCTGATGCGGGGCTGAAGCGTCCATGCCGCCGAGTTCGCCGCCGGGTTTGTCGGGTACGCTGCTCGCCTTCCAGACCGGCCGGGTTCGCCCCCTGATGGTGGGCGGGCGCAAGCTGGTGTCGGCCATTGGCAAAACCACCGTGTCTGGCCCCATCCAGGTGGGGATTTTGGGCCTGGCGGGTGACGAGCAAGCCGACTTGTCGGTGCACGGGGGCCTGAGCAAAGCGGTGTACGCCTTGCCGTCTGAACATTTGGCATGGTGGCAGGCGCAGCGGCAAAGCCGCGGCGCCACGATGTTTGAGGAAGCCTTGGCCCCAGGTTATTTGGGAGAAAACCTGAGCTTACAAGGCCTGCTCGAACACGAGCTGTTCATTGGCGACCGCCTTGACTTTGGTGAGGTGGTCTTGCGAGTGACCCAGCCGCGCGAGCCCTGTGGCAAGTTCAATGCCGTCATGGGGTATGCCCAAGCCGCCAAAGACATGGTGCAAAGCGGGCGCTCTGGTTTTTATTTGGCGGTCGAACAAGCCGGTTTTTTGCAAGCTGGTGCGCGATGCCAAGTTCTGCCGGGGTCGCGTTCAACCCGCGTGTCCGAGGCTTTGCAACTCAAAGCCTGGAAACATCTGCGTTGAATCCCCGCATTTGTGATCAAAAGTCAAAAGCCAACTCACTTGCTGTGGCCGGGTTAAAGGCCAAATCTTTGTCCTCCCGCGTCTACAATGAAACTTACACAGGTCTGTCATTTTGTAAGTTGACAAATTCCATCAAATTTCAGCCCCATCGCTGAAGCCCAGCGGCCATATGGCACTTCCCTACAACGGAGCACAACAATGACCAACAAGGTCCTCGCCGAAGAAAAACGCGCCCAGCTGCGCAAAGCCGCTCTGGAATACCACCAGTTCCCCACCCCTGGCAAAGTGGCCATTGCGGCCACCAAACAACTGGTCAACCAGCACGACCTGGCCCTGGCCTATTCGCCCGGTGTGGCGGCGCCTTGTGAAGAAATCGTCAAAGACCCGGCCAACGCCTTCAAGTACACCAGCCGTGGCAACTTGGTCGGTGTGGTGACCAACGGCACGGCCGTGCTGGGTTTGGGCGACATCGGCCCCCTGGCCAGCAAGCCGGTCATGGAAGGCAAGGGCGTGCTGTTCAAGAAGTTCTCGGGCATTGACGTCTTCGACATCGAGATCAACGAAAAAGACCCCGACAAGTTGGTCGAGATCATCGCTTCGCTGGAGCCGACGTTTGGCGGCATCAACCTCGAAGACATCAAGGCACCGGATTGCTTCTACATCGAGCGCAAGCTGCGCGAACGCATGAAGATTCCGGTCTTTCACGACGACCAGCACGGCACAGCCATCGTCGTGGGTGCGGCCATCCTGAACGGCCTCAAGGTGGTGGGCAAGGACCCTAAAAAGATCAAGTTGGTCACCTCGGGCGCGGGCGCTGCGGCGCTGGCGTGTTTGGGGCTGCTGGTCAAACTGGGCATCCCGCGTGAAAACATCTGGGTCACCGACTTGGCGGGTGTGGTCTACGAAGGCCGCACCGAATTGATGGACGAAGACAAGATCCAGTTTGTGCAGAAAACCGATCAGCGCACATTGCGCGAGGTGATTGCAGGCGCCGATGTGTTCCTGGGCTTGTCGGCGGGTGGTGTGCTCAAGCAGGACATGGTTCAGTCCATGGCCGCCAAGCCGCTGATTTTTGCGCTGGCCAACCCCAACCCCGAGATCAACCCCGAAGACGTCAAAGCCGTGCGCGACGACGCGATCATGGCCACAGGCCGCACCGATTACCCCAACCAGGTCAACAACGTCCTTTGTTTCCCTTACATCTTCCGGGGCGCTTTGGATTGCGGCGCGACCACCATCACGCTGGAGATGGAAATTGCGGCGGTGCACGCGATTGCCGAGCTGGCGCAGGCTGAGCAAAGCGAAGTGGTGGCTGCGGCCTATGTGGGCGAGCCATTGGCCTTTGGCCCCGAGTACCTGATTCCGAAGCCCTTTGACCCACGCCTGATGATGAAAATCGCCCCGGCCGTGGCCCAGGCTGCAGCGGAGAGCGGTGTGGCTTCACGCCCGATTGCCGACATGGATGCTTACCGCGAGCGCCTGCAAGGCTTTGTGTACGCCTCGGGCACCATGATGAAGCCCATTTTCACGGCCGCCAAACGCGCCCTGAAAAAACGCATCGCCTACAGCGAGGGCGAAGAAGAACGCGTGCTGCGTGCGGCCCAAATCGTGGTGGACGAAGGCATTGCCCGTCCGACCTTGATCGGGCGTCCGGCTGTGATCGCTGAGCGCATCGAAAAATTCGGTCTGCGCCTGAAGGAAGAGCTGGACTACGACATCGTGAACGTGGAAGACGACCACCGTTATCGCGATTTCTGGCAGACCTACCACCGTATGACCGAGCGCAAAGGCATCACCCAGCAAATCGCCAAAATTGAAATGCGTCGGCGTTTGTCGCTCATTGGCGCCATGCTGCTGCACAAAGGCGATGTGGACGGCATGATTTGCGGCACCTGGGGCACCAACCCCATGCACCTGAACTACATCGACCAAGTGGTTGGCAAGCGCAAAGGCGTGAACACCTTCGCTTGCATGAACGGCTTGATGCTGCCGGGCCGTCAGGTGTTCATGGTCGACACCCATGTCAACTACGACCCCACCGCCCAACAATTGGCCGAATTCACCATCATGGCAGCTGAAGAAATGCGCCGTTTTGGCATCGAGCCCAAGGCCGCACTGCTGTCGCACTCCAATTTCGGCTCATCTGACCAGCCCAGCGCCTTGAAAATGCGCGATGTGCTGGACTTGTTGCGCCAAAACGCACCTTGGCTCGAGGTGGATGGCGAAATGCACGGTGACGTAGCACTGGATGCTGCAGCACGCCAGGCCCTCATGCCCAACAGCACACTGGTGGGGGATGCCAACTTATTGGTTCTGCCCAACATCGACGCCGCCAACATCGCCTACAACCTGCTCAAAACAGCGGCAGGCGGCAACATTGCCGTCGGCCCGGTCTTGTTGGGTGCGGCCAAACCAGTGCACATTTTGACGCCCAGCACCACGGTTCGACGAATTGTGAACATGACCGCACTGACTGTGGCGGACGCCAACGCGGCGCGTTGATCATTTCAACGGGTGTGTGCACTCACATGCAGCAAAAATGAACAAACTGTCTTTGCCTGTTTAATGGGCATTCGCTTGCATTTTTATCGCATTTGATACACACTAGCGCCTTCGAGTTTTCGGGTAAACCCGGATGCTCCTGAAAGGTGTATTCATGAGGGTGGCACAACAAGCCTTGGCCCGTCGGTGGTGGTTCGCCATGCTGATGGGCTTTATTTTGCTGGCATGCACAATTTTGGTGCAGGCACGCACACCCCAAGAGGTGCAGTCACAGGCCACGTTGTTGGTCACCGACATGCCCCGTGAAGGCCAGATAACTTACGAAAAAATCCGCAAGGGTGGTCCTTTTCCCTACGAAAAGGACGGTACGGTTTTTGGCAATCGCGAGCGTCTCCTGCCACGCGAGGCCAGGGGGTTTTACCGCGAATACACCGTCAGGACGCCCGGCGTGCGACACCGTGGAGCCCGCCGCATCGTCTGTGGCGGCATGGTGCCGACAGAACCGAAGGCCTGTTATTACACCGAAGACCATTACGCGAGCTTTCGCTTGATTGTTGACAGACCCTGATTTTTTTAGTTCTCAAGAAAGACCACGGAGATGGACATGCCGACACGTCAAGACCAAGAGACGCCCCTGAAGGGCGTGCGGTCGAACATCGTGCAGTCGATTCGCGCCTACCGCGTGAGCGACCTGCAAGAAGCCGCCCAAGGTTTGGGCCACCACTTTTTGTATGCCAACCTGGCCGAAGCCCAGAGCAAACAAGATGTGCTGGACCTCATTGGTGCGCAATTCACATTGCCTTCGCACTTTGGCAAGAATTTCGATGCCCTGTACGACTGCATGACAGATCCCTTGCACAAGTCAGGCCCACAGCCTGGTTTCATCGTGGTGTTGGAGCAAATTCCTGCACACGTCAAGTTCGACAAAGAAGCCCGCGAGCAATTGCTGGACATCTTCCGCGACACCGCCGATTACTGGGGAGACAGGAAGATACCCTTCCGATGCTTCTATTCTTTTCTGTAGCCCGTTCTGCGCAAAACAGCCAAGCAGGACGGGCGATTGAGGCACAAACCGAGGACGCCATGATGGCCGAATCGATCGAAGAAGGCGAAAAAATGCCCACCGACAAATTGGTGGACGTGTCGCCCTTGGCGCTGCGCATGAGCAGCCCCTTCAATGCAGGTTACTGGCTCGCCGCAGCCTGAACCCCATTGCGCCGCTCATGCGGCACCCATGAAAAAGCCCGTCCATGACGGGCTTTTTCTTTGGGCGCATCTGACTTGGCGCTTCAGACGGCTTGGGCCAAGGCCACGAACTCGGCCACCGGCACTTCTTCGGCGCGGCGCTGCAAATCAAACGTGCCGCCAAAGCCTTTTTCATCGAGCCATTTGCCCAAGGTGTTGCGCAAAATTTTGCGGCGCTGGCTGAAGGCCACCTGCACCAGCGTCTCGAGGGTTTTGACATCCACATCAGGCGGCTGGGCCAGCGGCACCATGCGCACCACAGCGCTGTCCACACGCGGGGGCGGGTCAAAGCTTTCGGGCGGAACAAACAGCACGTTGGCCATGTCATATCGCCACTGCAGCATCACCGACAGGCGGCTGTAATCCGATGTGGCGGGTTGGGCCACCATGCGGTCAATGACTTCCTTTTGCAGCATGAAATGCTGGTCTTCGATCACGTCGACCTGCGCCAGCAAATAGAACAAGATGGGCGTGGAAATGTTGTAGGGCAGGTTACCGACCACACGAATTTTGTGCAGCGGGGCCGCCGTGGCTTTGGCCAGCATCTGCTGCGCCAGCGCCCGAAAGTCGACCTTGAGCACATCCGACTCGACCACCGACAATTGCGGGTGCTCGCGCAGGCGCACCGCCAGATCGCGGTCCAGCTCGATCACCGACAGATGACCCAAACGCTCGACCAAAGGCTGGGTGAGTGCGGCCAGACCAGGGCCAATCTCGACCATGGGCTGACCGGCCACCGGGGCAATGGCGTCCACGATGGCATCGATGATGCCGCCGTCTGTCAGAAAGTGCTGACCAAAGCGTTTGCGGGCGATGTGCTTCATTGGACGGGCTCGCGCATCTCGACATAGGCCCGACCACGCACATCCTCGGCCCAGGCGACGTAGGCTTCGTCGAGTTTCTTTTCCCGCAAGACATTGCGGGCCAGTGCGCGTTGCTCGGCATCACTCATGGGGGCGTCTCGCCGGTCGGTCACCTCGATCAGGTGCACCCCAAAGCGCGAGACCAGCGGCTCGGCCACCTGGCCGGGGCGCAGGCGGTTCATGGTCTGCTCGAATTCGGGCACAAACATGCCGGGGTTGGCCCATCCCAAATCACCCCCCTGCGCTGCGCTGCCGTCTTGGGACAGGCGTTTGGCCGCTTCCGCGAAATCAGCCTTGCCCGACACAATGTCTTGGCGCAGGGCGCTCAGCTGCGCCAGCGCCTGGGCCTGTGTCAGCTGGGGACTCAGGCGCAGCAGAATGTGCCGCGCACGGGTTTGTGTGACCATCAAGGTGGCAGGGGCCTGCTGACGCTCCAGCACTTTGAGCACATGAAAACCGGCACCCGAGCGCAACACCTCGGACACCCCACCCACGGGCAAGGCCGCCACGGCTTGGACAAACAGCTCGGGATAACGGTCGGCCGGGCGCAAGCCCAATGCCCCGCCATTGGCCCCCCGGTCGGCCGTTTGCGAGAAGGTTTTGGCCAGCTCGGCAAAGCTCTCACCACTGCGAGCGCGTCGGGCCACTTCCCGAGCCTGCGCTTCCAGGGGCTTGATCTGCGCTTCTGTGCTGTTTTCCGGCACAGCGATCAGGACCATGGCCAGGTTCAGCGCCACCGGGACACGCGCGGCCTGCGCCTTGATTTGCTCTTGCAAAAACTGCTCCACTTCGATGTCGCTGATGCGGATTCGCGCTTCCACCTCGCGCTCGCGCACGCGGGTCAGCAGCAACTGATTGCGCAGCTGATCGCGGAAGGTCGCCAGGGCCACGCCATCTTGCTGCAAACGCTGGCGCAGGGCTTCGCGCGTGAGCTGGTTGCTGCTGGCCACGTTAGCCTCGGCCTGGTCCAGGGCCTCTTCGTCGATCGAGATGCCCGCATCGCGGGCTTGCTGGATCTGGGCCTTGTCATTGATGAGTTGTTCCAGCGCCAGCCGTTTGGCCTCGGGGGCGTCGAGCGGTCGGCCTTGCGCCTGCGCTTCGCGCTGCAGGCGATTGCTCAGGTTCTGGACTTCCTGGTTGGTGATGGGCTCGACATTGACCACCGCAACGATGAAGTCTGCCGCACGGATGGCCGCAGGGCGCGAAGCGGCAGTGGCCGGGCTTTGGGCCGACACAGTCAGCGGCAGCCAGGCCGCAGCCAGACAGACCGAGGCGCAGGCGGCGCACAAAGCTCGAACAGGAAACAGGTGTTTATTCATAGTGCTGGAAACGGCTCGGTTCAACGGTGGAGTCTCGCAAGTTCTGGTAGCGGGGAATGTTGGTGCGCAGGGCATTAAGTGGGCTGGCCCCTACACGGGCGAGGCCAATGAATTCAAGCTGGAACAGCAAGCGGCTGGTCGCGGTGCTCACGGTGCTCTGGATGCGCTCGAAGGCGATGCGTCCGATCCAGCAACCACCATCGTATTCCAGACCCAACAGACTGTCGACCATGCGGCCTTCGGTCAGGCTGAAGTTCAGGCGGCCCACGCTATACCAGCGGTCCGGCCCCAAGCCTTGGCCGGGTGTGCGGGTCCAGGCCGTTTCAGTGGCTGCATCGCGCCGCCCCAGCAAGTCACTCAGCGGCCACTGCCACCCCAGATCGACCTGCTCGCTCACGCCCTGGTTCAAACGGTAAGCCGCATTCAGCACCCGGTAAGGGCTGGGGCTGTAGCGGCCTTGCAAAGTGCTGCGGCTGACGCGGTCGGTTTGGCTGTTGACCTGGACCGTGGCGTCGAGCGCCCAGCGGTCATCCCAGCGCACGCCTGCGCCCAGCAACAAGTCACTCAGACCTGCCTGCGCAGCGCTCTGGTCGGGCAGAACCACTTTCTGGTCCGAAAAACGGATGCGCTGGGCCATGCCCACACGCAACATTTCTGCACCATTGTTGGCATCAAAAAACCGGCTGGTCACCCCCAGGGTCAAGGCATCGTTGTCCACCAAGCGGTCGTGGCCCACATAGGCGTTTTCACTGTAGATGGTGGACAAATTGAAGTCGGTGGCCCCGCTGTCGTACACGGGCAAAAGGCTTTGGTCCCGAAACGGTGTGCGTGCATAAAAAGCCCGCGGCTCCAGAGTTTGGGTGACGCCACGACCAAACCACTGTGTCTCGCGCTCGTACACCAGGCCCGAATCCAACGAGAAGGTCGGCAACACCCGATTGGCCGAACGCTCACCCGAGTCGAGTGGCTGGTCGAGTTGGTAGCGGGTGGCATGCAGTTGCAGTTTAGGCGTGACAAAACCCCAGGGGCGAATCCAGGGGCGGCTGACCTGCGCCAGCACAAAACTGCGCTCGCCATTGCGGGGCACAGGGCGCTCTGCGGTGCTGGCCAGTGGGATGCGGTCGTAGCTGGCCTCAAAGCGAGTGGTATCGGCCTGCACAGACCAGTCCAGGCCATCGGCCTGCCACTGCCCATAACGCAGCCCAATTTGGGGTGCACGGTCGTACGGTGGGGTGATGGGCGCGGTGATGTCCTGGAGGGTTTGCCAGCGCTGAACCTGCGCGGTCATGCTCAGGTTCCCACGGCCCCAGCTCAAAACCCCTGTGGAGGGCAGCAAACGTTGGGTCAAGGCCAGGCCCGAGCGGGGAAAATCACGCCAATAGTCGTCGTCGCTGACCCGGTTCAGGTTCAGGCCCAGACCGACGCGCCCCACGCTGTCCAGGCCCGTGTCCACCGTGCCGTTGTGTTGGCTGGACCAGCCCCAGCGGGCCTGGTCACGCAGGCTGTCCGTGGGCATCAGGTTCAGCCGGGCCTGGCCGCTGTAGTCGCGCTCCAGATAACGGAACTCGGTGTCCACCGCCACGCCGCGTTTGCTCATCAGGTGGGTGGTCACGGTGGCATCGCGGTTGGGGGCGATGTCGAAATAATAGGGTTGGGCCAACTCCAACCCATTGTTGGTGGTGATGCCCACCACGGGTGGCAACAGGCCAGACTTGCGCTCACTCGTCATGGGGAAGGTGACGGCGGGAATGCCCAGCACCGGCACGTCCTGAAAGCGCAGTTGCACCCCCTCGGCCCGCACCGTGGACTCTTCTTCGTCCAGATTCAAGCGGGTGGCTTTGAGCACCCATGCCGGCAACCATTCTGGGCCGGGCGTGCGCCTGCAGGTGGTGTAACTGGCCTCACGCACGATGGCGCGTTGATCGTCCACAAAGTCGATTTGCGCCGCTTGCCCGTAGGCACCACTTTTATAAAGCTCAAAAGTGGGCTGCGTCAGGGTGCCCTGAAAACTGTCTATCTGCAGGGTAAGCTTGGGGCCGGTCAACACACTGCCTGGGCGGTTCAGGCGCACTTGCCCCGTGGCCTCCACCACGTCTTGGCTTTGGTCAAAGGACAGTCGGCCCGCCTGAATGCTCACGCCCGGCTTGCGAATGCTGGCCTCCCCCTCGACCACCAAGTCCAGGTCGGGTCGCACGCGCAGGCGCTGCCCCTGCAAATAAACTGCCCCCTCTTGCTCCTGACGCTGCGAGATGGCCTCCTCCAGCATCGGGCTGCTGCGCAGAACCAGGCCCTGAACAGGGGCTGTGGGCACACCTTGCAGTGGTGTCAGGGTTTGAGCCTGCGCACCCAGCGGTACACCCACCAGCGTGACACCAGGCGCTCCCCACAGCACCGCCCACACCACGGCCTGCACCACCACCCGCGAAGGGGCCATGGCCACGAGTGGCTGCGCACAAGGTGATGGGAAAGGGGGCACGGCGATGGGATGGGGGTTGAACACGCGAGGAGTGAGGGCAAAACGCCGATTGCAGGCTTTGTAAAATGGGATTATCCATGAGCCACCTCACCCCGCCCCCCAACTCTGCCCCCCAACCAGCCGTCTCTGACAGCGTCAGCTGGACCGATCCGGCCCGGCACGCGGTTTTTGACCACTGGATGTCCGGCGTGGCCGCCTCCCAAGACCTCTTACCCGGCAGTTTGCGCGTGGCCTCCGCCGACGCCAGCTTTCGCCGCTACCTGCGGGTGGACAGGCGCCAAGGCGGCACCCTTATCGTCATGGACGCCCCACCCGACAAGGAAAACTCCGAGCCTTTTGTGCGCATTGCCGCCTTGATGAAAGCCGCGGGCCTGAATGCACCCGAGGTGCTCGATTGGCACGAAGCCCATGGCTTCATGCTGCTGAGCGACTTGGGGGATGCGACCATGATGTCGGCCATCGACCCGGAGCGCCCGCAGGCCAACCACGGCCTGTACATGCAGGCGGTGGACACGCTGGTGCAGTGGCAGCTGGCCTCGCGCCCCGGCGTGCTGCCGCCCTATGACGAAGCTTTGCTGAACCGCGAACTGAGTCTGTTCCCCGATTGGTATTTGGCCCAGCACCGGGGCGTGCAGTTGCAAGGTGCGCAGCGCGAGGTGTTCGACAAGGCTTTTGCCCTGATCGTGCAGCGCAACCTGGCCGCACCCAGCGTGTATGTGCACCGCGACTTCATGCCGCGCAACCTGATGATGCCATTTGGCGGCAGTGTGCAGCTGGGTGTGCTGGACTTTCAAGACGCCGTCTACGGCCCCATCACCTACGACATCGCCAGCCTGATGCGCGACGCCTTCCTCACCTGGGACGAAGACTTTGTGCTCGACATCACCATCCGCTACTGGGAGAAGGCCCGCAAAGCAGGGCTGATGGACTTTGAAGACTGGCACAGCGACTTTGGTGCGTTTTACCGCGCCGTGGAATGGATGGGCCTGCAGCGCCACCTGAAAGTGGCCGGTATCTTTGCCCGCCTGACGCTGCGCGACGGCAAGCCCAAATACCTGGCCGATGCGCCGCGTTTCATCCACTACATCCGCAAGGCCTGCGACCGTTACCGCGATCTGGGCCCGTTGCTCAAATTGATCGACGAGATCGAAGGCACCACGCCCCAAGTCGGTTTTGCCTACGGGCGAATGTGAGCATGCCACGCTTTTACTGCCCCGCCCCTTTGGCCACAGGCTTGTCGCTCAGTCTGCCCGCTGGCGCAGCCCGCCATGTGCAGGTGCTGCGCCTGCAGCCGGGCGATGTGATCACCTTGTTCAACGGGGAAGGCGGCGAGTTTGACGCCACCGTCACCCGCATGGGCCGCAGCGATGTGGAGGTGGAGGTGGGGGCGCACCACGCGGTGGAGCGCGAAGCCGCCCGCGCCGTGCATTTGCTGGCCGGTATCACCGCCAACGAGCGCATGGACTGGCTGGTCGAAAAAGCCACCGAACTGGGCGTGGCCAGCATCACGCCCCTGGTGGCCGAGCGCAGTGTGCTCAAGCTCAAGGGCGAGCGGGCCGAGAAAAAACTGGCCCACTGGCAAGGCGTGGCCGTGGCCGCCGCTGAGCAGTGTGGGCGCAACCGGGTGCCCACCGTGCACCCGGCCGTGACATTGGCCGAATGGGTCAAAAAAGCGCCACCCGGTGAGCGCTGGGTGCTGTCGCTGTCCGAAGGCACGCAGTCTCTGGCGCAGATGCAAGGGCCCGCAGCGGGGCTGCCCATGGCACCGGTCACCGTGCTCAGCGGCCCTGAGGGCGGCCTGAGCCCCACAGAGGAAGCGGCTGCCCTGGCTGCAGGGTTTGCGCCCGTGACCTTGGGGCCACGCGTCTTGCGGGCCGAAACCGCGCCCTTGGCGGTGTTGGCTTGTTGCGCCTGAGCCTGCGACTGCAACTGCAAAGACCTGCCCACAAACACCGGCCATCCACACCGCCCCTAAAAGGCCTGCTTGCCCCTTGGGAACAGACAGTCTGCTGTAGAATGCGTTTTCCGAGGAGCGTTGCAGCGCCCACCAGCCAACTGGCTGGCAGCAGGCGTGAGGCTCGGAACCTTCAAACAGCAACGACGCTCATCCACTCGACGTGCGGTGAGCCTGTTTTTCCCTTTCAGTGCTTTCATCCACGCGTGTGGCTTATTCACATTGCTTTGGAGCTTTTCTCATGAATGCACGTATGCCTTTCACCGTCAACGCTGATTGCGTGATCGCCGACATCGGCCTGGCCGATTGGGGCCGCAAAGAAATCAAAATTGCCGAGACCGAGATGCCCGGCCTGATGGCCATCCGCGACGAGTTCGCCAAGGCCCAGCCCCTGAAGGGCGCACGCATCACCGGCTCGCTGCACATGACCATCCAGACGGCTGTGTTGATCGAGACCCTGCAAGCCTTGGGCGCCGATGTGCGTTGGGCCTCTTGCAACATCTTCTCGACACAAGACCACGCCGCTGCGGCCATCGCCGCCAAGGGCACCCCCGTGTTCGCCATCAAGGGCGAAACATTGGCCGACTACTGGGACTACACCCACCGCATTTTTGACTTCGGCCCCGCTGGCACCGAAGGCGAAGGCCCCAACATGATTTTGGACGACGGCGGCGACGCCACGCTGCTCATGCACCTGGGCAAGCGCGCTGAAAAAGACGCGTCTTTGATCGCCAACCCCACCAGCGAAGAAGAGACCTGCCTCTTCAACGCCATCAAAGCCAAGCTGGCCGTGGACCCGACCTGGTACAGCCGCAAGGGTGCCCAGATCATCGGCGTGACCGAAGAGACCACCACCGGCGTTTTGCGCCTGAACGAGATGGCCGCCAAGGGCAGCCTGATGTTCCGCGCCATCAACGTGAACGACTCGGTGACCAAGAGCAAGTTCGACAACCTGTATGGCTGCCGCGAGTCTTTGGTGGACTCCATCAAACGCGCCACCGACGTGATGATCGCGGGCAAAGTGGCTGTGGTCGCCGGTTACGGTGACGTGGGCAAGGGTTCGGCCCAAGCCTTGCGTGCCTTGAGCGCCCAAGTCTGGGTGACCGAGATCGACCCGATCAACGCCCTGCAAGCCGCGATGGAAGGCTTCAAGGTCGTGACCATGGAATACGCCGCCGACAAGTGCGACATCTTCGTGTCCGCCACCGGCAACAAGAACGTGATCCGCTACGAGCACATGGCCGCCATGAAAGACGAAGCCATCGTTTGCAACATTGGTCACTTCGACAACGAGATCGACGTCGCTTCGCTGGAAAAACTGCAGTGGGACGAGATCAAGCCGCAAGTCGACCACGTCATCTTCCCCGATGGCAAAAAGATCACCCTGTTGGCCAAAGGCCGTCTGGTCAACCTGGGCTGCGCCACCGGCCACCCCAGCTTTGTGATGTCGTCTTCGTTTGCCAACCAGACCATCGCCCAAATCGAGCTGTTCACCAAACAAGACCAGTACGAAAACGGCAAGGTCTATGTGCTGCCCAAGCACCTCGATGAGAAGGTCGCTCGTTTGCACCTGAAAAAAGTCGGCGCGATGCTGTCCGAACTCAGCGAAGAACAAGCCGCTTACATTGGCGTGTCCAAAAACGGCCCCTACAAAGCCGACACTTACCGTTATTAAAAACCACGCATGCGCATTGACCAACTTCTCGTCGAGCGCGGCCTGGCCGCTTCTCGCTCCCAGGCTCAGAGACTGATCGCCGGGGGCGTGCAGTGGCAGCGGCCCGACGGAACTTGGCGTGCCATCGTCAAAAACCGCGATGAAGTGCCTGAGAGCGCTGCCCTGCAGCTGCTCGACGACGCCGAGTCTCGCTACGTCTCTCGCGGCGGCTTGAAGCTCGAAGGCGCATTGAAGGCCACGGGCGTCAAAGTCGATGGCTTGCGCTGCTTGGATGTGGGCCAAAGCACCGGTGGCTTCACCGACTGCTTGCTGCAGCACGGTGCAGCCGAAGTGGTGGGCATTGATGTGGGCCACGCCCAAGTGCACCCGCGCATCAGTCAGGATGAACGTGTGGTCTGCATCGAAGGCGTGAATGCCCGCGAGTTGGAGCCTGGCGACAAACGCATTCCCGATGCGCTGGAAGGCTTTGACCTGATGGTGGGCGATGTGTCCTTCATCTCGCTCACGCTGGTGCTGCCGGGCGTGGTGCATTTGCTCAAACCCACGGGCCAGCTGCTCATGCTGGTGAAACCCCAGTTTGAATTGCAACCGGGTCAGGTGGGCAAGGGCGGCATCGTGAAAGACGACACGCATTTCCCATTCATTGAAAACCGTGTCCGCACGGCTTTGACCGAACTGGGCATGCAGGTCACCGCTTGGCTGGAAAGCCCCATTGCAGGCGGTGACGGCAACCGTGAATTTTTTGTGCAGGCCTGCTGGCCCGACCCCGCTGCGGTCATGCCCGCTCGGGAAGCCACGCGTGTGGCGCACGAGGCCGATCTGGCCGCCAAGGCTTATGCCAAGGCCAACGACTATTGAATATTGAAGGTGTTGTGATGTCTGGTTTGAATCTGCCGATCAGCCTGGAATTTTTTCCACCCAAAACGCCCGAAGGCGCCGAAAAACTGCGTGGTGTGCGCGAGAAACTCTACAGCCTGAAGCCCGAGTTTTGCTCGGTGACCTACGGCGCTGGTGGCTCCACCCAAGAGGGTACGTTTGCCACCGTGGGCGCGATCCAGGCCGAAGGCGTGGCTGCGGCATCCCACTTTTCTTGCATCGGCGCGACCAAGGCTTCGGTGCGCGAAGAGTTGTCCACACTCAAAGCCATGGGTGTCAAACGTCTGGTGGCCTTGCGTGGAGACTTGCCCAGCGGCTATGGCGCAGGGGGTGAGTTCCATTACGCCAGCGATCTGGTGGCTTTCATCCGCGCGGAGACCGGTGACGATTTCCACATCGAAGTGGCCGCCTACCCCGAGATTCACCCCCAAGCCAAATCGCCCGAAGCCGATCTGCAGGCCTTTGCCACCAAGGTGAAAGCCGGTGCCAACTCGGCCATCACGCAATATTTCTACAACAGCGATGCGTATTTCCGCTTTGTAGACGACGCCTACAAACTCGGTGTGGATGTGCCCGTGGTGCCCGGCATCATGCCCATCACCAGCTCGTCGCAGTTGCTGCGTTTTTCGGACGCGTGTGGTGCCGAGATCCCACGCTGGATCCGGCTGCGCTTGCAAGCCTATGGCGACGATGTGGAATCGATCAAGGCCTTTGGCCTGGATGTGGTGAGCGACCTGTGTGAGCAACTCATCAACGGCGGTGTGCCGGCTATCCACTTCTACACCATGAACCAGAGCGCACCCACCTTGGCCATCGTCCAGCGCCTGAATTCGCTCACCGACTGACCCACGGCAGCATGCTGGACCTGTCGCATTGGACGTGCCCACCCCAGCCTTGGCTGGGTGTGTTCACCGACATCGATGACACCCTGACCACCGAGGGCGCCATCACAGCCGATGCCTTGCAGGCACTGACCGCGCTGAAACAAGCTGGTCTCATGGTCATCCCCATCACCGGGCGGCCCATGGGCTGGAGCCGCGATTTCGCCCAAACTTGGCCCGTGGATGCGCTGGTCGCTGAAAACGGTGCGGCGGCCTGGCTGCCCCAAGCCAACGGCCAACCCCGGGCCATTTACCAACAAAGCGAAGCTGTGCGAACAGCAAATTGGACACGCATGCAGGAAGTGGCCGCACGCATCGTGCGCGAGGTGACCGGCGCCGCTTTGGCCCAGGACAGTGCAGGCCGTGAAACCGACATCGCCATCGACCACAGCGAATTCACACATCTGCCTGCTGCGGCCATTGACGAGGTGGTGCGCATCATGCGCAGCGCTGGCATGGTGGCCACCGTCAGCAGCATCCACATCAACGGCTGGTTTGGCGAGCACCACAAATTAAGCGGAGCCCGCTGGATCTTGCGCGAGCTGTGCGCACGCCAGTTGGACCAAGAGTGGCAGCAATGGGTTTATGTGGGGGACTCCACCAACGACCAGGTGATGTTTGAGCACTTCCCGATCAGCGTGGGGGTGGCCAACATCCGACGTTTTGAATCTCAACTGTCTCACCGTCCCCGCTACATCACGCCCAGTGAACGCGGCGCAGGCTTTGCCGAGTTCACTGGGCATCTGCTGAAACACCGAGTCTGAAAATTCTGATTCACCTCGCCATCGCGGCAAATTGCGCGATACACATCCACACCCATTGGAACAGCGCATGAATGCTCCCACCTTTTTGACCTGGTCTGAGAACAACACAACACGCACAGCGCTCTGGCGCTCAGACCAGGCGTTACCGAAACATGTGGTCCTGACCGACGACACCATGACCGCCGACACGGCTTATCGACTGGCATGCGCCGGGACCGGCTTGCTGTGGCGCAGTGATTTTCAAAACGCACGGCAGATGCTGCAGGCACTGACGCGGCGCATCGACAAACCCAAGAAAGTCCGGGCCAAAAAATCAAGTTCAGATGCACCTGTGATACCCGGCGCCACGTTCCACGCGCACCGCCAAGCCCAAGCCCAACGCACACGCATCTTGAGCCAAGTCTTGATTGAGCTGAACGGTGACTATGGCATTGACCTGCGCCGCGCACCCAATGCGAAAGCAGCTTGTCTACAAGCCTTTGGTCCAGCCAATGACGCGCCTTCGGTAATCTCCCTGCGCAGCTTGCAAGGTGTGATTGGTGCATTTGAGTGGCGCAAAAACGGGGTAGAAGTTACCGCAATGGGCGAAGCTTTACGAATTTACCCCCACTACGGCGTGTTCTCACCGGTACGGGGCGAATATGTGGACCTTGTCGTCAAGACGCCCTTGCCCGAGGCGCTGAAATCACACCCGATCGCTTTTGACATCGGCGTTGGTACAGGTGTTTTGTCAGCCGTTTTGGCACGGCGTGGTGCGAAACACGTGGTCGCGACCGATATGTCGGAACGCGCTTTGACATGTGCCCGGGACAACCTCCAGCGCCTGGGCCTGCAAAACCAAATCGAATTGCTACATACCGATTTGTTCCCTCCAGGCCAAGCCGCCTTGATTGTGTGCAACCCACCTTGGTTGCCAGCGCGCGCGACTTCCTTGCTGGAGCAAGCCGTCTACGACGAAGGCAGCCAAATGCTTCGCGGATTCTTGGACGGCCTGACCGCACACCTGAGCGAAGGCGGTGAGGGATGGTTGATTTTGTCCGATTTGGCCGAGCACTTGGGCTTGCGCTCGCGACAGCTGCTACAGGCATGGATTGCCGAAGCAGGCCTTCAAGTGTTGGGCCGCATGGACACGAAGCCCGTACACAGCAAAATCAACGATGAAACAGATGCACTGCACGCCGCCCGTGCCGCGGAGGTCACCTCTTTGTGGCGCTTGGGTGTATTGGCCGACCGAACGGCCCCATGAGCGCTGTCATGGTCTGGCTGCAGTTGACCGGACAGTACTTGTACGGCACTCAGAACAGATAACTTACCGAAAGATTGACACGGCTATTGTCGGGTTTAGACTCGATGTTGCTCATCTGCCAATCGGCATAGCCCCCCAGGCCTTTGGCCCAAGTCAGGGTGTAGTGCAACTGAAAATAGCGCCCTTGCAACTGCAGCCCTGCGCCTTCGAGGGAATATCTGTTCAAGGTTACCGCTGTCGATGGATTGGCATATTTTTGAACCTGACCTCCATCGTAAAAAGCCGTGAGTGACAGCACAGGGCTCAAACTCTGGGTCAGTTCGAGGCTGGCCAAAACACCATGGTCACCCACACCATCCACGCTGGTGTAAGCCCTCACACCATTGACGCCGCCCAGTGTGAATTGGTTGTATGACTCCAAATTACGACTGGCCCACTGACCACGCACTCGACCTACCAAGCGCAAACCACCGCTGGAGTTCAACGGAGTTTGACCTTTGAATGCAAAATTCACGCGGGTGTAATGCCCCGCCGGATCTTGGTTGTTGTTCACTGCTTGTGGGTAATACCCACGCAGTACCCCCAGTTCGGCTCGCACAGGGTTTGGCGACAAACGCTCGTTATCAGCCGACCAGCGCAAACGCAACTGGTGATCATGCACTTCGGACAGCCGCTCCCCGCCATTCCGTCGATAACTGTCGCTCTCCCGGCTGGCCAATTCCACATGCCCTTTGAAAACCAGATCACGGTGAGCACCCACAATGCGGTTCAAACCCAGACCCAATTCCTTGGCCTCGCCCTCAGCTGCCGCCAAGCCGCCCAACACCGATTGGCTGCGCGAATGGGTGCCAAACATCGACCAACGAGAACCCCATGCAGGCAAAAGGCCTTCGTAATCGGCCCGCGCATAGGCCACACCCTCTGACGCTTGTGCCAGCAAGGACAGCTGCGACTTGACCGCCGGCATACCCACGGTCAAGCCCGTCAGCAGCTGTGTTCTCCCGTATTGGCGCAGGCCATGGTTGTTCACCTGCACCACCCCCGAGGAAGTTTGACCCGGCATGGCGATGGCGGGCGTGAGGGTGATCACCAGGTCCAGCAGCTCGGGGCCCACTGCACGCAAGGTGGCTTCCAGTTCGATGGGTAAATCGTAGCTGGCCGAATCGAGTACCTGGTCCAGGGCCAAGGTGTCCAGCGATTGACCCGCCTTGAACACCTGACCCACGCGGTTTTGCACGCGCTCCAGATATGGGCTTGCCTGCGCGCTACCCGGCGCCAGCACACGCACGCTGTTGATTTTGGGCTGCAGGACCTGGATGTTCAGTTGCTGACCACCGTTGACTTGCACCACCTCGGTTTTGGCATAGGCCATATAGCCTTCTTGGGCAGCACGTTCATAAAACCAACCGTGAAATGCACGCAGCTCGTCCACCGACACCGCACGCCCGATGCGACCTTGCCAATAACGGTCAATCGTGCGGGACAAAACCGCACTGTGCACCTGCACCGCCACCAAATGCGCCACAGACGTGTTGGCCTCCAGACCCAATGTGTCTACATAGACCACGGGCTTGGGCAGCACGCGTTCGCGCAGCTGTGCACCCAATTGCTCCATATTTTTTTGAGCTGCAGCAGGGTTGGCTTGAGCCCAGGCCAACGGACTGTACAAAGCCCCGCTCAAAACAGCCAAAGCTGCTGCGCTATTGCGCCAATGCATTGTCAATTCGTCACCCATGGCAATCACTCCCGTCCACCTTCAAACAAACGTAAATCATATCGGGCCTTTGCACCCCAAGCACACAGAAATTACCCACCCGAAAATCGATAGAAACTCAAAATTCAAGCAAATCACCACAATCCAATCCAAGCCTTTCGGCTGGGGCTTAAACCCGCGCCAACACCGGCCCCAACGCCACCCCTGTGTGGGTGCCTAGACGCACCAAGGCCTCGGGTGTCATGGCCGCCACGATGCGACCGCCCGCGTTGCCGCCTTCTGGCCCCAGGTCGATCACCCAGTCGGCTTCGGCGATCACATCGAGGTCGTGTTCGATCACGATCACACTGTGGCCCGCGTTGACCAGTCGGTGCAGCACGCTGATGAGCTTGTCCACATCGGCCATGTGCAGGCCCACCGTCGGCTCGTCCAACACATACAGGGTGTGAGGCGCTTTGTTGCCGCGCTTGCCCACTTCGTCACGCACCTTGGTGAGTTCGGTCACCAGCTTGATGCGCTGGGCTTCGCCACCGCTGAGCGTGGGTGAGGGCTGGCCCAACGTGAGGTAGCCCAGCCCCACATCTTTGAGCAGTTGCAGCGGGTGGGCGATGCTGGGCATACTGGCGAAAAAGTCCACCGCTTCGTCCACCTCCATCTGCAGCACATCGCCAATGCTCTTGCCGCGCCACGTCACCGCCAGCGTTTCAGGGTTGAAGCGAGCGCCTCGGCAGGTTTCACACGGCACTTTCACGTCGGGCAGGAAGCTCATCTCGATGGTGCGCATGCCCTGGCCTTCGCAGCTGGGACAGCGGCCTTCGCCGGTGTTGAAACTGAAGCGCCCGGCGGCATAGCCACGGGCTTTGGCCTCCAGCGTTTCGGCAAAAAGTTTGCGAATGGTGTCCCAAAAACCGATGTAAGTGGCAGGGCACGAACGTGGTGTTTTGCCGATGGGCGTTTGGTCCACTTCGAGCACGCGGTCGATGGTTTCAAAGCCTTGCACATCGCTGCACGCGGTCAAGGCCACACGCTGACCCGCGTCTTGTGCGGTGCGGCCAGCCAAGGTGGAGCGCTGACTGACCAGCGCCTGCACGTTGGCCAGCAGCACATCGCGGGCCAGGGTGGATTTGCCAGAGCCGCTGACGCCGGTGACGGCGACCAAGCGTTTGAGTGGGACTTGCACATCGACTTGGCGCAGGTTGTGCAGGTTGGCCCCTGTGAGCGTGAGCCAAGTCAAATCGCCAGCAGGGCTGGCTCCTACGGGGGCCGAGGTATTTGTAGGTGCTAGCCCTGCAAGCGATGCTCTGCCCACCGAAACAGCTCGGCGAGCCTGCATCGGATGCTTCATCGCGTGCAACAAATAGCGGCCGGTTTGAGAGTCGACAGAAGCCGTGATGTCGGCCACCGAGCCTTGCGCCACCAAACGGCCACCGCGTTTGCCCGCACTCGGGCCAATGTCGATGATGTGGTCAGCACGGCGAATCGTGTCTTCGTCGTGTTCCACCACCACCAGCGTGTTGCCTTTCTCGCCCAGCTTATGCAGGGCATTGAGCAAGATCTGGTTGTCACGGGCGTGCAAACCAATGGTCGGCTCGTCGAGCACGTAGCAAACGCCCTGCAAGTTGCTGCCGAGTTGCGCGGCCAAACGGATGCGCTGCGCCTCGCCACCCGAGAGCGTGGGTGCACCCCGATCCAGCGTGAGGTAACCCAGGCCCACTTCTTCGAGGAATTCGAGGCGACTCTTGATCTCGGGCACCAAGTCGCGGGCGATGTCAGCGTCGCGGCCGTTGAGCTGCAGCTTGTCCACCCAATGCCGCACGTCGGTCACCGACAAACTGGCGATGTCGGTGATGCGCCAGCCCTGACCCGGGGCCGAGCCCAAGCGCACGGCACGCGCCGTGGCGTTCAGGCGGGTGCCTTCGCAGCTGGGGCAGGCCACGTTGGCCAAGTCTTCGACCTCGGGTTCGGCAAAGGTTTGTTCGCGGCCTTTTTGTTTGTCGTCTTGCACCGAGTCGTCAAACACCGAGCGCTCGTCTTTGCTGAGCTTGACACCCGTGCCAACGCAGTCGGAGCACCAACCGTGTTTGCTGTTGTACGAGAACAAACGCGGGTCGAGTTCGGCATACGAGGTGTCACAGGCCGGGCAAGCCCGCAGTGTCGAAAAGACGCGATGCTGCCCAATGCGGGCGGTGGACTCGCCGCTGAACATGGCTTCGCGCAAGCCGTCCAAATCGCTCAGCACATGCACCACGCCTTTGCCGTGTTCCAGTGTTTTGCTCAGGGCTTGGCGCAGGGCGGTTTCGTTGGACGGCAGCACATCGAGGCTGGCCACGGGCAGTTCAATGTTGTGCTCTTTGAAGCGGTCGATGCGCGGAAAACCTTGTGTGGGCAAAAAGTCGCCATCCACACGCAAATGGGTGTAACCCCGCGGCCGGGCCCAGTCGGC
The DNA here is from genome assembly GCF_001412535.1 of Limnohabitans sp. 63ED37-2. GTDB lineage: Bacteria > Pseudomonadota > Gammaproteobacteria > Burkholderiales > Burkholderiaceae_C > Limnohabitans_A. The sequence continues at coordinate 3,332,878 of NZ_CP011774.1, read as the reverse complement.
CAGTTCGGTGTAAACGCCTTTGCGGTTGTTGACCAGCGGGGCCAACAAACCGATGTGCTGCCCACGGAACTGCGTCATCAGCTGCGCGACGATGCTGTCGGGCGTTTGCGGTTGTACGGGCGTGTTGTCGTGCACGCAATGCTGAATGCCCAACTTGACGTACAAGAGGCGCAAGAAATGCCAAACCTCGGTGGTGGTGCCCACGGTCGATTTGCGGCCACCGCGCGACAAGCGCTGCTCAATCGCCACGGTGGGCGGAATACCGTACACCGCATCCACCTCGGGGCGGCCTGCGGGCTGCACGATGCTGCGGGCATAGGCGTTCAAGCTTTCCAAATAGCGGCGCTGGCCTTCGTTGAACAGGATGTCAAACGCCAACGTGGATTTGCCGGAACCGCTGACGCCCGTGACCACGTTGAAGCTGCCGCGCGGAATGTCCACACTCAGGTTTTTGAGGTTGTGCTCTTTGGCGTTGACGATCTGGATGTTGTTGTTCAACACAGGTTTACGACGAGCGGCAGGAGCCATTGAGCTTGCAGCAGCGCCGCCTCGAACGCTAGCCAGCGAGGCTGCGGTGTCAGAGGGTGACGATTTTGGCGTACCCCCGCCGTATGAGGAACCCGCTGACACCGCAGCCTCGCCCCCACCAAGGTACACATCCGAACTCGACCTCTCGGCCACACCATAAACCTCGCCCATAGAAGCCGCGTACTCGCGCAGCGCCAAACCCGTGTGCGAGGTGGCGTGTTGGCGCACATCGTCCGGCGTGCCCTCGGCCACGATCAGACCCCCGGCATAACCGCCTTCAGGCCCCAAGTCGATCAGCCAATCGCTGGCGCGAATCACGTCCAGGTTGTGCTCGATGACGATCAAAGAATGCCCCGCTTCGAGCAGCTTGCGCAAGGCCCGCATGAGCTTGGCAATGTCGTCAAAGTGCAAGCCCGTGGTCGGCTCGTCAAACAAAAACAGCGTGCCTTTGCGGGCCAGACTCTGGCGGCTCTTGGACGCGCTCTTGGCGGCCTCGGCCAAAAAGCCTGCGAGCTTGAGGCGCTGTGCCTCACCGCCCGACAAGGTGGGCACGGGCTGGCCCAGCTTCACGTATTCCAGACCCACATCGACGATGGGCTGCAGGGCGCGGATCACGTCGCGGTCTTGCGCGAACAAAGCGGCCGCTTCGCTCACCGTCAAGTCCAGCACATCGGCCACATTCAGGTGGCGCGGCTGCGTCTGGCCCAGGGCTTGGCGCTCGACGGTGATCTCCAAAATTTCGGGGCGGTAACGCTTGCCGTCGCAATCGGGGCAGCGCAAATACACATCGCTCAAGAATTGCATCTCAACGTGTTCAAAGCCCGAGCCACCGCAGGTGGGGCAGCGGCCATCGCCACCGTTGAAGCTGAACTTGCTGGCGGTGTAGCCGCGCTGGCGCGACAAAGGGGCCGTGGCAAATATCTCGCGGATCGCGTCCCATGCGCCCACATAGCTCACCGGGTTGGATCGGGCGGTTTTGCCGATGGGCGACTGGTCCACAAACACCACATCGCTCAGGTGGTCGGCGCCCAGCAATCGATCGTGTGCGCCGGGGGTTTCGGTGGCTTTGCCAAAGTGGCGCATCAGCGCCGGGGCCAGCACGTCCTGGATCAAACTCGATTTGCCCGAGCCGCTGACACCCGTGATGGTGACCAGGCGCTGCAGCGGAAAGTCCACACTGATGTTTTGCAGGTTGTGCTCGCGTGCGCCTTCCAAAATCAAACGTGGCGTGCTGTCGCTCACCATGCGCTTGAAGCCCAGGCCCACTTGTTTGCGCCCGCCCAGATACGCGCCCGTGAGCGTGTTGGCCTTGCGCAAGTCGGCAGTGGTGCCGTCGAACACAATTTGCCCGCCGCGCTCGCCGGGGCCGGGGCCCATGTCGATCATGCGGTCAGCGGCCAGCATCACGGCCGGGTCGTGCTCCACCACCACCAGGGTGTTGCCCGCGTCGCGCAGGCGGTGCATGGCCAAGGTGATGCGGTGCATGTCGCGTGGGTGCAGGCCGATGCTGGGCTCGTCCAGCACGAACAAGGTGTTGACGAGGCTGGTGCCCAAGGCGGTGGTGAGGTTGATCCGCTGCACTTCGCCGCCGCTCAATGTGCGACTTTGGCGGTCGAGGGTGAGGTAACCAATGCCCACGTCGCACAGGTACTTGAGGCGGGTGGTGATTTCTTCGAGCAGCAGTTGCAGGGCTTTTTGTTCGGCGCTTAGGCCTTGGTTTGTTGCCTTCGTGGTTTCTGCTGAGGTTCGGTCTGCGTCAGAGCGGGGGGCGGACTCCTCATGAGGCGGGGGTACGCCAAAATCGTTGCCCGCCCCCCGCTCTGACGCAGACCTTGTGGTGGATCGATCGTCCTGTGCCTTCTCTGTCGCTGTCGCTGCCCGTGCCTGTGCTGCTGCTTGTGCACTTCCCATTACGGCTTCGGCCGGGGATGGGCTGGGCGACGATTTTGGCGTACCCCCGCCGTATGAGGAGCCCAGCCCATCCCCGGCCGAAGCCTCCCCTGAAGCCACAGACGCCAAACCAGAAGTCGACAACCGGTCAAAAAACAAACGCAACCGATCGAGCGGCATGATCATCATGTCGTGCAAGCTCAACCCCGGCAGCGCCTCCAACTGCGCCCGCGACCACTTCACACCTGCTGGCATGAAACGCTTCTCCACTGGCAAGACGCCATCGGCATCGGAATGGCTGCCAATGCGCCAAAGCAAACTCTCGGTCTTCAAACGCGCCCCTTGGCACGTCGGGCACTCGGTGTAACTGCGGTACTTGGACAGGAGCACACGGATGTGCATCTTATAGGCCTTGCTCTCCAGGTACTCAAAAAAGCGCTTCACGCCATACCACTGGTGGTTCCAGCGGCCCTTCCACTCGGGCGAGCCGTTGATCACCCAATCTTGCTGCGCCTGCGTCAGCTTGTCCCAGGCCGTGTCGCGCGGAATGCCTGCGGCCTCGGCGTGGCGCATCAGGTCGTCCTGGTTTTCTTGCCAGGCGGGGGTTTGCAGCGTCTTGATGGCCCCAGCCCGCAGCGTGAGCTTGGGGTTGGGAATGACCAGGCCGTAGTCGACACCGATGACTCGGCCAAAGCCCCGGCAGGTCTCGCACGCGCCCACGGCCGAGTTGAACGAAAACATCGACGGAATCGGATCGGTGTAGCGCTGGTCGCTGTCCGGGCAATGCAGGCCAGTCGAAAAGCGCCAGATGTCGAAGGCGGGCACAGAAGAAGAATTGGGATCTGCCCCCGATGTCTCCACATACACATTCAGACGGCCGCCGCGTTTGAGGGCCACTTCGATGGCCTCGACCACGCGGGCTTTCTCCGCGGTGCCGATGCGAAAGCGGTCGGCGATCACGTCCAGCACTTTGCGCGGGCCGGTGGGTGTAGCCACTTCGCGCTCGGCCTGCACTTTGGTGAAGCCGCTGGCAGAGAGCCACTGCTCGACCTGCGCAGCACTGGTGTTCGCGGGCAGCTCGACCGGAAAAGTCAGGTACAGGCGCGGATCACCCGCTTGCGCGGCACGCTGGGCCAGTTCGGCATAAATCGTGTCGGGGTTGTCGTGGCGCACCGGCTGCGCGGTGTCTTTGTCAAACAGCTGGCCCAGACGCGCAAACAAGAGCTTGAGGTGGTCGTTCAGCTCGGTCATGGTGCCCACGGTGGAGCGCGAGCTGCGCACCGGGTTGGTCTGGTCAATCGCAATCGCGGGAGGCACGCCTTCGACCTTGTCCACGGCTGGTTTGTCCATGCGGTCCAGAAACTGTCGGGCGTAGGCGCTGAAGGTCTCTACATAGCGGCGCTGGCCTTCGGCGTACAGCGTGTCGAACACCAAACTCGACTTGCCCGAGCCGCTGGGGCCGGTGACCACCGTCAACTCGCCCGTGCGGATGTCCAGATCGAGGTTTTTGAGGTTGTGCTGACGGGCACCACGGATGCGGATGAGACCTTGGGACATAGACGGGCTTTATGGGGTGAAGGCCAAACATTCTAGGTCGCAGGCCACGACATTTCTGGCGACCAAAAGAAAAGCCACGCACAGGCGTGGCTTTGGTTTGAGGGGCTTGACCGGGGTCAAGCGCTCAGAGGCCGATTACTTGGCAGCGCTGGCGTCAGAAGCCGGGGCGGCAGCTGGTGCTGCAGGTGCAGACGCGTCTGCTTTGGCGGGCTCCACATGCACAGCGTCAGCGCCATGCTTTTCGCCGCTCATGTCCAAGCTGTCACCGCCTTTGCTGATGACATACAAAGCCAGTGCAGCAAAGATCACGAATCCAACAACGAGTTTCCACATCATTCATCTCCAAAATAAAGAAGGCCCTCCACAGAGGGAAGGCCTTGAATTTAGCACCCGAGTCACCCCGGGTTGCTTACAAAAACAGATCAGTCGTCTGCGTAGATGTCGTTGTCTTTGGTTTCTTTGACGAACAAGCCACCAATCACGACGGTGACACCGGCGATGATGATCGGGTACCACAAGCCGTTGTACATGTTGCCGGTCTGGGCCACGATCGCGAAGGCGGTGGTGGGCATCAAACCACCGAACCAGCCGTTACCAATGTGGTAGGGCAAGGACATCGATGTGTAACGGATGCGGGTGGGGAACATCTCCACCAGCATGGCGGCGATCGGGCCGTACACCATGGTCACCAACAACACCAAGTAGGTGAGGATGATGATGACGGTGACTTTGTCGAACTTGGCCATATCGGCTTTGGCTGGGTAACCAGCGGCCTTCAAGGCGGCGCTCAGGTTAGAACCCAACAAAGTGGCACCAGCGGTCTTCTCGTTGCTCAGGTCTTTGACAGACTTGGTTGCAGCTTCGATGGCCTTGGCGTCTTTGGGTTCTGCAGCGTTCAGAGCAGCCAGCTTTTCCTCGGCCTTGGCCTTGGCAGCAGCGATGTCTTCAGCAGAGTACTTGACGTTCACGACGGTCTCGCCGACCTTGATCACTGCAGGTGTGCCCGCAGGCGCTGCAACGTTTTCGTAGGACACCGAAGCACCAGCCAAACGTTGTTTAGCGATGTCGCAAGAAGAAGTGAATTTCTTGGTGCCTGTGGGGTTGAACTGGAACGAGCACTCGGCTGGATCGGCAGTCACCGTCACCTGAGCCGACTGCTGGGCAGCGTACAGGTCTGGGTTGGCCGCTTTGGTCAAAGCTTTGAACACAGGGAAGTAAGTGACAACAGCCAACAAGCAACCGGCCAAGATCAGTGGTTTACGACCGATTTTGTCCGAGAGCGTGCCGAAGATCACGAAGAACGGTGTGCCGATGATCAAAGAGATCGCGACCATGATGTTGGCGGTGGCGCCGTCCACTTTCAACGCTTGTGTCAAGAAGAACAAAGCGTAAAACTGACCGGAGTACCAAACCACGGCCTGACCCATGACCAAGCCGAACAAGGCCAAGAGCACGATCTTCAGGTTTTTCCACTGGCCGAAAGACTCGGACAGCGGCGCTTTGGAGGTCTTGCCTTCGGCTTTCATTTTCACGAAAGCAGGCGATTCGTTCATGCTCAAACGGATGTACACCGAGATGATCAGCATGATCACCGAGACCAGGAACGGAACGCGCCAGCCCCAGTCAGCGAAAGCTTCTTCGCCGATGATGGTACGAGTACCCAAGATCACCATCAGTGACAGGAACAAGCCCAAAGTCGCTGTGGTCTGGATCCAGGCGGTGTAAGCACCACGCTGGCCCGCTGGAGCGTGCTCGGCCACATAAGTGGCTGCACCACCGTACTCACCACCCAAAGCCAGACCTTGCAGCAAGCGCAGGCAGATCAGGATGACGGGAGCGGCCACGCCAATGCTGGCGTAGTTGGGCAAAACGCCCACGATGAAAGTCGACACACCCATGATCAGGATGGTGACCAAGAACGTGTACTTGCGGCCGATCATGTCGCCCAAGCGGCCGAAGAAGATCGCGCCGAAAGGACGCACGATGAAACCAGCAGCAAACGCCAGCAAAGCGAAGATGAAAGCAGAGCCTTCATCCAAGCCGCTGAAGAACTGCTTGGCAATGATCGCGGCCAACGAGCCGTACAGGTAAAAGTCATACCATTCAAAAACGGTACCCAGAGAAGAGGCAAAAATCACCTTCTTCTCTTCCGCCGTCATCGGGCGGTTTGCTTCAGTAGTCGCCATAAAGCTGTCTCCAAAAAAGAGTCTCCGACAGGGAAACTTGGCGCGATTCTTAGGGCTTGCACTTGCCCCTGTCTGACGGGCAACCAACATGGGCTTACATAATTGGTGGTAACCCTTGGTATTTTTTTCACATCGCAGGAAAGCCTCGTTTTCCAAGGGTATTTACCCGGTCTTGTTCCGTGAAGAAATGTCAGATGGATGGCCGAATTCGCACGCCATGGACCTTGAACAGGCCTATGGGGCCCCGTCCCTTTGGTTGCGGCCCCCCCTTATTTGATCCATTACAGTCGAGCGCACAGACAGATTCGCACCGACATCTGCAGACCACATGAACAAAACCATGAACGACAACACCTTTGACTACATCATCGTTGGCGGCGGCACAGCAGGATGCCTGCTGGCCAACCGCCTTAGTGCCGATGCCAGCAAGCGGGTGCTGTTGATCGAGGCGGGTAAAAAAGACGATTACCACTGGATCCACATTCCCGTGGGCTACCTGTATTGCATTGGCAATCCACGCACCGATTGGATGTACCAAACGGAAGCCACCGATGGCCTGAACGGGCGCAGCCTGCGTTACCCCCGTGGCAAGGTCCTGGGTGGCTGCTCCAGCATCAACGGCATGATTTACATGCGTGGCCAGTCGCGTGACTACGACCAATGGGCGCAGATCACAGGCCACGATGCGTGGCGCTGGGAGCAGACACTGCCCTACTTCAAACTGCATGAAGACCACTACAACGGCGCCAACGAATTTCACGGAGCCAAAGGGGCCAAATCTGAACTGCTCGCCCCCAACGATTTACCCAAGGGCAGTTACCTGCACACCTTGCGTGGACGCAACACGGGTGGCGAATGGCGCATCGAAAAGCAGCGCCTGCGTTGGGACGTGTTGGACGCGTTTTCACAAGCCGCCCAGCAAGCGGGCATTCCCGCCACCGACGACTTCAACCGGGGCAACAACGAGGGCGTGTCTTACTTCGATGTGAACCAGCGCAGCGGTTGGCGCTGGAACACGGCCAAAGCTTTTTTGCGCCCCACCTGCTATTCACGTCCCAACTTTGAGTTGTGGAACAAAGCCCAGGTGAGCCAGCTCTTGATTGAGACCCAGCCCAATGGCGAAAAGCGGTGCACAGGTGCTCAAGTCTGGACAGGGCTGGAGATGGTCGAAGTCAAGGCCACACAAGAAGTCATTTTGAGCGCGGGCAGCATCGGTTCTGCGCAAATTTTGCAGCTCTCGGGCATCGGGCCTGCAGCGCTGTTGCAAGGTGTGGGTGTTGAAGTGAAACACGATCTGCCCGGCGTTGGGGCCAACTTGCAAGACCATTTGCAAATCCGCTCTGTCTACAAAGTCAAAGGGGCCAAAACTCTGAACACCTTGGCCAACAGCTTGTGGGGCAAGGCCATGATCGGCATGGAATACGCCATGAAACGCACAGGCCCCATGAGCATGGCACCGAGTCAGCTGGGCGCATTCACCAAGAGCGACCCGTCGCAGCCTCACGCCAACATCCAGTACCACGTTCAGCCATTGAGTCTGGATGCATTTGGCGAGCCGCTGCACAGCTTCCCGGCCATCACGGCCAGTGTGTGCAACCTCAACCCGACGAGTCGGGGCACGGTGAACATCACCAGTCCCCGTTTTGAGGACGCGCCCGCGATTGCGCCCAACTACTTGGCCACCGCCGAAGACCGCAAAGTGGCCGCCGACAGTTTGCGCGTGACCCGCCGCATCATGTCGCAAGACGCCATGAAGCCTTTCCAGCCCGAAGAATTCAAACCCGGCGTGCAGTACCAAACCGATGAAGAGCTGGCCAAACTGGCGGGGGACATCGCCAGCACCATCTTCCACCCCGTGGGCACCACCCGCATGGGGCGCGAGGACGACCCCATGGCGGTGGTCAATGGCCGCTTGCAGGTCCGCGGCATCACGGGTTTGCGTGTGGTGGATGCCGGGGTCATGCCCACCATCACCAGCGGCAACACCAACAGCCCCACACTCATGATTGCCGAGAAAGCGGCCCAGTGGATTGGTGAAGCTTTCGTCAGAAACTGACAGGGCCAGACACCATGGCTTTCATCCACAAAAAACGCATTTTGACTTCGGTGCTTTTGCTGGCGTGGCTGTTGATCAGCTTTGGCCCCAGCTTTTTTGCGCGAGAGCTCTCTGTGCTGGTTTGGGGCTGGCCTTTGTATTTTTGGATGGCAGCGCAAGGCTCCATCCTGCTGTTCATCGGCATCGTGGTCGTTTACGCCTGGCTGATGAACCGCTGGGAAGCGCAAGAGACCGCTGCAGGCAGAGACATTCCCAAAGGCTGGTGACCCCCCCTGTGCCCACCCAAACTGGGCGCCCCCACCCCAGCACAACTGCGCAGCTGCGTGTGCCGAACTTCTGCGCTTTGGACGCAGCGGGTGAGGGAAAACATCCCCCAAAAGGCCCCTTTTTTATTGGTGTTTTCCCTTGAATTTTGACCGCACAAATTCAAACCAAACCCCGAAAAATGTAAGGCAGACGTCAGGTAGTTCTCACTCTCCGAATGAAGCCTTGCAAATGCTCGGCTAAGAATTGAATTTACCTATTTTTTTAAGGATTTAAAGCCAATTAGGTGGACAAGATGTCGATTCATAGAATCCGAAAAATTATTTTGACCTCCATCAAAAAGTCCTATGTTGCTTGCCATTGTCATTGCCAAAAGTCTGATTGAACTCTCCCTCATGTTCATTGTTGGACGCTTCTTGTTGGGATTGCTGGCGGGCTCCAACCGTGACAACAATGTTTTTTGGCAATTGCTGGATGTGGCCTCCAAGCCCGCTTTGTGGCTCACCCGCAAGATCAGCCCGAAACTGATCCTGGACCAACACATTCCGCTGGCCACCAGCAGCTGGCTTTTAATTGCCTGGGTCGTGGTGGTGCAATTGAAAATTGAACTGTGCCTCGAGATGGGGATCGCGGCATGTCAGTGAAAACCCACCTTTCTGCCCCCCACCTGAACACCTCCAACCGAGGTCGGTGCTTTTGGCTGCGTCTGCAAGCCAAGGTGCTTTTGGTTTTGGGTTTGCGCAACCAAGCCCATGCTGTCTTTCATGAAATCCTCCAAATCAACCCGGAAGATGTGTTGGCCTTGAACAGCGTGGGCTTCAAGGAGTTGAACGACAAACGCTGGGTTCAGGCCTTGGGGTTTTTTGAACGCGCCTTGGCGCTCACACCGACCAACGCCAATGCCCACTTCAACGTGGGCTTCGTGCGCGAAGAATTGGGCCTAAGTCAGGACGCCGAACAAGCCTTCAGGGCCGCCATTCAGATCGACGAAAAAATGGACCGCGCCTGGTACGGACTGGGTTTGGTCTTGGTGCGCCAGCGGCGGTTCGAAGAGTCTTTGCTCGCCTTCAAGCGCAACACCGAATTGCAGTCCATGAGTCCCTACGCCTGGTACCAAATGGCCCGGGTGCACATGGAGATGCATGCGCCCGATAAAGCCTTGGAGGTGATGCGCCACCTCAAAGGTTTCGAGCCCAAGGTGGCCGCCCAACTGGAGCGGGAAACAGGTCTCTCATTGGACAGACCTGTGTGATCACAACACCCACAGAGGGTGATGGACAAATTCAAGTGTGACAGTCGGTAGTTTGATTTTTTTAACAAGAAGGAGATGACGATGCAGCTCACTGCGCGGCACCAGGAATACTGGGGCAAAAACTTAAGGATCACGGGGCTGTTGCTGGCCCTGTGGTTCTTTGTCACGTTCGTGCTTTTGTACTTTTCACGTGATTTGACGTTCAGCTTTTTTGGCTGGCCGTTCTCGTTTTGGGTCGCTGCCCAAGGCGCTCTGATCGTGTATTGCCTGATCATTTGGTACTACGCACGCTATATGAACAACCTGGACAAGGAATATGGCGTGGCAGAAGGAGAAGAAGCATGAGCGTTTTCGGCGGCGAAGGCCAAACCCAAAGCCAGTTTCAGAAATCTCTGAACAAAGTTTTCTTGTTTTACGGCGGTGGCTTCGCGGCCTTCGTCATCTTGCTCGCCATCCTTGAACAGATGGGGATGCCCAAAGAGTACATCGGCTACGCCTTCTTGGCGGCCACCGTGCTCTTGTACGGCGGCATTGGTGTGATGAGTCGCACCAACGATGCGGCCGAATACTATGTGGCCGGTCGCCGCGTGCCCGCTGTATATAACGGCATGGCCACAGGCTCTGACTGGATGTCAGCGGCTTCCTTCATCGGTATGGCCGGCACACTCTACCTGACAGGTTACGGCGGTTTGGCCTTCATCTTGGGCTGGACCGGCGGCTACTGCTTGGTGGCCTTGTTCTTGGCACCTTACCTGCGTAAGTTTGGCCAGTTCACCATCCCTGACTTCTTGGGCGCACGCTACGGCGGCAACATGGCTCGCCTGATTGGCGTGTTTGCGGCCATCTTGGTGTCCTTCGTTTACGTGGTGGCGCAGATCTTCGGCGTGGGCTTGATCACCGCCCGCTTGACCGGTCTGTCCTTCGACGTGGGCGTGTATGTCGGCTTGGCCGGTATCTTGGTGTGCTCGTTCTTGGGCGGTATGCGCGCAGTGACCTGGACCCAGGTGGCGCAGTACCTGATCCTGATCGTGGCCTACATGATCCCCGTGGTTTGGTTGTCGGTGAAACACACCAGCAATCCAGTGCCACAGGTGGCTTATGGCTACTTGCTGGAAAAAGTGACGGCCAAAGAAGAGCAACTGCTGAAAGACCCCAAAGAACTGGAAGTTCGCGGTATCTTCAAAGCACGCGCCGATGCAGCCGCTGAAAAGCTGAAAGATGTGCCCGCAGCCATGGCCGCTGACAAAGAAGCTGCCACCAAAAAGCTGGAAGAGCTGAAGGCCGCCAACGCGCCAGCCGCCGACATCAAGGCCGCTGAAGCCGCTCTTGCCGCTTTGCCAAAGGATGAAGCGGCTGCCAAGGCGGCTTACACCGCCGCCCGCACCACCAACACGACCCGTGCAGCCCCACCCCTGCGCCATGCTGAGCCCTTCCCCGGCAAAGATGACGCGGCACGCGATGTGGCCCGCAAGAACTTCTTGGCCCTGGTCTTCTGCTTGATGATCGGTACGGCGGCTTTGCCCCACATCCTGATGCGCTTTTACACCGTGCCTTCGGTGCGTGAGGCGCGTGAGTCGGTGGCTTGGTCGCTGTTCTTCATCTCATTGTTGTACTTCACAGCGCCTGCTTTGGCGGTGTTGGTCAAGTTCGACATCTACACCCTCTTGGTCGGCACACCGTTTGACCAGTTGCCGGGATGGATTGCCCGCTGGAACGTGGTCGACCCCACGCTGATGGCGGTGTCGGACATCAACAAAGATGGCATCTTGCAGTTGGCAGAGATCCGCTTGGGCGGTGACATTGTGGTCTTGGCCACACCTGAAATCGGCGGCTTGCCCTTCGTGATTTCGGGTCTGGTGGCTGCTGGTGGTTTGGCCGCGGCCTTGTCCACAGCCGATGGCTTGTTGCTGACGGTTGCCAATGCCTTGTCACACGACGTGTACTACAAAATCGTTGACCCCAACGCATCGGCCAACCGCCGTGTCGCGATTTCCAAAGTCATTTTGGTGTTCGTGGCTCTGGCTGCGGCTTATGTGGCATCGCTGCGCATGGCGGACATTTTGTTCCTGGTGTCTGCAGCCTTCTCGTTTGCAGCCGCGGCCTTCTTCCCTGCGTTGACCTTGGGCATCTTCTGGAAGCGTGCCAACAAGTGGGGCGCCTCCCTGGGGATGGTGTCGGGCTTGGCCATTTCGTTCTACTACATGGTCAAAACCCATCCTTGGATGTACGGCTTGTTCCATGAGGGTTCGCTGACCCCTGAAATCCTGAAGGCCAACACCTGGTGGGACATCGCCCCCATCTCGGCTGGTATCTTTGGTGTGCCCGTCGGCTTTGCGGTGATCATCATCGTGTCGCTGCTGACCAAAGCACCAGACCAGGAAGTTCAGGACATGGTCGAAAACGTCCGTTTCCCCAGCTTTGACGGCACCACCTCACAAGGCTCTGCCGCTCACTAAAAGGCCCAAGTTGGCAAGCCCTGTCTTGCCAACTTAAACCCTTTCAACAAAAAACCCGATCGCGTCATGCGATCGGGTTTTTTCTTTGGCGCGATGTCATCAGATCATGTGCGCTTGACACCCACCCCACACAAAGCCGGGGCCTGCCAGTCAGGGCCCTCAAACCAAACATCGCCCTGCAAATAGGCCCTCAGCATGGGCAGCGCATCTTGCCCCCAAAACACACGGCCATCAACCACCCAGCTGGGCACACCAAACACCCCCTGCTCAATCGCCTCTTGGGCGTGCATTTGCAAAGCTTGTTTGACTTGGGCGCTGCTGGGGTCAAGGGCTGGGGCCAGCTCCGCCGTCAAAGCCGCCAGGCGCTCGGGGTCGGCCGCGTCCTGCCCGTGGCACCAGACATGGCGGAAAATTTTCTCGCACACATAGCGGCTGGGCGTGCCGTCGACGTCACACGCCGTGGCCAAACGCAACAAGCCCAGCGGGTTGAAGGGGTGCATGGCCGGTAACTGCAAAGGCGTGCCCTGCTGACGGGCCAGCCACAGCACCTGCCGGTAGGTCCAGTCGCGCTTGCTGGGAATTTCTGCCGGACCCAATTGCCCGTGATGCTTGAGCATGGCCGCAAACAGCACCGGCTTGTGCACCACACGGTGGCTGATGCCTTCCAAGGCCCGGGGCAAGGCATCAAAACCGAGCCATGCGTAAGGTGAAATGAAATCGATATAAAAATGAATGGTTTTCATCGGTGCTCAGCTGTGTGTGGTGTCTCGCTCAACGCTTTGTATTGGGTCCAAGTCTATAGGGTCAACACCAACTTGCGCTGGCGGTCTTGTCCGTAGAATGAATTGCACGAGCAAGTGACCACCACGCCCACACCGGGCCAGAGTCACCGACCGCACTTCAAGGAGACGCCATGTACAAGCACATCATCCTGGCCTATGACGGTTCGAACAGTGGGCAAAAGGCCATGCTGGAGCTCAAGGAGCTGGCGCATTGGGGCCAGCCCCGCCTGACCTTGGTGGCGGTGGCCCCCAACCCCTTGGATGTCGGCTCGATGGAAATGGGCTACTACACATCGGCCGACAACGGGCCTGTAGAAGAAACCCTGAGAGAACAACTGGCTCAAGGTGTGCAAACCCTGCAAACCATGGGTTACACGGTGCAAGGCGAAGTACTCAAAGGTGAGGTCATTCGGGAGTTGTCGGACTTTGCCGAACGCGCAGGTGCGGACCTGATCGTGGTCGGACACAAACACGAACCCAACCTGCTGCGCCGCTGGTGGAGCGGCTCCACCGCCAAATCGCTGGTGGAAGAGTCGCCCTGCAATGTGCTGATTGTGGTGGACCGCAGCGCTGTCGCTGCCACTTAGGCGCCGCCTAAGCCCGTCAGGCGCTGCTGAATACGTTGCCAAACCTGGCGCTTGGCTTCGTCGGGCATGCGGCTCCAGGCACCAATCTCTTGGAGGCTGCGCCAGCAACCCACACACACCTCGGCCTGCGGGTCCATCACACAGACCGAGATACAGGGTGATGGCACATTTGGCACGGCCTCGGCCAGCACTTGCGCCGCACGTTGGGCCAATATTTTGGTGTGCACACTCATGGGGCATCCTGAGCCAGAGCCCTGCACGCATCGGCTGTCTGCACTTGGGCACCGGGGCTGGCCTGCACCACATCGACCGAGCGTGCCCCGGTCAAATCGGGCAGGTCTTGAGGGCGCAAGCGAAAAACGCCATGGGGATGACCGGCAGCGGCCCAGATCTCGTCAAAACGCCACAAATCCTGGTCCAGCAAAGTCACTGGCGGGTGCAGGTGCGCCACGGGAGACACACCGCCAATGGCGAAGCCGGTCTGCGCCTTCACAAAATCCGCATCGGCGCGGCCAATTTTGCCTACCAGGGCCGACACCTTTTTTTCGTCCACACGGCGGTCGCCCGAGGCCACCACCAGCACGGCAACACCATCTTCTTTGCGCTTGAAAATCACGCTCTTGGCGATCTGACCCAGCTCCACACCCAAGGCATCGGCGGCCTCTTGCGCGGTGCGAGCCGCGCCATCGAGCATGACCGGAACATGGGGGTGATCCGCGTCTTGCAAGGCCCGAGCCACGCGTTGCACGCCCTCGGGCAGCGAATGCAGTTCAGCACCACACATGGTTCAACCCGCCCGCTTGTTGAGGATGGCCCGGGCCACGTTCGAGTTGGGTTGACGGCCCAGAAAGTCGCTGATGAAGGCCCCCGCATCCACCAGCTTGTCCAAGTCAATGCCCGTGGCAATGCCCATGCCGTGCAGCATATAGACCACGTCTTCGGTGGCCACGTTGCCCGTGGCGCCCTTGGCATAAGGGCAGCCGCCCAGGCCCGCCACGGACGACTGGAAATTCCACACCCCCATTTGCAGCGCCGCCAGCGTGTTGGCCAGCGCCTGTCCGTAGGTGTCGTGAAAGTGCCCGCAGATGTGGTCGATGTCGAAATGCTGCAGCGTGGCTTCAATGGCCTTTTGCACCTTGAGCGGTGTGCCGGTGCCGATGGTGTCGGCCACGTCCACGCGCTGCACACCGATCTGTTTCATCAAACCCGCCAAGTGGGCCACACTGGTCGGTGAGACTTCGCCCTCATAGGGGCAGCCCACGGTGCAGCTCATGGCGCCGCGCACCGCAATGCCCGCGGCCAAGGCGGCTTGCACCACAGGTGCAAACCGCTCCATGCTTTCTACGATCGAGCAGTTGATGTTCTTTTGGCTGAAGGCCTGGCTGGCGGCACCAAAGACCACAATCTCATCGGGCTTCGAAGCCACCGCCGCTTGGTAACCCACCATGTTGGGTGTGAGCACCGAATAACGCACGCCCGCTTGGCGCGTGATGCCCGCCATCACAACCGCGTTGTCGGCCATCTGCGGCACCCACTTCGGGGACACAAAACTGGTGACCTCGATCTCGGTCAGACCCGCAGCCTGCAGGCGGTGCACCAGCTCGATTTTGACCGCTGCGGGCACCGGCTGTTTTTCGTTTTGCAGGCCATCACGGGGGCCGACGTCGATGAGTTGAACTTTGGAAGGCATGGACATGGAAGACGCTTTCGGTTCAGTAGCCGCGCTGGTGGTCGACCACACCATTGATCGCTTCGCCGCGCTGCAGGGCCTGCATTTTGCCCACGATTTGCGCGATGCTTTCTTCGCGCAGGGTGCGGGCCGAGGTATGGGGCGTCACGGTGATTTTCGGGTGTTGCCAGAACGGGTGCCCAACAGGCAGCGGCTCGGTTCGGAACACGTCAAGTGTCGCACCCGCGAGGTGCCCCTGGTCAATGAGGGCGATCAGGTCATCTTCGACCAAGTGTTTGCCACGGGCCACGTTGATGACGTAACCGCCTTTTTGCAGTTGCGAGAGCGTGTCTTGGTTCAGGATGTTTTCGGTCTCGGTCGTGAGCGGCATCAGATTCACCAGCACACGCGTGGCCTGCAGGAATTCGGGCAGGCTCTGCGCCCCGCTGAAGCAGCGGATGCCGGGCAGGTCTTTGGGGCTGCGGCTGTAGCCGTTGACCGGAAATTCAAACACCTGCAGCGCTTTGGCCACACGCTCGCCCAACACACCCAAGCCCATCACGCCGACTGCAAAGTCGGCGCGGCTGCGGGGCTTGCGGTACGACCATTTACCCAATTGGGTGTCGGTGTCGTAGCCGTCGAACTCACGGAAATGCCGGATCACCGCATGGCACACGTATTCGGCCATCTGTACCGACATGCCCGCGTCGTCCAGACGCACCACCTTCAGCGCTGGCGGCAGTTTCAGCTGGAGCAAGGCATCCACACCCGCACCAATGTTGAACAGGGTTTGCAGACCGGCTTGCTCGTCGATGAATTGCTGGGGCGGCGCCCAGACGATGGCGTGGTCTGCAGCAGGTGCGCCGGGTGACCAGGCAGTCACCGAGGCCTCTGGGAAGGCTTGTTGCAGGCCCTGCACCCAAGGCGCAGGGTCGAGCTTGTCAAAGCAGATGGTGATGTTCATGGGCCGATTTTGTCAGCCCAGCTTGAGCAGCTCTGCCCCGTCGGCGACTTGGTCGCCCGGGGCATAGAGCAATTCGACCACGGTGCCGTCTTTGGGTGCGCTGATGGTGTGCTCCATTTTCATGGCTTCCATCACGGCCAGAGGCTGACCCGCTTTGACCTTGTCGCCCACCTTAACCGCAAACGACACCACCTTGCCGGGCATGGGGGCTGTGAGGCGGCCGCCTTCTTGCGCGGATTCGCCCGCGTGGGCCAGCGGGTCCAGCACGGTGATGCGGGTCGCGCCCTGGGGCATGAAGAGGTGCGCGATTTCGCCTTGCCAGTCGAGCTGGGTGAAGCATCGTGGGGCGCTGCCCCACTGCACCCACAGGCCTGCGCCATGGGCGGTAAATGTCAAGACGCCAGCGCTGGCGTCATCGCCTTCCAGCGACAGGCTCACAGCGCCGTCGTGCAAATAGTTCAGACGGGCCGAGCGCGGCTGGTCTTGCCAGACAAACTCAAATCGGCGCTGCGCCAGCCCGTGCGACTGCCAGCCATCGCGGCGGCTGAAGGGGTCTGCGCCCTGCAGGGCTTTTTCGGCGTGCAGGGTGTGGGCCACCACGGCGGCCACGGCTGCGGCTAAGCCCACGGTTTCTTGTTTGAACAGCACAGCGGCTTCGCGCTGGATGAGTGCGGTGTCGAGCTTGGCGGTGGCAAACGCCTCGCTGCGCACCACATGCCGCAAGAACTGCACGTTGGTGTTCAGGCCCACGATGTGGGTTTGTGCCAAAGCCGTGTCCAAACGCGCCAGAGCTTGCTCGCGGGTGTCGCCATGCACGATCAGCTTGGCCACCATCGAATCGTAAAACGGGCTGATGGTGTCGCCCTCGCGCACGCCGTCGTCGATGCGCACCATGCTTCTTTCAAAGCTGCTGGCTTGCGGCTTGCGGTACACCTGCAAGGTGCCGGTGGCGGGCAAGAAGTTGTTGTCGGGATTCTCGGCGCAAATGCGCGCCTCAATCGCATGACCCTGGATGCGCAGCTGGTCCTGACGCAAAGGCAGCGGCTCGCCGCTGGCCACGCGCAACTGCCACTCGACCAAATCCAGGCCGGTGATGGCCTCGGTCACCGGGTGCTCCACCTGCAGGCGGGTATTCATTTCCATGAAGAAGAACTTCATGGATTCGGGCTGGTCGTAGGCGGTTTGCTCGACGATGAATTCCACCGTACCCGCGCCCACATAGTTCACCGCTTTGGCAGCCGCCACAGCGGCCGCGCCCATTTGTGCACGCAGGGCTTCGGTCATGCCGGGGGCTGGGGCTTCTTCGAGAACCTTTTGGTGGCGGCGCTGCACCGAGCAGTCCCGCTCAAACAGGTACACACAGTTGCCTTGGGTGTCGCCAAAGACCTGGATTTCGATGTGGCGTGGGCGCTGCACATACTTTTCGATCAGCACCGCATCGCTGCCAAAGCTGTTGATGGCTTCACGCTGGCAACTGGCAAGGGCTGCGGCAAAGTCTTCCGATTTTTCGACCACCCGCATGCCTTTGCCGCCACCGCCTGCGCTGGCTTTGATGAGGGCCGGATAACCGATGCGATCGGCTTCGCGTTGCAGCAGCGCTGGGTCTTGGTCAGCGCCGTGGTAACCGGGCACCAGCGGCACACCGGCGGCTTCCATCAAACGCTTGGACTCGGCCTTGAGGCCCATCGCCAAGATCGCCGAAGCGGGCGGGCCGATGAACACCAAACCAGCGGCAGCGCAGGCCTTGGCAAAGTCTTCGTTCTCGCTCAAAAAGCCATAACCGGGGTGCACGGCCTCAGCACCCTTGTCTTTGGCGGCTTGCAAAATGCGCTCCCAGCGCAGGTAGCTGTCTTTGGGCGCTGAGCCGCCCACATGCACGGCCTCATCACACGCTTGCACATGCTTGGCTCCGGCGTCGGCGTCCGAATACACGGCCACAGTCTGGATGCCCATGCGGCGCGCAGTAGCGGCCACTCGGCAGGCGATTTCGCCACGGTTGGCGATCAGGATTTTTTTGAACATGTTTTTTTCCTCAAACCAACCAGTTGGGTTTTCGTTTTTGCAAAAAGGACTGCACGCCCTCTTTGCCTTCGCTGCTGGCGCGGATGTCGGCAATGCCCGCCACCGTTTGCGCCACCAGCGCATCGTTGATCTCGCGTTCGGCTACGTCTTGCACCAGCTTTTTGCAAGCGCGCACGGCATTGGGGCTGGCGCTCACCAGCGCTTGGGTCAGCTCGGCCACTTTGGCGTCCAGCGCATCGGCTGTCACCACCTCGTGCACCAAGCCGATACAGTGCGCCTCGGCCGCGCCAAAGCGCTCGGCCGTCAAAAAGTAGCGGTGCGCCGCACGCGCGCCCATGGCACGGATCACATAGGGGCTGATGGTGGCGGGGATCAGGCCGAGCTTGACCTCGCTCAGGCAATAGTTCGCTGTGTTCACACTCACCGCCATGTCGCAGGCCGCCACCAGACCCATGCCGCCGGCGTACACATCGCCTTGAACGCGGGCGATGGTGGGCTGGGGGCATTCATAAATCGCACGCAGCATGGCGGCCAGCTCGCCCGCGTCGGCCAGGTTTTCGTCCCGGGTGTAGTCGGCCATGCGGCGCATCCAGTTCAGGTCTGCCCCTGCGCAAAAAGCAGGCCCTTCGGCGGCCAGCACCACACAGCGCACGGCGCTGTCTTGGGCCACTGCCAGGAAAGCGTTTTTCAGCTCGGCAATGACTTCGTCGTTGAAGGCGTTGCGCACATCGGGGCGCGACAGCGTGATCGTGTGCACGCCGCCTTGGGTCGAGATTTTCAGTGCTGTTGTCATGCTTTGGGCGCCTGTTCTGCCAAAAGGAAATACACCATGTCCAGCTCGGGGCAAGGCTGGCCCATGGCCGTCAGTGCAGCGGTAATCTGGCCACGGTGGTGGGTGGCGTGGTTGAACACGTGCGCCAAGGTGGGTGTAAACGGCAAGGACAGGGGATCGCCCTTGCTGGTCCGGTAGTCCAGCTGGCCGTCAAAACGCTCGGCACTCCAGCTCGCGATCAGGGGCGTCCAGTTGGCAGACCCACCTTTGAGAGCCTGCGCCAAGCGTTCGCGGTGGGGTTCAACCTCGGTGTCCAGCGCCAGAACGGGAGATGTGCCTTTGGCAAAACGCGGATACCACAGCAGGTGTTCGGCCACAAGCATGTGGTTCAGCGTGCCGTGGATGCTTTTGAAGAAGAGGCCCACGTCGCGCCGATACTCTGCATCGGACACACGCGAGACCGCTTCAAGCAAGCGGTGTGTGGCCCAGACGTGATAACGGGCTTGACCGCTGAAATGGGCATGCCAAGTCGATGAAGTGTTCATTGTGGCCATGTCTCCAGCCCTCCCAAAGTTTTGAGCGATTCAAAATCGGCGTCACGGTGCAGCAGCGCGTGGCCGTGCGTCATGCAGTAGCTGGCCAGTAGCACGTCGATGGGGCTGCGTACGGTGCGGCCCTGGCTGCGCAATTGCCTATAACGCTCCGCCGCCTTCAACACAGGCGCTATGCCCCCGATTTCCACCTGCGGCAATGCGCTCATGAGGTTTTGGGCATCGCGCATCAAGGCCCCTTCGCGAAACCCACGCATGACCTCGAACAGCACCAGATCGGCCATGCCGACCTCCACACTGGAATCACCCAGGCAACGGACCAAGGTATGGCTTTGCGCACTTCGCCCATCACGGAAGAAGTCGATCCAGACGCTCGAATCCACCAAGATCATGGTGCCTTGCTCCGTTTTGCAGCGGCCTGTTTTTTAGCTTTTGCCGAGCGTTCGGTCTTGTCTGCAGGCTTGGGTTTCACCTTGTACGCGCCCTGGGGTTCTTGGACGGCCATGGCCGAGGCCTCTGGCGTGCGCGCCTGTGCCCAAGCGACGTCTGAGTCATCCCATTGCAACTTGCCACGCAAAGCCAACAAACCGTTGTAGATCTGCCGGCGACGAACCAGGCGCAAGCCCTCTTCAACCGCTTCCTTTTTGGTCTTGAAGCCGCCCGCAGCCATGGCTGCAGCCATCAAGTCGTCGTCAATTTCAATGTTTGTTCGCATGATCCCAGCCCATCAATGTGTATGAATTTATAAAATCATACACATCACATGCGAAAAAGTCCAAATTTCGTCTCGGGAATCGGCGCATTCAGTGATGCGCTCAAGCCCAGCGCCAGCACGCGGCGGGTGTCGGCCGGGTCGATGATGCCGTCGTCCCAGATGCGGGCGGTGGCGTAGTAAGGGTGGCCCTGGTCTTCGTATTGCTGCTTGATCGGGGCCTTGAAGGCCTCTTCTTCTTCCATGCTCCACTGGCCGCCCTTGCCCTCGATGCCGTCGCGTTTGACGGTGGCCAAGACGCTGGCCGCTTGCTCGCCGCCCATGACACTGATGCGGGCGTTGGGCCACATCCACAAAAAGCGGGGGCTGTAGGCGCGGCCACACATGCCGTAGTTGCCTGCGCCAAAGCTGCCGCCGATGATGATGGTGAACTTGGGAACAGCTGCGGTGGCCACGGCCGTGACCATCTTGGCACCGTTGCGGGCGATGCCTTCGTTTTCGTATTTACGGCCGACCATGAAGCCGGTGATGTTCTGCAAAAACACCAGCGGGATCTTGCGCTGGCAGCACAGCTCGATGAAGTGCGCACCTTTGAGCGCCGACTCGCTGAACAAAATGCCGTTGTTGGCAATGATGCCCACCGGCATGCCCTCGATGCGGGCGAAGCCACAAATCAAGGTGGTGCCAAAGCGCGATTTGAATTCGTCGAACTCGGAGCCATCGACAATGCGGGCGATGATTTCGCGCACGTCAAAAGGCTTGCGGGTGTCGGTCGGGATCACGCCATACAACTCTTGCGCGTCGAACTTCGGGGGCACGGGCGCGTGTGTGGTGATGTTGGGGGCCTTTTGCGCGTTCAGGTTTTTCACGGCCTGACGCGCCAGCGCCAGCGCGTGCACATCGTTTTGCGCCAAGTGATCGGCCACGCCACTCAGGCGCGTGTGCACATCGCCACCGCCCAAATCTTCGGCACTCACCACCTCGCCCGTGGCAGCTTTGACCAGCGGTGGGCCGCCCAAGAAGATGGTGCCCTGGTTCTTGACGATGATGGTCTCGTCACTCATGGCGGGCACATACGCACCGCCCGCCGTACACGAGCCCATGACGACGGCGATCTGCGCAATGCCTTGCGCGCTCATGTTGGCCTGGTTGAAGAAGATGCGGCCGAAGTGGTCGCGATCAGGAAAGACCTCGTCCTGGTTGGGCAGGTTGGCGCCGCCCGAGTCCACCAGATAAATACAAGGCAGGTGGTTTTGCTGCGCAATCTCTTGTGCACGCAAATGCTTTTTCACCGTCATCGGGTAATAAGTGCCGCCCTTCACCGTGGCGTCGTTGCACACGATCATGCAGTCCACCCCGCTCACGCGGCCAATGCCCACGATCACGCCCGAGCTGGGCGCGTCGTTGTTGTACATGTTGAGCGCAGCCAGTGGTGCGACTTCGAGGAAAGGTGTGCCGGGGTCGAGCAGCATCTGCACGCGGTCACGCGGCAGCAACTTGCCCCGGGCGGTGTGCTTGGCGCGGGCGGCTTCGCCACCACCTTGGGCCACACGCTCCAGGTGGGCACGCAGGTCATCGACCAGGCCACGCATGGCGGCAGCGTTGTGCTGAAAATCGGCAGAACGCGGGTTCAGTTGGGAATGCAAAACGGTCATGGTGATTCCTAGAAGCGGGCACCCCGGGGCAAAGCCCTGGGTGCGTCAAGGGTGTGATGCCTGCCAGCTTAAAGGCAGCAAGGCCTGTGCGGGGTGTCAAATGGGTTGCAAATCGTGCCACATTCGATGCCACAATGGACACCGCCATGCCCCAGACCAGCCGCCCCCTCCCCAGCCCCGACAGCCACGGCCGGGCCGAGACGCCCATGGCCTTTGTTCGGGCGATTGCCAGCGCCTACACCCAGCGTGGCCTGGACCCTTGGCCAACACTGAGTGCGGCACAAATTGCGCCAAAACAATTTCAACAAACGGCCTCACGCATCACCGCTTTGCAAATGGAATGGCTCTCGGCCACCGCCATGCGCGAACTGGACGACGAAGCGTTGGGCTGGTTTCGCCGCCGCCTGCCCTGGGGCAGCTACGGCATGCTGGTGCGCGCCTCCCTGACCGCGCCCACCTTGGGCGTGGCCCTGAGCCGCTGGTGCCGCCACCACAACCTGTTGACGGACGACATCCGCCTGAACCTGAGCACATCCGAAGGCCTGGCCCACATCGAACTGCACGAAACCCACGACCTGCAAGACCTGCGCGAGTTTTGCACCGTGTCGGTGCTGCGCAATGCGCTGGGTGTGGCCTGCTGGCTGACCGATTCACGCATCCCGCTGAGCGCCACCGCGCTGCACTTTGCGCCGCCGCCCCATGCTGAGCGCTATGGCGTTCTGTTTGATGGCCCCTGCCAATTCAAGGCCCCGCACAGCCGCCTGAGCTTTGATGCGGGCTACTTGCAGCTGCCCCTGCGCCGCGACGAAGCCGCACTGCAAAGCATGCTGCAACGCGCCCTGCTGCTCACGGTGCGACCTTACCGACGCGACCGACTACTGGTCGAAAAAGTGCGCCAAACCCTGGCCGAACACCCCGAACACAGCCGCAACGCCGACGACTTGGCCGCCTGGCTCAACCTCTCGCCCCGAACCCTGCATCGACAACTCAAAGAAGAAGGTGCCAGCCTGCAACAACTCAAAGACAGCGTGCGCCGCGAGATGGCCGCCGATTTGCTCCTGCGCACGCAGCGCCCCATCAAACAGATTGCGGCCGAGGTGGGTTTTCAGAACGAGAAGAGTTTCATGCGGGCCTTCAAAGGCTGGACCGGCCGAACGCCCGAAGAATTCAGGCTGGCCAAGCCCACTTAAAAGGCATCTGCCGATGCCGGATTCACGCCAGCCGCAAGTCGTGCATGCCGGTGAACACCCGCTGCGCGCCTGCCTGCAAAAGCGGAGCATGCTGAGCGGGCGGCGCGGCATAAGCCCACACCGTGGCCCCGGCAGCCACGCCCGCCGTGATGCCCACGGTGGTGTCTTCGACCACCAAGCAACGCGCCGGGTCCACTTGCAAATGCGCAGCGGCGGCCAGGTACACATCGGGGTGCGGCTTGCTGCGCGGCATCTCGTGGCCACTGAAAATGCGGCCTTCAAAAAAGTGGATCAGGCCCACTTGCTTGAGCATCATCTCGACCTTGAAACGGTCTGCGCCCGAAGCCACAGCGATGCGGCCCTGGCAATGGTCATGCAAATGCGCCACCGCGTCGTGCACGCCGTCGATGGCGGTGATGCTTTGGGTCAAACGCTCGTTGCGCCGGGCATAAAACTGTTCCAGCCACGCATCGGTGAGTGGCTGACCGGTGTGCGCCTCGATGGTGCTGCGCTGGCTTTTGACGGTGTGGCCCACAAAGCGCTGCATGCACTCGACCAGCGTCATGCACCAGCCCTGTTCTTCAAACATGTCGCGCAGCACGCCGCAGGTGATGGCTTCGCTGTCCACCAGCACGCCGTCGCAATCGAACAAAATGGCTTCAAAGTTCATGCGGTTGATCATAAAGCCATCGCGTCAAGGCACACTACAGACCTTCAGCCACTGCCCACACACCATGCCAGCCCTGCTTCGCATTCACCACGCGGCCATCATCTGTTCTGATTACGCCCGCGCCAAACACTTCTACACCCAGCTGCTGGGCCTGCGTGTTGTGGCCGAAAACTTCCGGGCTGCTCGCCAATCCTGGAAGCTGGATTTGGCCCTGCCCGATGGTGGCCAAGTCGAGGTGTTTTCGTTTGAGGGGGCGCCGCCACGCCCCAGTTATCCCGAAGCGCGAGGCTTGCGCCACTTGGCCTTTGCGGTGAACGATGTGCAGGCCTGGGTCACGCACCTGCAAGCCCAAGGGATCGCGGTCGAGGACGTCCGCACTGATGAGTACACGGGCCAACGCTTTGTGTTTTTGGCCGACCCGGATGGCTTGCCGCTGGAGCTGTACGAGGTGCCCGCTCAGAGCACGTCGCCGTCCACGTAAAACCACCGCCCGCCTTCGCACACAAAGCGGCTGCGTTCGTGCTGGCGCACCGCTTTGCCGCCGATCCGAAAACGTGCCACAAATTCGACCTCCGCGGTGTCAGCCCCGGTGACGCGGTGGTGTTTGATCTCCAAGCCCAACCACTTGCCACCTGTTTCGAGCGTCAGCTCGGCAGGGCGCTGGCTGCTGTGCCAAGTGCTCAGCAAATAGGACACATTGCCCAGAGCAAAAGCGCTGTAGCGCGAGCGCATCAGGCGCTCAGCATCGGGGGCCGCCTGGCCTCCGTGCAGCGGGCCACAGCAATCGTCCAAGGCCTGCACCTGACCTTTGGGACCGGTGCGACCACAGGGGCATGGCACCGCCATCAAGCGCCTTTGCGCGCTGCGCTTTCGGCCTTGTGTTGTTCCATGGTCACGATGGGTGCCGCTGCTTTTTTCCAGGCCGCAAAACCGCCGTCGATGTGGGCCACATTGATCATGCCCATGTCTTGCAGTGTTTTGGTGGCCAAGGCGCTGCGCCAGCCTGCACCGCAAAACAGGATGAACTGTTTGCTCTCGTCCGCGAACACGGGCTTGAAGTAGGGCGAGGCCGGGTCCACCCAAAATTCGAGCATGCCGCGAGGCGCGAGCAAAGCGCCGGGCAAGGTGCCTTCGCGCTCGAGCTCACGGGGGTCGCGGATGTCCACGATTTGCACGGTCGGGTCGGCCAGGCGCGCTTGCACCTCGGCCACGCTGTGCGTGGTGACCTGGGCCATGGCCTCGTCGACGAGGGCTTGAAAACCTTTGGTGATGGGCATGTGTGTCTCCTTGATCAAATTTCATTTGCGCCAAAAGCCGGGGGTGAGGATGACCAGGAAGGACAAGATTTCCAAACGCCCCAACAACATGGCCAGTGTACAAATCCACAATTGCGTGGCTGACAAACTGGCATAGTTGCCTGAAGGTCCGACTTCATTCAAGCCCGGTCCCATGTTGTTCACACTGGCCACCACGGCACTGAAGGCCGTCTCAAAAGGCATATCCGTCAACAAGAGCAGCAATGTCAAAACGATGATGGTGCCCCCATACATGAGCATGAACCCGAGCACAGAAAAAATGGTGCGGTTGTCTACCGGATGACCCGCCAAAGTCACGGGCTGAACGGCGCGAGGGTGAATGATGGCCCGCATTTCACGGCGTGCCTGTTTGATCAAAATCACCAGGCGCGCCATTTTGATGCCCGCGCCCGTGGAGCCTGCGCTGGTGGCAATACCGGACAAAATGAGCATCACAATGGGCGCAAAAACGGGCCACTGGGTGTAATCCACCGTGGCATAACCCGTGGTGGAACCAATCGAGATGACGTTGAAAAGACTCATTCGGATGATGTCAGCCAGGTCGGCAGGGTGGCCTTTGAACCACAGCAAAGCGGCGATCAGCAAACTGACGCCGACCAGCAGCCCAATGGATGCCCGCCATTCAGGATCACGCAACACTTTCAAAGGCTGGCGTTTGACCAAGGCGACAAAATACAAAGCGAAATTGCAACTGGCCAAAAGCATGAATACGATGGCGATCCATTCAAGTGTGGGCGAGTTAAAAAACCCAAAACTCGCATCGTGTGTGGACAAGCCGCCCAAGCTGAGTGTAGTGAACATGTGCGCCCAGGCATCCAGCCAAGTCATGCCGCCCCAGCGGTAGGCCAGCAAACACGCCACCGAAAGCAGGCAATACACCGTCCACAATCCTTTGGCGGTTTCGGTGATGCGAGGCGTGAGCTTACTGTCTTTCATAGGACCAGTGGCTTCTGCGCGAAACAACTGGCTACCGCCCACACCCAGCATGGGCAAAATAGCCACGGCCAAAACCAAAATGCCCATACCCCCCAACCACTGCAAAAAACAGCGCCACAGGTTGATCGATGGGGGCAAATGGTCCAAGCCCACAATCACGGTTGAGCCGGTGGTGGTGAGCGCCGACATGGCTTCGAAATACGCACCTGAAAAGCTCAATGGTTGAGGCGTCTGGGCAAAGTGCAAAAGAAAAGGCAGGCACGCGATCAAGGGCAACAAGGTCCAAACCAAGCCAACCAACAAAATGCCATCTCGCGACTTCAGCTCATCGGCTCGCACGCCGCGCCGCCCCAGCAAAAGCAAAGCCAGTCCGACCAGCACACACACACCCATGGTGATGGCATAGGCGCTGGTCGCACCATCGTCCAAGACCATCGACAGGGTCAGTGGCACCAGCAAGGTCAGCACAAAAACCAAAACGATCTTGCCCAGCACAGGGGCGACACGGTAAACAAGCATGATCAGCCAAAAAAGGTCGCGCCGACCTGAAAAAGCTTTTCCACCGCACGCACATCGCGCTTGTTGGGAATGAACAAGACGATGTGGTCATTGGCTTCGATCAGGGTGTCGTGGTGCGGCATGAGCACTTCAGATTTTTTACCCTCGCCGCGCACAATAGCCCCCATGCTCACGCCTTGCGGCAGCTTGATTTCTTCAACGCGGCGCCCGACCAATTTGGAGGTCTTGTGGTCGCCACGCGCGATGCCCTCCAAGGCCTCGGCCGCCCCCCGGCGCAGGCTGTGGACTGCCGCCACATCGCCCCGTCGCAAATGCGCCAACAGCTCGCCGATCACGGTTTGCGCGGGCGAGATCGCGATGTCGATCGTGCTGCCTTGCATCATGTCGGCATAAGCGCGGCGGTTGATCAGGGCCATGACACGCCGCGCGCCCATGCGTTTGGCCAGCATGGCCGACATGATGTTGTCCTCGTCGTCGCTGGTCAGCGCCAAAAACAAGTCCATCTCGCCCACGTTTTCTTCTTGCAGCAAGTCTTCGTCAGCGCCGTCGCCATTCAGGATGAGCATGCTCGATGGCAACTGGCTGGCCAGGTATTCGCAGCGCTTTTTGTCACGCTCGATCAGCTTCACGTCGTATTGGTCCGCCAGAATGCGCGCCAGGCGCAAACCTACTTTGCCGCCACCAGCCAGCATCAGGCGTTGTACGGGCTTGTCGGTTTTGTGGATGCCGCCCAACACGATGGGGATCTGGCGCGTATCGGCCAGCACAAAGACCTCGTCGCCTGGCAGGATGCGGGTCTCTGGCAAGGCGTCCACCAGCGCATCTTGCCGGTACAGGGCCACCACGCGCATCTCGGCATCTGGCAAGCGGCCGCGAAATTCGGCAATGGTGTGGTTGACCAGCAAGCTGTCGGCCGCCGCACGCACCACGATCAGGCTCACGCGGCCTTCGGCAAATTCGAGCACCTGCAAGGCCTCGGGGTACTGGATCAGCTGTTCGATGTATCGCGTCACCGACTCTTCGGGGCAAATCACATGGTCCACCGCAAAACCTGACTTGCCCAGCAAGGCGTCGCCCTCGTTGAACTCGGGCGAACGCAAACGGGCGATGGTGGTGGGCACATTGAACACATCGTGGGCGATCTTGCAAACCACCAAATTGGCCTCATCGGCGGGCGCACAAGCGATCAACATGTCGGCATCTTGTGCCCCGGCCTCATGCAAAACCGAAGGCTGAATGCCGTTGCCCACCACACCGCGCAAGTCCAGGCGCTCTTGCAAAAGGCGCAATCGCTCGGGGTCTTGGTCGATGACAGTGATGTCGTTTTGCTCGGAAACCAAGCTTTCAGCAACGCTTTCGCCCACACGGCCCGCGCCCAGGATGATGATGTTCATGGGCCGCGATGATACGTGAAGGGCCAGCGTCAACTGGTCATTCGTACGATCAAAGCCCGCGCTGGATGATGATTTTCTGCACGTCGCTGGTGCCTTCGTAAATCTGGCACACACGCACATCGCGGTAAATGCGCTCGACCGGAAAGTCGCTCACATAACCGTAGCCACCCAGGGTCTGGATGGCCGCAGAACACACTTTTTCCGCCGCTTCGCTGGCAAACAGCTTGGCCATGGCGGCTTCTTTCAGGCAAGGGCGGCCCGCGTCGCGCAAGCTGGCTGCGTGCCAAATCAGCTGGCGCGCCGCCTCCAGCTGCGTAGCGCAGTCGGCCAAACGGAAACCCACCGCCTGGTGGTTGAAGATGGACGTGCCAAAACTCTCGCGCTGCTTGGCGTAGTCGATGGCCACATCGAGTGCACTGCGGGCCATGCCCAGGCTTTGTGCGGCGATGCCGATGCGCCCGCCCTCCAAAGACGACAGGGCGATTTTGTAACCCTCGCCCTCTTGGCCGATCAGGTTCTCGGCGGGGATGCGGCAGTTGTCAAAATTGATCTGCGCGGTGTCGCTGCTGTGCTGGCCCAGCTTGTCTTCGAGGCGCGCCACCACATAACCCGGGGTGCTGGTGGGCACCAAAAAGGCGCTCAAGCCTTTCTTGCCCGCACCCTTGTCGGTCACGGCAATCACCACCGCCACATCGCCGTGTTGGCCGCTGGTGATGAACTGCTTGACGCCATTGATCACGTACTCGTCACCGTCTTTCACGGCCGTGGTGCGCAGGGCCGACGCGTCCGAGCCCACATGCGGCTCGGTCAGGCAAAACGCACCCAGCATCTGACCCTGAGCCAGCGGCGTGAGCCACTGCGCTTTTTGCGCGGCGTTGCCGTACATCATCAAGATGGCATTCACAGGGCAGTTGGTCACGCTGATGGTGGTGCTGACGCCGCCGTCACCGGCTGCGATTTCTTCAAGCACCAGCGCCAGCGTCACATAGTCCAGGCCCGCACCGCCCAGCTCTTCGGGAACACAAATGCCGTACGCACCCAGCTCGGCCAGGCCCTTGTGCGCTTCTTTGGGAAAGTGGTGCTTCTTGTCCCACTCGGCGGCATGGGGCCACAGCTCGCGCTGGGCAAAGTCACGCACGGCGTCACGGATCATTTCCTGGTCGGGGGTCAGCAGCATGTCGGTCTTTCAGAGTCGGTTCACCAGGGCAGCGTGCTGCCATCGTGGTTCAAAAATGCGCCCCGGTATTTCGGGTCGCGTTGTTCAAGGACATGGTTCAGCGTCTGGCGCAGGCTGCTCGCGCTTTGCTCGGGTGTCAGCGGTGCAGCCGCACCGCCCATGTCGGTCTGCACCCAGCCGGGGTGGATGGCCAGCACGGTGATGTCTGGCTGCTCCGCCTGGGTGCAACGCACCACCATGTTGAGCGCGGCCTTGCTCACGCGGTAGAGCGCGGCGTTACCGCTCGTGGTCTCTTGTTGGCTGCCCATGATGGAGCTGATGCAGGCTATGACGCCTTGCGCTTCTTGCACCATGGGCACGATCTGAGGAATAACCTGCATGGCGCCCATCACGTTGGTGTGCATGACCGCGTCAAAGCTGTCTCGGGTCGGCGGCGTGCTGGCGCTGGCGCGGTCCATCGCACCCGCCACGTAAATGGCGAGATCGATCTTCTCGCCGTCGAGTTGCCAAGACAGGCCCGAGTTGCTGGCCGGATTGGCCACATCGAGCCGCAAGGTTTGTGCGCCCAGCGCCTTAAGCCGTGCCACCCCCTCGTCCGACCGGGCGGTGGCGATCACGCGAGCGCCGTGGTCGATGAACTGGCGTGCCAGTTCAAAACCAATACCGCGCGATGCGCCGATGAGCAGGACCGTTGGCATCCGTCAGACCAGCTCTAGGGCCACCGCCGTGCCTTCGCCGCCGCCAATGCACAAAGTGGCCAGGCCTTTTTTGAGGCCACGGGCCTTGAGCGCATGGATCAATGTGACCATGATGCGTGCACCAGACGCGCCAATCGGGTGGCCCAGCGCGCAAGCACCGCCATTCACGTTGACCTTGTCGTGCGGCACGTTCAGCTCTTTCATGAGCGCCATGGGCACCACGGCAAAAGCCTCGTTGACTTCCCACAGGTCGACGTCTTCGACCTTCCAGCCCGCTTTGGCCAGCGCCTTTTGGGTTGCGCCCACTGGGGCAGTGGCAAACCACTCGGGCTCTTGCGCGTGGGTGGCGTGGCTCACGATGCGGGCCAGCGGTTTGCAGCCGAGCTTGGCGGCGGTGCTCTCGCGCATCAGCACCATGGCGGCCGCACCGTCGTTGATGGACGAGCTGCTGGCGGCGGTGATGGTGCCGTCCTTCTTGAAGGCGGGCTTGAGCGATGTGATCTTGTCGAGTTTGACTTTTCCGGGGCCTTCGTCGATGGACACCACGCGCTCGCCGCTGCGGTCTTTCACCGTCACGGGCGTGATCTCGGTGGCAAAGGCGCCCGACTCGGTCGCGGCCTTGGCGCGCTGCACGCTGGTGGTGGCAAAGTGGTCTTGCTCGGCTCGGGTGAAGCTGTACTTGGCAGCGCAGTCTTCGCCAAAGGTGCCCATGCTGCGGCCGGGCTCGTAAGCGTCTTCCAGACCGTCGAGCATCATGTGGTCAAAGATGCGGTCGTGGCCCATGCGGTAGCCGCTGCGACCTTTGAGCATGAGGTAAGGCGCATTGGTCATGCTTTCCATGCCGCCCGCCACCAGCACATCATGCGTACCGGCCACCAGCATGTCGTGCGCGAACATGGCCGCACGCATGCCCGAGCCACACATTTTGGACAAGGTGACCGCGCCTGCACTTTTGGGCAAACCGCCTTTGAAGCCCGCCTGACGTGCTGGCGCCTGACCTTGGCCCGCCATCAGGCAGTTGCCAAACAGCACTTCGGTGACCAGCTCGGGGCTGATGCCAGCGCGCTCAATAGCAGCCTTGATAGCAGCACCACCCAGGTCGTGGGCGGCCAGTGCAGAAAAGTCGCCCTGAAAGCTGCCCATGGGGGTGCGGGCAGCGCTGACGATGACGATGGGATCGTGTGACATGGAGAAGCCTTTCAAGGATGTGTGTGTTTGTGGATGTCGGCAAGGATGAGGTGCTCGCCAGTTTCTTCTTCGGCAATGCGGCGGATGTAGGCCACGAAGTCGGGGTCTTCACCGCGCAACAAGAGCGGCAAGGCCAAACGGAAATCGTCGCGCCTGCACCACTCGCGCATGTAGTCGTCCCAGGAGTTCCAGCGCCGCTGTTCGGTGGCGCTCATGGTTTCGCGATAAGCAATCAGGTAGGCCCGCTCGAACAAGGCGATCAGCATGTCGAAGATGGTCATCATGCGTTCGCGCTGCTCGGGTGTGGGATCGTGCAAGGCCTGCGTGGTGCGCAGCTGCAAATCGGCGTGGTCCAGCACCACTTTCAAAAAATCGTTGTAAGCGTCTGAGAGGTGCTGGTAGGCCTCTTCTTCTTCATTCTCTCGCTCCTTGCGCTGCTCCAGCCAGAACACCCAGACAGCATAGGGCAGACCGAAGACGGTCACCGCATAACTGCCCAACTCCAGAAGTTCTGCCAAGCTCATGTTCAGACCGAGCTCATTCGCCCCGGGGGTAACGCTTGAAGGCGCTGCGGAACACGTCCACCACTTCGTGCGCACCGCTCATGCTCACACCGAGGTCCTTGGCCAGCCCGTCTTTGATGCCATAACACCAGCCATGGACGCTGAGTTTTTGGCCCCGCGCCCAAGCGTCCTGCACCACATTGGTCAGGGCCACGTTGCCCACCTGTTCGATCACGTTCATCTCGCACAAGGCGTCTTCCTGCGCCAGCACGGGCAGGTGGTCCAAGCGGCGGCGGTGGCGCACCTTGACGTCGTGCACATGGCGCAGCCAGTTGTCAGCCAAGCCCACACGCAGGCCCCGCAGCGTGGCCAGAACACCACCACAACCGTAATGCCCCACGACCATGATGTGCTCGACCTTGAGGGCGTCGACCGCGTACTGGATGACCGACAGGGCGTTCAGGTCCGAGTGCACCACCACATTGGCCACGTTACGGTGAACGAACACCTCACCCGGCTCCAGTCCAGTGATCTGGTTGGCGGGCACGCGGCTGTCGGAGCAGCCGATCCACAGGTATTTGGGGGTTTGCTGATTGGCCAGGCGGGTGAAAAACGCCGGGTCGTCGCGCACCATGCGCGCGGACCATTGGCGGTTGTTGTCGAGAAGGTTTTGCAGTGAGGAAGTCATGGCGTAATTGTCACCGGCATTTGCAAGAAGCGGGCAGGCTTGGCTGGCCTCAGCAAGTTTCTGCAAACAACTCGCGGCCGATCAGCATGCGACGGATCTCGCTGGTGCCCGCGCCGATCTCGTACAACTTTGCGTCACGCCACAAGCGGCCCAGCGGATATTCGTTGATGTAGCCGTTGCCACCAAAAATCTGCACGCCTTCGCCCGCCATCCAGGTGGCTTTTTCGGCGGTCCACAAGATGACGCTGGCGCAGTCCTTGCGCACTTGGCGAACATGCTCGGCGCCCAGCAGGTCGAGGTTCTTGGCCACGGTGTAGGCGAACGAGCGACCCGCCTGCAGCACGGTATACATGTCGGCCACTTTGCCCTGGATCAGCTGGAACTCGCCGATGCTCTGGCCAAACTGCTTGCGGTCGTGGATGTAGGGGATCACGTTGTCCATGACGGCCTGCATGATGCCCAGCGGGCCGCCTGTGAGCACAGCACGCTCGTAGTCCAGGCCGCTCATCAGCACCTTGGCACCGTTGTTCAGACCACCCAGGATGTTTTCAGCGGGCACTTCCACGTTGTTGAACACCAGCTCGCCCGTGTGGCTGCCGCGCATGCCCAGCTTGTCGAGCTTTTGCGCAATGCTGAAACCCTTCATGCCTTTTTCGATCAGGAAGGCCGTCACACCGCGTGCGCCCAGCTCGGGCTCGCTCTTGGCGTACACCACGAGGGTGTCGGCGTCCGGGCCGTTGGTGATCCACATCTTGGAGCCGTTGAGCAGGTAGTAACCGCCCTTGTCTTCGGCCTTGAGCTTCATGCTCAGCACGTCCGAGCCCGCGCCGGGTTCGGACATGGCCAAGGCGCCGACATGCTCGCCGCTGATGAGTTTGGGCAGGTATTTGGCGCGCTGCTCGGGGGTGCCGTTGCGCTTGATCTGGTTGACGCACAGGTTGGAGTGCGCGCCGTAGCTCAGGCCCACGGAGGCGCTGGCACGGGAGATTTCTTCCATCGCAATCATGTGCGCCAGATAGCCCATGTTCGCGCCGCCATATTCCTCGCCCACGGTGATGCCCAGCACGCCCAGATCGCCCATCTTGCGCCACAGATCCATCGGAAACTGGTCGTTGCGATCGATCTCAGCAGCACGGGGCGCGATTTCGGCTTGGGCAAAGTCGCGCACCGCGTCGCGCAGGGCGTCGATGTCTTCACCGAGTTGGAAATTCAGGCCGGGCAAGTTGTTCATGGTTTCTCCGTTGAGCGTTGTTTGTTCAGTTGCGGTGGTTTTCACGCTGAACGCTGAACGCCCAACGCTGAACAACCCACTAGTAAGTTTTGGGCACAGGCACCAGGGTCGACTGCATCACAGCACAGTCCGAGCGTTGGCCGCTGTCGTTGATGTGTACCACTTCGGCGCTGGTCACGATGATGCGTTTGCCCGCTTTGGTGACACGGCCGGTGGCGTGAATCTCGCCGCCTTGAAAGTTGGAGAGGAAGTTGATCTTGTATTCCACGGTGGTGACCTCCATGCCTTCGGGCGACACGGTCAAAGCCGCGTAACCGGCGGCGATGTCCGCCAGTGCGCCAATGGCACCGCCGTGAAAGCCCCCTTGCTGCTGCGTCACTTTGTCGCTGTAGGGCACCGCCAGTTCCACCTGCCCGACCGTTGCCGACAAGAGGCGAACACCCAAGTGATTCATCATGCCCTGTCGGGCCAAGCTCAGCGCCACGCGCTCATGGGCTGCACGGTCTTGGGCCGCACCGGCTGCAAGGGTTGACGGGTCTGAAGAGGGGGCAGTGCTCACATCACATCCAGTGCTTGACATCAAACCCAGACTTTAATTGACGTTTACGTCAACGTCAACCAAAACCGGGCCTTGACTTGACCCACCGCCACGCCAAGCTGTCAGGCGCCAGCCCCCACCTTGTTGGCCTTGGTCAGCAAACTGCGGGTTTCCTTTTCGTGGGTTTTGACCTCGTCCAGGGTGGCCTCCAGATCGGCCAGCTGCGACTCCAGTTGCTGGCGGTGTTCGGCCAGCACCACGAGGAATTTCTTGAGCTGCGGCACCGTGTCGCGGGGGCTGTCGTACATGTCGATCAGGTCTTTGGCCTCATTGAGCGACAGGCCCAGTCGCTTGGCCCGCAAGGTGAGTTTGAGGCGGGTGCGGTCGCGCGCCGAGTACACGCGGTTGCGCCCGCCGGGCCCCGAGCGCTCGGGTTCGAGCAGGCCCATGTCTTCGTAAAAGCGAATAGCCCGTGTGGTCAGGTCAAATTCCTGGGCCAGATCGCTGATCGTGTACGTGTTCGCCATGGCGTGGAGTCCCTTGAGCTTGCGCAAGCGGGACAGGCCTGCAAAAAACCCGCCCCTACAATGAAAATTGTCTTTGACGTTGACGTCAACGTCAAACGCCCGAATGCTAACCCAAAGCCCCTGACGCATGTCCACTTTGCCCACAGACCGCGTGATGCCAGCCCCCAGCGCCCGCGTCGACGGCACCCCCTTGCAGTACCCCATGGCGGAGCAACTGCCCCCTGTGGGCGGAGCCATTGAGGTCGCGCCCGGTGTTTTCTGGCTGCGCATGGGCCTGCCCTTTGCGCTCAACCACATCAACCTGTGGCTGCTGCGCGACCGTCTGCCCGACCCCGCCCAGCCGGACGTGCTGCATGAAGGCTGGACCGCCGTGGACTGCGGCATCGACAACCCGGCGACGCGCCAGGCCTGGCAAGACGTGGAGGCGCAGGTGCTGCAGGGCCTGCCCATCTTGCGCGTGCTGGTCACCCACATGCACCCCGACCACATGGGCCTGGCCCACTGGCTGTGCGAGCGCTGGCAAGCGCCGCTGTGGATGAGCACCAGCGAATACCAGTCGGCCCTGCTCGCTTGCAGCGGGATGTCCAATTTTGGCGGTGCGCCCACGGTGGCTTTTTTCAAGTCGCATGGCTGGAACCAAGCCGAAGAACTGGCGCAGGTGCAAGCGCGGGTGGGTTATTACCCCAGCATGGTGCCCCAGATCCCTGGCGCTTATGTGCGCTTGATGGCGGGCATGCAGGTGCGCATCGGCGATCGCCTTTGGCAGTGCATCAGCGGCTATGGCCACTCGCCTGAACACATGGCTTTGCTCGATGCGCAGCAGCAGTTGCTGATCAGCGGTGACATGCTGTTGCCGTCCATTTCTACCAACATCAGCGTCTACGCTATGGAGCCCGATGGCAACCCGCTGCAGTGGTTCCTGGACTCACTGGACAAGATGGCTCAGCTGCCCGACACCACCTTGGTGCTGCCTTCACACGGGCGGCCTTTCCAGGGCGCGGCCACGCGCATTGCGCAACTGAAGGCGCACCACGCCGAGCGCCTGGCCGAGCTGCTGCAAGCTTGCAGCGCGAAAGCGTGCTGCGCCCACGAGCTCTTGCCTGTGCTGTTCAAGCGCCCCCTCGATGTGCACCAGACCACCTTTGCTTTGGGCGAAGCCGTGGCGCACCTGAACCTGCTGTGGCTGTCCGGCCAGATGCGCCGCGAACGCGGGGCCGATGGTGTGATCCGGTTCAGCAACAACTCGGCCTGATGGCAGGCACATCCTGCACTCCTTGTTAAGGCATCCATGAAGCTTTTGTCATCCCGGGCGAAGACCCGGGATCCAGTGCGCTCCACGGCCCTTTGCAATCACCTGGTGCTTGCAATGGATCCCGGCTCAAGGCCGGGATGACAAGGTAAAAACACGAAACCGAAACTTGTGGGGTCTGCAAAGTCAGGTTGACTGCCAAGCTTCAGTCTTCTTTCAGGTCCACCGGGGCTTGGCGCAAGGCTTTGCGGCGCTCGGCGTAGTCGGGCATGACCTCGCCCACGGTTTCCCAAAAGCGCGGGCTGTGGTTCATCTCGCGCAGGTGGGCCAGCTCGTGCACCACCACGTAGTCGATCTGGCTGATCGGCAGGTGGATCAGCCGCCAGTTCAGGCGGATGTGGCCATCGGTGCGGGCACTGCCCCAACGCGTGCTAGCGCTCGACAGGCTGAGCTTTTGCCAACGCACACCCAACAGCGGTGCGAAGTGGTGCAGCCGCGCTTCAAATAAGGTCTTGGCTTGTTTTTTGAGCCAAACCTGGGCCGCGTCGCGCACCTGGGTCACCGAGGCACCGGGTGGCACCGTCACGGGCAGCACCTGCTCGGGTGCTAAGTCTTGCCCATGCACACGCCCCACACCGCGCTCAAGCACACACAGCTGCACTGTGCGCCCCAAAAAAGGCACCTCGGCTCCGTGCCGCCACTCGATGGCTTTTTGAAACTGTTCGGTCTGCCGCTCTTTGAACTGCTGCAGCTTGGCCACAATCCAAGCTGCTTTTTCTTTCACTGCGGCGTCCACCTCGCGCAGCGGCACCCAGCCCGGCGCGCGCACCACCAGACCATCGGCCCCCACCAAAAAACCGATGCTCTTGCGCCGCGAGCGCTCCAACCTGAATGACACCATGACACCCTGCAACTGGGCATGGCGGTTGGCGGCGGGGTGGGTGAAGCCACAAGGGCTGGCGTCAGTTTGGGGCTGGGACCCTTCAACAGCACCCGAGGTCGAGGGTGGCGCGACAGACTGGGCGTCCGTCACGGGAGGCACCCAGACTTTGGGTGGCGATGAAGGAAGGGTTGTGGGCTGCACCGGGTCACCCCCGGTGAAAAAGTCCAGCACAAATTGCAAAGGCGCGCGCATGCTGGCCCCCGCTGAGTTCAATGCCCGGAAGCAGCGATGGTGGCCTGGGGGTGAGGCTCAGGATAAGCCTCAGGATCGAGTCGGTGCATTTCGAACTCGATCCAGGTCTCGACCTCCAGCATCAACTCTTCAGCGCTGCGGCCTTCGCTCGAAATGGCCTGACCAATCGAGATGTCCACCACACCCGGTGTTTTGACAAAAGCCCGTGTGGGCCAGCAACGCGCCGAGGTCACGGCAATCGGGATGACGGGCACACCGGCCGCAATGGCCAAGCGTGCGCCTCCGCTTTTGTACTCGCCTTTTTGGCCACGCGGGATGCGTGTGCCTTCAGGGAACATGATGACCCAAACACCTTCTTGCATGAGGCGGCGGCCTTGCTGCACCACCTTGGCGAAGGCGCGTGAGCGCTGCTTGCGGTCGATGTGGATCATGTCCAAGCGGCCCATGGCCCAGCCAAAGAAAGGCACATACAACAGCTCTTTCTTGAACACATACGCCAGCGGGTGCGGCATGATGACCGGCATCACAAAGGTCTCCCAGGTGGACTGGTGTTTGACCAGCAAGACGGCGGGATCCTTGGTGCCCAGGGGCAGGTTCTCCATGCCCTGGATGCGGTTTTGGATGCCCAAAATCCGGGTGCCGCTGTTGACCGCCAAACGCAACCAGCCTACACAAACCCAATACAAGCGGGTGCTGCTGACAAAGTAAGAAATCAGCACCACAAACAGGGCCCAAGGGATGACGGTGATGGCCATCCACAACACATGGACCAGAGAGCGGATGAAGTTCATACGGCGCTGAAACTCGGTAAAAGCAAATCAGGAAAGGGCTCTGACCGCAGCGGCTTCACCCAGCAGGTGATCCACAAAAGCAGCCAAGTCGGCGTGCACTTGCGTGCCCGCGGGAAATGCGGGGGGCAAAGTCAAGGCCGTCGCATCGGGGTGCCGACCCGTGCGCACCAGGTGCGGCACACAACCCACAGACTCGGCCGCTTGCATGTCACGCAGGCTGTCGCCCACATACGGCACGCCGGTCAAGCTCACACCGTAGCGCTCCTGTATTTGGAAGAGCAAACCGGGCTCGGGCTTGCGGCAAGCACAGCCTTCGTCCGGCGCATGCGGGCAGTAAAAAATCGCGTCGATGCGCCCCCCCACTGCCGACAATGACTTGAGCATGCGGGCATGCACCGCATTGAGGGCGGCCATGTCGAACAAGCCCCGCCCGATACCCGACTGGTTGGTCGCCAGCACCACATGAAAACCTGCGTGACTCAGGCGGCTGATCGCCTCCAGCGAGCCCGGCAAAGGGTGCCACTCCTCAGGTGATTTGACAAACTCGTCACTGGCCCGGTTGATGGTGCCATCGCGGTCCAAGATGACCAGTTTCAGGTGGGTGTTCATGGGCTGGCGGGCTCAGGCGATCAAGCCACCAGACGCGACAAATCGGCCACGCGGTTCATGGCCACATGCAGCGACTTGAGCAGGCCTTGGCGGTTCAGGCGCAGGTCCATTTCTTCGGCGTTGACCATCACGTCGTCAAAGAACGCGTCCACCGGGGCACGCAGCGCAGCCAGGGTTTGCAAGCTGGCGGTGTAATCACCGGCTTTGAACTGCGCCTCGGATTCGGGCAGCAACTTTTGCATGGCGGTGTACAGGCCTTTTTCGGCGTCTTCTTGCAGCAGTGCGGGGTTGACGTGGGCATCGACCTCACCGGCTTTTTTCAGGATGTTGCCGATGCGCTTGTTGGCCGCGGCCAAGGCCGGGCTTTCAGGCAGCGCAGTAAAGGCGCGCACAGCCGACAGGAACTGGTTGACCTGACCCAGACGGGCGGGGCGCAAGGCCATGACGGCATCGACCTCTTGGGCGCTGAAGCCTTGCTCGCGCAGGCTGCCCGACAGACGGTCGTAGATGAAGTCAATCAAGGCATCCGCACCGCCAGAAATCTTGTCGCCGAACACGGGCGTCGACAAGGCCAGCAATTCGGGCAAGCCCAGCGCCACGTCTTTTTCAACCAGCATGCGGACCACGCCCAAAGCGTGACGGCGCAGCGCAAACGGATCTTTGTCGCCCGTGGGCACATTGCCGATCCCGAACATGCCGACCAGGGTTTCCAATTTGTCGGCCAGCGCCACCACCAAGCCGACGTTGTTGCGCGGCAGGTCGTCGCCCGCAAAACGAGGTTTGTAGTGGTCTTCAATGGCCTCGGCCACATCGCTGCTCAAACCATCGTGGCGGGCGTAATAGCCGCCCATGATGCCTTGCAGCTCGGGGAATTCGCCCACCATGTCGGTCAGCAAATCGGTCTTGGCCAAGCGGGCAGCCTGCTCGGCTTGCGCGGCCAGAAGATCGCCGCCCACTTGCTGGCCGATGGCTTTGGCGATGGCGCAAACCCGCGCCATGCGCTCGCCTTGGGTGCCCAGCTTGTTGTGGTAAACCACTTTGGACAGGCCTTCGACACGCGATTCGAGCGTTTTCTTGCGGTCTTGGTCGAAGAAGAATTTGGCATCGGCCAAGCGCGGCCGCACCACGCGCTCGTTGCCACCGATCACCAACGATGCGTCGTCGGGGGTGATGTTGCTCACTACCAAGAAACGGTTCGTCAGCTTGCCCGATGCATCGACCAGGGGGAAGTACTTTTGGTTGGCCTTCATCGTGAGGATCAGGCACTCTTGCGGCACGCCCAAGAACTCGGTCTCGAACTGGCAGGTCAGCACATTGGGGCGCTCAACCAGCGCGGTCACTTCGTCGAGCAAGGCTTCGTCTTCGATGGGCTTCGCACCACCACCCACTTGCGTAGCCGCCGCATTCAGCTG
This sequence comes from Limnohabitans sp. 63ED37-2, assembly GCF_001412535.1. Taxonomy (GTDB): domain Bacteria; phylum Pseudomonadota; class Gammaproteobacteria; order Burkholderiales; family Burkholderiaceae_C; genus Limnohabitans_A. The sequence goes on along the minus strand of NZ_CP011774.1, from coordinate 3,293,204 downwards.
GCGCACGATTTCGGCGCGACGTTCGGCGAAGCTGGCGATCACCGAACCATCGTTCTTCAGCGTCTCAGCGTACTGGTCAGCATGCTGCAACACCACGGGCGAGACTTTGGCCTCAAAGCGGTGGCCTTGGGTGCTGTTGCCTGCCGTCAGGCCCAGCGCCTTGACGGGCACCACGACACTGCCGTGCAGGGCGATCAGGCTGTGCGCAGGGCGTACAAAGTTCACACTGCTCCAACCGGGCAGTTCGCAATCGGTTTCCAACTGGTACTGCATGACTTTGGGGATGGGCAGCTTGGCCAGCGCCTCTTCCAGCGCTTTTTGCAGACCAGCTTGCAGGGACGCGCCTGGAACGACGCTGTCGTAAAACAGCGCTTCGGCCTTGCCATCGGGGGCACGCTTGAGCATGGCCACAGCAGCAGCCGGGTCGCTCACATCAGCACCCAGCGCTTGCAATTTTTTGAGCAGTGCGGGTGTGGCATTGCCCGCTGCGTCCAGGCCCACGGCCACGGGCATCAGCTTTTGCTGCACGGCCTTGTCGGCGGCTTGTGCGGCCACGCCGGTCACATGCGCGGCCAAACGGCGGGGTGATGCAAAAGCGGTCACCGCCGCATCGGCAGCGGCCAGGCCCTGCGCCTTGAGTTGCTCGGCCAGCACGCCCGAGAAAGCCGCACCGAGTTTGTTGAGCGCCTTGGGCGGCAGCTCTTCCACAAACAGTTCAACAAGAAGGTTTTGTGTTGTCATGTCGTTTCTCCCTCACGCGGCTTTCTTGGGCATTTGGGCAACCCATTCACGCGGGGCCATCGGGAAGTCCAGACGTTCGCGGCTCTCGTAATAACTCTGCGCCACGCTGCGGGCCAGATTGCGGATGCGGCCAATGTAGGCAGCGCGCTCGGTCACGCTGATCGCACCACGCGCGTCCAGCAGGTTGAAGGTGTGTGCGGCCTTGAGCACTTGCTCGTAAGCAGGCAGCGCCAGCTGCGCGCCCATCAGGTGCTGGGCCTGCTTTTCGTGTGCGCCAAAAGCGGTGAACAAGAACTCGGCATCGCTGTGCTCGAAGTTGTAGGTTGATTGCTCGACTTCGTTTTGTTTGTACACGTCACCGTAGGTCAAGCCATCGGTCCATTGCAGGTTGTAGACGTTGTCCACGCCTTGCAGGTACATGGCCAAGCGCTCCAGGCCGTAGGTGATCTCACCCGTGATCGGCTTGCAGTCGATGCCGCCCACTTGCTGGAAGTAGGTGAACTGCGTGACTTCCATGCCGTTGAGCCAGACTTCCCAGCCCAAGCCCCATGCGCCGAGTGTTGGGTTCTCCCAGTCGTCTTCGACAAAGCGGATGTCGTTCTTTTTCAGATCAAAACCCAGTGCTTCGAGCGAGCCCAAATACAGCTCTAGGATGTTGCTGGGGGCGGGCTTCAAGACCACCTGGTATTGGTAGTAGTGCTGCAGGCGGTTGGGGTTCTCGCCGTAGCGCCCGTCTTTAGGGCGGCGGCTGGGCTGCACATAAGCGGCTTTCCATGGCTCGGGGCCGATGGCACGCAAAAACGTGGCGGTGTGGCTGGTGCCCGCGCCGACTTCCATGTCGTAGGGCTGGAGCAAGGCGCAGCCCTGGGCATCCCAGTATTGCTGCAGTTTGAGAATGATTTGCTGGAAGGTCAACATGGCCTGAGCAGGCCAGCAGCGAGCTGGCTGGAGTTAGGGATGGGCGCAAGCTTTGCGCGAACCCTTCATTTTACGGCCTTTGCCGCTGCCAAAAAGCCCAAGCCACCACCACACAGCACAGCGCCCACAGAGGGGCCAAACCCCATGCACTGGCCCAGCGGGCAAAGGGTGTGAGGCCATGGCGCCCCTCAAAAGAACCGGTCAGACTGCCCCGGGTAAAACGTGGCAACTGGTGTGTCACGCGCCCCTGGTGGTCAATGATGGCCGTGGCCCCGGTGTTGGTGGCGCGCAGCATGGGTCGGCCCAACTCAATGGCCCTCAGGCGGGAGATGTTCAAGTGCTGGTCCACCGCCAGCGTGTCGCCAAACCAGGCGATGTTGCTCACATTCACCAAGGCCGTGGGCGCGGTGGACGGGTCCTTGAAACGCAGGGCCAGTTCTTCGCCGAACAGGTCTTCGTAACAAACGTTGGGGGCCAAGCGTTGGCCTTGCCAGGCCAAAGAAGGTTGGTCCCACGCGCCCGATTTGAAATCGCCCAAAGGGATTTTCATCATGCGGATGAACCAGGCAAAACCCGGCGGGATGAACTCGCCAAAGGGCACCAGGTGCGATTTGTCGTAGCGGTAGGGCGCTATGCCCTGAGGCCCGAGCGCCACGACCGAGTTGCTGTAGCCCTGGTCCAGGCTGCCCAAAGGCAGGCCCACCAAGGCCATCGGTCGGCCCGGCTCTGAGAAATGCGCCTGCAAGCCGGACCAGTAACCCTGTGGCAAATGGCGCGGCAGCAGGGGGATGGCGGTTTCAGGGGCCACCACCAAAGGCTGCTGGCTGGCGCGCAATTGTTCGTCGTACCACTGCAGCGCATCTCGCACGCCACTGGCGGCCTGGAACTTGTCGGTTTGCGAAATATTGGCCTGCAGCAACTGCACTTGCCCCAAGCCAGCAGAGGTGGTGAACACAGGCCCGAATGCCTGCAAAGCCCAAGTCACGATGCCCACGCCCAGTAAGGACTTGAGCGCCCGCAAGTGCCACCCCACCAACGCCAAGCGCATGGCCAGCCAAGCGGCGACAGCCCCCATGCCGTACACACCGACCCATGGCGCTAAGGCAACCAAAGCGCTGTCCACATGCGCATAGCCCCCGGCCCCCCAAGGAAAACCCGTCAGCCAGCGCCCTCGCATGAGTTCGGCCAAGGTCCATAGCGCGGCGAACAATACGCTAGCCAAACCCGGCCGCCTGCTCACCAAGCCCCGCGCCAGGCTCACCCAAACGGCCGAGGCGGCGGCATAGTACAGCGCCAGCGCCGCTGCCAAGGCCAGCACGGCCAGCACCGCCAAGGGCGCGGGCAAGCCGCCGACATGGTGCATCGACACATACAGCCACCAAAAACACCCGGCCAACCAAGCCGTGGCAAACACACCACCGAACCAAGCCGCCCGCTTGAGAAGTGGGCCCCCACGGTCCTGCGTCAAGCCTGAACGGGCCATGCGCGCCAGCCCAGCGGCCAGCAGCGTCAAACTCAACACCTGCAACCAGCCCTGGGCCTGGCCACTGCCCGGCCAGGCGATGGACGCGGCCTGCGCAGCCCCCGCCAACGCGGGCCAGACGGCCTGCCATCCCCGCTCGCGTGGCGGCATACCCCTCATGGAGCGGTTCCGGGTGCAGGTGAGTTGGCTGTGTTGCTGGGCTGCTCGCTGCCCAACGGTTCGCTGCGAAGGGCAGGCAAGGGGGACACCTTGAACCAGCGCACGGCACCCGCGCGGGTGTGCAAGACCACAAAGCGCAGGCCCGCCAGCTCGAAGTTTTCCCCCCGGTGCGGTACATGGCCCATTTCGTGGGCGATCAAGCCGCCCAATGTGTCGAAATCATGGTCGTCATCGGCTTGACGTGCTTGCCTCAAATCCACCCCAAAGGCCTCGTCCACGCGCTCGATGGCGGTGTCGCCGCTGACCCTGAAACTGCGGTCGGGCAGCCCGAAAATATCACCGGCATCCTCCGCGATGTCGAATTCGTCCTCGATCTCACCCACGATCTGCTCGAGCACATCCTCGATGGTGATCAGCCCAGCCGTGCGGCCATACTCGTCGATCACGATGGCCAGGTGGTTGCGGTTGTCGCGGAACTGGCGCAGCAAATCGTTCAGGCCCTTGCTTTCAGGCACAAACACCGCCGGACGCAACAAGGCGCGGATGTTCAACTCGGGCGCACGCTGCAGTTTGAGCAGGTCTTTGGCCAACAATATGCCGATGATGTTGTCGCGCTCACCCTCGAAGACCGGAAAGCGCGAATGCCCGGTGTCAATCACTTGGTGCAGCAACTCGTCCATGGGGTCTTCGATGTTCAGCAGGTCCATGCGCGGCGCGGCCAGCATCACATCGCTGGCGGTCATATCGGCCATGCGGATCACCCCTTCGAGCATCAAACGGCTCTCGGTGTTGATGATCTGGTTGTCCTCGGCCTCGGCCAAGGTCTCGATCAGTTCATCGGCCGAATCGGGTCCAGGGTGGATGAACTCCGCGAGTTTTTGCAGAAAACTTCGCTTGTCTTCGCGCTCGGCGTGGCGCGCAGGGTAGGGGTCAGACACGGTCTAGGCTGGCAGGACATGCTGTAGTGAATAAACTACTAGGATAGCGGATTTGGATGACAAACCGTCTTTTCAGGGGCCGCGCGAAGTGTGACGGGCATCGCGCACGCCTTGGCGGATCTCTTGCACCGTGGCCAGCCACTGGCGAAACTGGTTCGCCTGCATTTTGAGCTGGTAGTCGAGCTCGGCCATTTGTTCCTGCACCAGCCCGCTGAGCTGGCTGTCCAAAGTGGCTTGCGGCAAAGACAGATAGGCCTCGCTTTCGCTGCCGTCGCGCTGCACCGCGGCCCCAGCGTGGCGCGCGATCTTGAGCATGGCCACGTTCTCGCTCAAGGCGTGGATGAACAACAGGCTCACCCCTTGGTTGCGGGCATGCATCACCGCATGGCCAAACAATTGGGCGCCCAGGCCTTTGCCACGCTGATGGGGCGACACCGACACGCCAAACTCGGCACACGTGGCCCATTGCGGGTCGACCGAATACGCCAAGTGCGCCATGGCCACCAACTCCAAGCGGCGGTTGAAAACCCCAAAGATCTCGTCCCGCGTGAAGTTCAGACCCGCCACATAGCGGTCAATTTGCTCATCGGTGGCGGCGTAACCAAAACGCAGGTAACGGTCTTGTGCGGGCAGGGCGCGCAAATGCCGCGCAATGCGCGGCTTGTGGCGTGGCGACAGCGATCGGATCGGCACCCAATTGGCGCTCTTGCGGGCCACCCCGCCCGAGGAAGACAGCCCCACGTCGGCCACGCCGAACACGCTTTGCCACAGCTGACGAAGCACAAGAGTGAGTCGCTTGGTACGCGGTTCTGAAGGGGTATTCATGATGACACCTAGGGTTAACCCCATTTTGCACCGATTTGCCTGCCCGGGGGTGACACGGGTTTTGTCGCCTTTGAGACCTGCAAGCCCTCATCTCAGGACTTGCCCTGTGTCGACCCCAACAAGAGCTGGTGACAATGAAGCGCTACAGGAGACAAGCGCATGGAACGTATTTGGCTGAAGAATTACCCCCCCGGTGTGCCCCACGACATCGACACAGAACAATACAAAAGTTTGACGGATTTGATGGAAAGGGCTTTTCGCGAGCACAGCGACAACCCGTTTTCGGTCTGCATGAACCGCTGGATGAGCTACAAGCAGCTCGACGAGTTGTCCACCGCGCTGGGGGCCTGGCTGCAAAACAAGGGCTTGGAGCCCGGCAGCCGGGTGGCCATCATGCTGCCCAACCTGCCCCAATTTGCGGTCACGATGGCTGCCATCTTGCGGGCCGGCTACACCTGCGTGAACGTCAACCCGCTCTACACCCCGCGCGAGTTGGAGCACCAACTCAAGGATTCCGGCGCCAGCGCCATCGTCATTCTGGAAAACTTTGCCGCCACCCTGCAAGAAGTGGTCGAGCGCACCGCCGTGCAGCATGTGGTGTTGGCGTCCATTGGCGATTTGTTGGGCCCCATCAATGGCCGCTGGCTGACCTTTGCCGTGCGTCACCTGGCCAAAATGGTGCCGCCCTTCGAATTGCCTTTGAGCAACGGCCGCACCGTCACCTCGTTCAAAAAAGCCATTGCACAAGGCCGCATCTTGAACTTGCGCCCCACCACGCAAACCATGGACGACATCGCCTTTTTGCAATACACGGGTGGCACCACCGGTTTGTCCAAAGGCGCCGTGCTGACACACCGCAACGTGGTGGCCGCCATGCTGCAAGCCGAAGGCTGGTTCTCGCCTGCTTTGGCCGATGTGCCTGACCTGCGCAAAGTGAACAACGTCGCGGCTTTGCCGCTGTACCACATCTTTGCGCTCACGCTGTGTTTGCTGGCCATCCGCCAAGGCTCCTACCTGACCCTGGTGCCGAACCCCCGTGACTTTGCCAAATTCATCGAGGTCCTCAAGCAGCGCCCCTTCCATGTGCTGCCCGGCGTGAACACGCTGTTCAACGCCCTGATGCAGCACCCGATGTTCAAGACCATTGATTTTTCCTCGCTCAAGCTCACCCAAGCGGGTGGCATGGCCGCATCGGAAGGCACAGCCCACAACTGGCAAAAAGCCACGGGCAGCGCCATGATCGAAGGCTGGGGCATGAGCGAGACCTGCGCGATCGGTACCAACAACCCCGTGACGCAAAAGACCTTCAGCGGCAACATCGGTCTGCCTCTGCCGAGCATCGACATCGCCATCAAAGACGACGACGGGAACAGCCTGCCGGTGGGCAGCTCGGGAGAAATCTGCATCCGCGGCCCCAACGTCATGACGGGTTATTACAACCAGCCCGCTGAAAACGCCAAGACCTTCACCGAAGACGGCTTCATGCGCACGGGCGACATCGGGATCATGGACGAAGGGGGCTTCACCCGCATCGTGGACCGCAAGAAGGACATGATCATCGTGAGTGGCTTCAACGTCTTCCCCAGCGAGCTGGAAAACCTGATCTCCACCTGCCCTGGTGTGGTCGAGTGCGCGGCCGTGGGCATTCCCGACGCCATGCAGGGCGAAACCATCAAGGTGTTTGTGGTGCGCAACGACCCGATGCTGACCGAAGAAGCTGTCTCGCGCTTTTGCCAGGACAAACTCACGGGCTACAAGCGTCCCAAATACATCGAGTTCCGCGACGAGTTGCCCAAGTCCAACGTGGGCAAAATTTTGCGCCGCGACCTGCGCAGCGCCAAATGAATCCACCCTGCACCCTGCCACCAGGCGTGCGCGTGTTCGAACGCGGCTGGTTGTCGGCCAACAACGTGCTTCTGCTGGACGCGGACAGCGCCACCTTGGTCGACAGCGGCTACGTCACCCACCAGGCCCAAACCCTGGCCTTGGTGGCGCAAGGCCTGCAAGGCCGCATGCTGGACCAACTGGTCAACACCCATCTGCACAGCGACCACTGTGGCGGCAACCAGGCCCTGCAAGCGCACTACCCGGGACTCCAAACCTGGATACCACCCGGCCTGTCACAAGCCGTTCAGCATTGGCGCGAAGACGAGTTGAGCTACCAACCCTCAGGCCAGAACTGCCCCCCCTTTACGTTTAGCGGTTTACTGCAACCGGGCAGCACCCACCGCTGGGCCGACATGGACTGGCAAGTGCACGCCGCACCCGGACACGACCCGCACTCGGTGATCTTGTTTGCGCCCGAACACCGCCTGCTGATGTCGGCCGATGCGCTCTGGCAAAACGGCTTTGGTGTGGTGTTCCCGGCGCTCGAAGGCCTCGAAGCCTTTGACGAGGTATCGCAGACACTGGACCTGATCGAACAACTCGCTCCTGCCACCATCATCCCGGGGCATGGCGCGGTCTTCACCGAAGTGGGCCCAGCACTGGCCTTGGCCCGCAGCAAACTCGAAGGCTTCGCGCAAAACCCCGAGCGCCACGCACGATATGGCGCCAAGGTGCTGCTCAAATTTAAACTGCTTGAATGGGGCCACATCACGCACGCCGATTTCAGCGCTTGGGCCATGAAGGTGCCCTACATGCGCGCATTGCACCACCGCTTTGGCCATGGCCACAGCCTGAGCACTTGGCTGGACATGATGCTGGCCGAGTTGGCGCGCAGTGGCGCCGTGCAAGAGGTGGACGGCGTGTTGCACAACACGTGAAGCCCCAACAACAAAGCCCCTCAGGCTGGCGCCTGAGGGGCTTGAATCTGGAGCGGGAAACGAGGCTCGAACTCGCGACCTCAACCTTGGCAAGGTTGCGCTCTACCAACTGAGCTATTCCCGCATGCATCACTTTGGCGGAGTGGACGGGACTCGAACCCGCGACCCCCGGCGTGACAGGCCGGTATTCTAACCAACTGAACTACCACTCCCGGCAAGCATCTCGTCATGGCCTGAATGGCTCCTCAACCTGGGCTCGAACCAGGGACCTACGGATTAACAGTCCGGCGCTCTACCGACTGAGCTATTGAGGAACAGGGATGACTTGAAAAATAAAACGTCGTAGAAACTTGCATTTCTACGACGTTTGATCTGGTGGCCTGGGGCAGAATCGAACTGCCGACACGCGGATTTTCAACGCTGTCCCCAAACTGATAATGCATTGTAGCACAAGCATCTGCAGCGTTGCAAAAGTGGGGTGTGCGTGTTTTTGCTGCATTTCGCAAAACGCTGCTTGCAAAGTATCTCGCACCATTTTAACTATGCCTGTCATTGATGTCGCCGTGTTTTTCTAAATCACTACATTTCGTCGCCATAACCCGCATATTCACGCCGTTTTGCAACATTTCAGCGTTGCATTACGCTGTCAAGCACAGCACTACGCAGCGTTAGAAGCGTTGCTGTTGTTGCTTGCGTCTGCGTTCTGCTTCACGCTGTTGTCGTTGTCGCTCGCGTTCTGCGTGTAGTTGCTCTCTACTACGCTCCACGCCTTGCTTGAGCGAGTTGATGCGGGCTTGTGCTGGTGTTGCTGGAGGCTTGGGCTTGATGGTGCTGTCAAGCAATGTGCTGTCATCTTCTGCTTCATCTACACGCACAGGACTTACAGCAATGCTGTTCATCCCATACTTGTATTGACACAGCAGTTTTGCGTGAATGGTGCTGTCAGCAAATACTGCTGTTTTCACCAACTGCCCACCTACACGCACGGTCACCAAATATTTGTTCATCAAGTATTTAGTGCCCACACATTGCTGCATCAACAGCCCCTGTTTATCGATAAGCACGGTTTTTCACCCTACCCAAGTAGCGTGGCAAAAACCCTGCTTTTCAATAAACCATACCCTCTACCCCCAATCCTTACCCTCCAAAGCCCTCACGCAGTTTGTTGGACGCTGCTTCAATCTGTGCATCCAACTCACCACCCAGCACCGCACCCTTCAGCAGTTCAAGCGTAGGCACCAAATCCTTTTCGCTACCCACTTCCACTGCCCACTTGCCCTTTGCCAACTCAAGCACTTTGGTGCCGTATCTCACGCTCAACACCAACTTGCCACTATCTGCAACGAACCACCACTGCTTGATTTTTTTGGATTGCTCAACTTGCTTGCGTTCGCCAGTGTTCGCATCTGTAATCGAGCGGAACTTTTTGGGTGCAAATGTGCCACCCGTTTGCTGTGCCTTTGCCAACTCTGCCTGTTCCCACAAGCGTTTTGCCAACTTGTTTCGGCGTTGCTGAACGGGGCTCATTTGCGTGGGCTTCTGTGCCGCCGTCAATTTCAAACCTGTAAGTGCTGTCATTGCGTTGTCCTTTCTATGTAGCAATGAACTAACTTTATTTTCATCACCAACATCTGGACAACCTCTTTCTGCCGTCCAGTGTCAATCTGCCACACACACCAAACAATCATTCACTTTTACACAGGCATTGTTTGGTCGTTGCTAAATACTTGTATGAACAAATACAAGAACTTTATGGATGACGGACTGACAGCAGACTGGTTGCGAGACAACGGCATTGCTGTTCAGACATTTGGCACTACGCACATTCGACTACTTCAGGCACAACAACAGGCACACGCTCTACTCACACAACACAGCAACCTACTGACCCAATCTCAACGCACGACACTGGAAACATTTCAGCATCAAATGGCACACAAGAACACAAGAATTAAACTCAAACCCACAGCAGCCAATCCCATTCTTAACATCAGCAGCAAAATCAACAGGCAACTATTCAAACAGCACCGACATTTGGCACAGGCACAACACTAAACATTCAGGCACTACTACAGCAGATACTCCACTGCTCTAACAAAGGGAAAAAACGCGGGTTGTAATATGACGGCTAATGACCCCGCACTCGCAACAGGTTGGATTGAAGGCTTGTTGCACTGAGTGAGCCGCAGAGTTGCTGCAATGCAAATCAATGCAGAAGCAGTTTGCAAGTTCCAATACATTCGTCTTGCGTCAAACTCTTTCAATCTCGTCCTGCGATGGGCTTTGCACTGACCAGAACGACACGGCGGCTTCTGTTCATCTTGCGATGACATAGCCGTCGTTTGCTCAAAACTTTCCCAAACCAGTCAATACCAAATACCGAACGCGAAGCAAGTGGTGCTGAGTAATGCGACAGAGCGAAGCGACCTGAGCATTACGACAGCACAGCGAACGCCAGTTCGCTCTACACCCTTGTTTCATCTGTCAGCAAAACATCGGTCAAACGAAAGTATGACCACACTCTTGTCCAACACCCGTGTTAGAGCAAATCACCAACACCCGAGATCTCGCAACCACGCAGAAATTACGCAGCAGATTTTTTGTGGCAACAACTTACTTTCGGGCAAAAACACGCAGCAGCACCTCAAATCAGCCCTACACGCAGTGATTTTTTCGTCCTTGCTCGCTGCGATGCTGGCGGCGGTCAAAACGCCGTTGTAGGGCTTTTTATGCGTTCTTGCTCGTTTCGTTGCTCACTGCCCACGCTGCAGCGTAAATACTTGAGAGATAACAGAATACACAAACTACTTGGACGGCAACGCAACCTCTTGTTTTAGAACAGATCACTATCAACCCGCCAAAGCATCGGGTTTCTCTTGTTCTCAACACCGATAAGAACGCACACTTATTTCACGCACATTATTTGGAGCAACATATGGCAACAGCAAAATCACTTACACCCGCAGAACTTGATCGAGTGCTCACTTACACAGCAACTCAACCCTACGCACAACGCAACAGAGCAATGCTGATGATGACGGTTGCAGCAGGCTTGCGTGTCAGCGAAGTTGCTGGGCTGACACTTGGTGATGTGTTGGACAGCACGGGTTGTGTGCGTGGCGAGGTCTTTCTTGCTGCTCATCGTGTCAAACACAATCACGCTCGCACTATCTACATCAACAGCCGTTTGCAGCAAGAGTTGGCAGACTACATTGCTACACGCACCAACAAAGACCCAGCGTTGCCATTGTTCCCCACACATCGCGGACCACGCTGCAGTTTTTCACCCAACACACTCGCCCAGCACTTTTACTGGTTGTATCGCAAGGCTGGTGTTAGCAACGCCAGTTCGCACAGCGGAAGAAAAACTTTTCTGTCCTCTTTGGCCTCGCAAGGAATCTCTGTATTTGTTTTAGCAAAATTAGCCGGTCATCGCGACATAAAAACAACGATGAGGTATGTGACGACTGCAGATGATGTTCTTCGCAAGGCCGTGGAGTTGGTCTGATTACGGTTTCAACATCAGTTTAATTGCAGCATCTATGCCTTGACCACTCAATCCACGCATCACTTGCTTCTTTTCAAGTTCTCGTCGAAGTGTGTTGGTGCCATTTCCATAGTCTCTCATTTGCTGAGTGGATTTCATAATATTACGAATCGCTGCGTTTGCTTCTTTTGTCAGTTTTACAGCAGGTGTCTCTTTATGCCGCTCAGCATTTTTCTTCCCAAACAAATCTGACAATTCAGCATTGACCACGCTGTCTTTTGCTTTAATCCAAACCGAACAAGCAGCGTAGTAAGCGGTTATCAATTTATCTGCCACTTGCTCTTCAGTCATTGCAACTGGCTGTATGAGTCGCAATGCATCCAAGTCTGCATCTTCCGCTTCTTCATTCACTATCTGCCTTGCCTTCACTTTGTCCAGTTCTTCACCAATAGTTGAACTTCCAATCTTCCAATCAAGCACGCCAGCAATTGCCGATTCAAAAGCAGCAAGTGTATTTTTCCCAGCATCTGCCAACACATAGTAAGGATGTCGTGTGTCTGGCTCGAACAACTTGTAGAGTGTGTTTGTTTCCAGCAGTGCATCCAACTTCGCTTGCGTCAGTGCTTCAACCTGTCGCACTGCTTTGTATGCTTGGATTATTTGCTTGGTTGTTTTCGCTGCTGTTGCCATCGATGCTCCATTTGCTACGCTAAACACATAGGGTTTAGCAAAAAGCAGGGTTTTTCACAGCACCAAACTTGCACTGGCAAAAACCCTGCTTTTCAATAAACCATACCCTTTAACTCTGCCCAAACCCCGCAAAGCCACTATTCACCTGCCTTCCAGCCTACCTACCAAGTTTTTTGCTTCTTTCACGCAGTGCCTTTTCGTGCTCTTGCCCTAACTCATACTGCTCACGCTCGTAGTCGTCCATTTCACTCACTGCCTTTTCAAGCAACGCATCTTCCATTGCCCTAATCTCTCTGTCTCGCTTGGTCAGTCCTTGCTGTCCAACTTGCTGTCCGTCCATTCGCCGCAAGCCTGCTCTTGTCATTGCATTGTTTGCCAATTTCTCAGCAACTTGCTTGTCCTTGCCATCTTTCAATGCTTGGGTCAGTGTGTCAAAGAAAATTTTGGCACCGCGAATTTCTGCTTGATCTTTCAACCGATCAAACTCTGCTTCAATCCCATCCCAAGCAGTTTTCAGTGCAGCCTTCAGCACTTCTATCCGCACCTGTCGTTTGCTCTTCCATCCTAATGCTTGCTGTTCTTGCTCTGTTCTTGCTCTTTTGTTCTTTCGTAGTTGCTGCTGCTGTTCCCAAGCACCGTCCAACTCCGCTCGTTGTGCATCGTTGAGCAGACTGCGGATTTCTTTGTCAGCAATTTCATCACCCGCTTCCAGTTGCTCAATGCGTTTCTTCAAACGCTCAAGTATGTGTGTTCCGTCAAGTTTTGGCATAAAAAAACAGCGTGAGTTGTTAGCCCACGCTGCTCTTGCTACATCAAGTTGAGATTACTTGGATTTGGCTGTTTTCTTCGCAGCAGTCTTCTTTGCTGCTGGCTTCTTTTCCGTAGCCGCTGCTGCAGGCTTTTTCTTGCCTTTAGTTGCCAAGCATCCACGCAGTTGTGTTGCTGTGAATCCGTGCTGCTTGCACAACTTCTTCACCAGTTCCAAGTCAGCATCTTTCGACGCTGCCAGCAACTGTGCTTCTTCATCTGCAAGTGCCTTTTTTTCTTTGGCTATTTCTTCAAGTCGTTGTTGTGGTGTGCTCATTTAACATTTATCCTTCATTCATTGGGCAAAAGATACGGGCAATATTCGTTGAATATTTTTCTCACTACAAATTTACATTCGTAATCTACACAGTATGTTCCCACATACTTGTAGCCAGCACTGGTGCTGATACCTTCACAACTTCTTAATGTCCCAGCACTTGCCAACGCCAGTCCTGATGCAGAACAGCAGGCTATTAACAAAACTTTTAATTTTAGATGTTCAATCATTTAAATCTTGCATAACATCTATCTTGCTGAATTAACTCTCTATCTTCACACGCTCTAATTTCTTGCGGTCTATTTTGAAAAAGGTGCGGCAACGAACATCTCGCTTCCGCTCTTTTTGCTTCATTTAAACAGGCCTCTAATGGTGTGAGTTGTCTTTGTGGTTGAGGTTGATACGATGGTGATGTACCACAGCCACTCACCACAATAACAATTGAAGCGAATACAGTTGTTTTTAAAAATGATTTCATAAATTCTCCATTCTCTTTAATCATACACATCTCAAATAAAGAATCAACAAATTTGTTAAGCCAACCTATCCGCCGCCATTGTCGCTGTCAATTTGCTGTAGTGCCGTTCAATCATTGCCGCACTATTGCCCATCTGCTTGCTCAGCGTGTGTATATCAGCCCCACCCTCCAGCAACGCCAGCGTGGCGTAGGTGTGTCGTAGGCTGTAGAGTGTTCGCGTTTGCCCTGCACCATCCACCAACAAGCCGCTGTCCCGCATCAACTTTCTAAAAGTTCCCACCAAACTATGCGGCTGATGTCCATCACTGAAGCGGAACAGCAAGTGCGGCACTCGTGTAGTGAGCACATCTTCAAACGGCACAGAGGCAATGTCCTTCTGTCGTGCGTGTAGCCTACGCAAGACATCAACTGCCTTGTGCTTGGCAATGAGCCAGCGTCCGCCCGTTTTTCCATCAACCCATACACGCAGATAACGCACACCATCTTTTGTGTGCCACTCCAAGTCCCGCCACCTAATGCCCATTGCCTCTGTGCCGTGCCGCATACCCGTGTAAAGCAACATCTCAATGTAGTCACGCAGCAAGGGACGGATTTCGTGCTCCACAGCAAACTTGCCCTTGTGCTGCCAAGTTTCCACAAACTCCAACAACTGCTCTATCTCTTCCTTGCTAAACGCTGGGCGTGTTTTACCCTTCTCGCCCTTGCTTGTGAGTTTGGGCACTGGCACACGCTCTGATATGTAGCCTTGCTCTACGGCTGTGGCAACCAGCCTGCTCCAAGCACTGGTGAAATTGTTGAGGGTGCTGGTTTTAGGCTTGCGTGTCATTTGCCTATCCCGCCACAACTCAAACTCACGCACATCCGTGTGCGTCAATGTCTCCAACTGCCGCTCACCAAAGTAAGGCACGAAGTAGCGTTCAATTATGCTGAGGTAGTCATTCAACGCCGTCTTCTTGCCTTTGCCGTCAATCTGCTGCCGCAACGCAGCACAGCAAACAGCAGCAATCTGTGCGACAGAGTGTGTGCGGTGTGCTAAACCCAACCTTTGTCTGTATCTGGCTTCGTCGTAGATGTCGCAAGCACGGGCTATGGCGTGTTCTAACGCTGCTTTACCCGTTGTCTGTCTTACCCAACTGCCGTCAGCCAAACGGTAGCGACATTGATAGAGCAGGCTGCGGCTGCGTCGATACAAGACAAGTTCGCCGTCTCGCAAGTAGATGGACTGCGGTTGAGCAGCGTGGAGGGCTGTGAGGGTGCTGCGGAGGGTGGTTTTTTGAAACGCAGACTTTTTTCCATCCGCGTGTCGCTCTGCCTCTAAATACAAGGTGGAGTGCGGTGGCTGCTGCATTTAGCAAGCCTCTCTGCGTGTAGCAAGTTGAGGCAGCGTTGGCAGCATATGTATTACGCTAACACTACAAAGTAAAACACCGTAAGCACTTTCGCACTTACGGTGTAGAACTGGTGGCCTGGGGCAGAATCGAACTGCCGACACGCGGATTTTCAATCCGCTGCTCTACCAACTGAGCTACCGGGCCGGTAAGCAAGAGATTGTAGCAGGACTTTTCCGTGGGGATGCCTGCTGTGTCCAAAAAAGTGCTTCACCGGGAGACCCTAACTTGGGCTTCGGTTTTGCTGTGCCAGCGTCTTAGCACAGCCGTTGCACACTTTTTGAGCACCGTGCGGAGTGGGGATGCGCCACCGGCTTGAGGTTGACCGGGGTTGTCTGCTAGAAGTAGGGGTGGGCGCAAAAGCGTAAAGAAAATTGACGCTTAGTGGAGGCTGAGTGACGGCTATGCTCTGGACCGTTGCCAAGCCAGAAGAATGAGTTGGGTCGAAGCGGGCCTTCAGCTTAGACGAAGATGTGCCCTTTAGTCAGCCCGTCCAAGCCCTTGTATATTTCAACAAAGCTCGCTGGTTGATAGCCGCTTATTGCCTGCCCTGAGATTGACCTATATAAAAACGGAATGAACATGAACAGAATAGATGAAATCATCAGTGTGCTTGATGCTGACAATAGTCTTGAGTTGGGGCAGTCACCATGGCACAAAGAAATTGATCATGATCGCTACGAAATTAGACAAGTAGATTGGGGCAGGCTCTTCCCAAACAGCAAGCCACAAGACAGAAGTCCTGACAACGACTGGGAAATCTATGGTGATGACTGGGAGATTGACAGTGAGACTCCATATGAAATTTTCGAAGAGGGATCTGATCAGGATGCCTCAAAACCGGAAGAATGGGACGTCTGCGCTTGGTACCAACCGATTCACTTCCATGGCTACGACTGGGGCATCTTCATCAAAGAGGAATGCCTAAAACGATTAGCAAAAAAGATCTATATCGAAACCGGAATTGTTGGAGCGTCACTTAATTCTTCGCAACGCACCATCTTTACGAAAGGACTGCTTCGTACAGCTTTCTCTGTTTTTTATCACCACGAGTTGTATCACCATAAGACTGAATGCCTTGGACTTCGACTTCATGCCGTTCAAAGACGCTCTTCATACTTGCCGTACTTCAACAATGTTTACAAAGTTGCCGCAGGAACTGACCTTCAGTTAGAAGAGGCATTAGCGAATGCTTTTATGTACAGAGATGTTGGTGAGTCTTTGTGGGTCTCAGATTCATTGAAAAAGGCGGCACAGTCATACTTGCAAAAATCGTTTCCGAGAAATCCACCAGGATATCGCTTAGCACCCCAATACCTTACTAAAAAGAATTTTGAAAATGGCCAACATCAACTTTTTTCAAAAGTACTAGAAGGTCTTCAAAACCCAACGCACCATCAGCTATATTGGAATATGGCTCCGCGAATTAATCATGCCTTCCTCAACATAAATAGCGACATATGGACAATCGTTCCACGCTCCAAAAGGTCTGTTGTTCCAGTTACAGCTACACCACTCAGAACATGCTCAAGTGACGAAATCATTAAGGTCTGTGGTAAGCACGGCTACAACGTGACCCCTGGCGGAAAAGGGTCCCATATAAAATTGAAAAAATCTGGAAGCCCCACGCTCATCGTGCCGGGTAATCGTGACAACGTCAGCCCTGGGGTAACCAAAAATATCTTGGCATCTCTAGGCTACAAAATTAACCAGCTACCTGATTTGTTGTAGCAAATCCAGGTTTCAAAAGAAGCAAAGGTTTTATTCCACCCGGTTGTCCAGGACACAGGTCCGAAATTACGCTGCACTTTTTTGGAGCGTGCCAGCGTGAAATCCAGCAAAAACTCCCTGACCATTGAGCAGCGGATTACCGAAAACCAGCCCGACCAATTCCCCGCACCCCAGAGCAACATCTTCCACCTCAAACTTGTGGGTGGGCGCAGCAGCGACAGTGACCGCCTGCATCACATGCGAGATGGTTGCGTGGTCTTGTACAAGCGGACACAAAGCACCGTATGGCAGGTCAGATTCAAACTGTTTGACCAGAAGTGGCACCACTACACCACCAAGCACAAGGACTTGGAATACGCGCGGCGTGTCGCCAGCACAATCTATGACCGTGCCAGATTCGCAGAAGAAATGGGACTGCCATTGCAGACCAAAACCTTCGGCGTCGTGGCTCAGGCTTGCTACAAACAGTTAGAACTGGAAATTGAACAGGGCATCAAACCACGGACCTGTGCTGACTATCAGCGGGTGATCCGCAAGTACTTGATTCCCTTTTTCGGCAAGTACAACCTGACCAACATTGACATCGCAACTGTACGCAAATATGAACTGTGGCGGAACGAACAAATGGGCACAGTGCCCAAAGCCAGCACACTAATGACCCATGCCAGTGCCTACAGTCGGATCATTGACTTAGCCATTGAGCGTGGTTGGCTGTCCGCCAATACACCTGTACCAAGACTCAGCAGACGAGGTAAGAAAAGTGTGGCTCGCCCGGGTTTCACAGCTGAAGAGGTTCAACGGCTTTTGGAGTTTCTGAAAACTTGGGCTGATGGTGACGCACATAGACATACGGGTCGCCAGATCAAGTTGCTATTGAGGGACTATGTAGAGGTCCTGCTGGCAACAGGCATGCGTACTGGGCGTGAAAGTCTCAACATGCTGTGGCAACACATTGAGTGGCATCAGGTGGGTGATCAGCGATACCTTCGCATTTGGGTTTCGGGCAAGACGGGTGGTCGGTGGTTAATTGCAAAACACCGTGCTGCAGAAGCATTAGCTCGGTTGGCTATGCGACAGGAATCCGTTTCAATGACATTGGATGAAGCCATCGCTGCCAAGCTGCCACACAAGGTGTTTGCATTTGATGATGGCGCACAGCCCTATGGATTTCAGGGCACGTTCAAGCGCATGTTGGCTGCGGCTGGGTTAAGTCGGGACATGAGCAGCGGCCAAGAGCGCACCCTGTATTCGTTGCGGCACACCTACGCCACTATGGAATTACTGGCTGGCACCGACATCCACACATTGGCTAGGCAGATGGGTACATCCATCTTGATGCTGGAAAAGCACTATTCGAAATTGACAGCAACCATGGCAGCAGGAAAGTTGGCTGATTGAGTGTCAATTTTTTTGACGCTTGCGACTGGGAGTAAGCCTAACCTCTGATACACCCTCATACATGAATCACACTTTGTGGAGCATGTATGGAAACTACTCGCATAGAGCTTTTCGAAATGGTCTGGGAAACGCCCATGATCCATCTGGCTAAAAAATTAAATCTCAGTGATGTTGGACTGAGAAAAATTTGCAAAAAGCAGGGCATTCCGCTGCCCAGATCTGGGCACTGGACAAGGAAGCAGCTGGGCAAAGAAGATGCACGCCCTGAGTTGCCTTACCCTAATCACAACCCCACCATCAACTTGCCCGACGAGGTTCAAGCGGAACAGAACAGGTCGCGAGGCGCAATCGTCAAAGCAGCTAAAAAACCGCCAGAGCAGCCCCAACTTCGAACCATTGAACAACTGCACGACTTACGCTGCATTAAAACTGCAGAAGGTATCAAGGCACACATCAAAGCCATTGAGAAAAAGATAAGTCAGAGTTTTGAGTCTGCCATGCATCAACCTGCCAAATGGCCCCCAACCACCCTCTTTGAATTCAGCTACTTTCACTCTCGGCAAGAGCAAATCCCCATAGTCGCCACGGCTAAGAATGCAATCCGCGCCTTGTGTATCGCTGATGAAATCATCGAGCGACTTGAAAAGCAAGGGATTGAGGTCATTCTTGAACCGCGAAGAAATTACTTCAGGTATGCCATGTACGCACAAAAGGAGGGTGTGAAGTATGAGTTGGCGGATTCAAGTACGAGGTGCAACAAAGATAAACCCGGTGATGGGTGGCTGAGGATGTCAAGGCATCATGGCCACTCAAACCGCCAAGTCCAAGTTGCCAGATGTACAAGCACCTCAGCCGAGAAGAACGATACCAAATTCACAGCCTCTTGAAAGCCAAACAGACCATCAGCGAGATCGCCCGTTCATTGGGCAGGAGCCGCAGCACCATCAGCCGCGAACTCAGCCGTGGCCGCGGTCAGCGTGGCTATCGCGCCGAACAAGCCTGCGCCAAGGCTTCTGAGCGGGCACAGCGAAGCCGTAATGCCCGCCGTTTAGATTCCAAAGTCTGGTCCGATGTGGATTTCTACCTTGGCATTCAATGGAGCCCCGAGCAGATTGCAGGCAAGGTGGCGGTCAGCCATGAGAGCGTCTATTTGTATGTCTATGCGAACAAGGCTGCCGGTGGTGATTTACACACGCACCTGCGTAGCCAAAAGCCTCGGCGCAAACGCCACCTGTGCGGGCGTGATAGACGTGGTCAGATCCCGAACCGCCGCCCGATCAGCGAGAGACCAAGCCACATTGAAGATCGCAAGCAAGTGGGCCACTGGGAAGGTGATACCGTTATTGGCGCGGCTCACAAACAAGCCATCGTGACACTGGTAGAACGCAAGAGTGGCTTTGCTGTGCTGGCCAAAGTGCCCAACAAGTCTGCTGATTTGGTGGGCCGGGCTATTGAAGGCATGCTCAAGCCCCTGAGCTCACGGGTGAAGACCTTGACGGTAGACAACGGCAAGGAGTTTGCCGATCACCAGGCCATCGATCAGGCCCTTGGCATCCAGACTTACTTTGCCGATCCGTATTGCAGCTGGCAGCGCGGCAGCAACGAGAACTTCAATGGTTTGCTGCGCCAATACATTCCCAAGAAGAGGCGCATGGAAACTGTCACCGATGAGGAGTTGACTATGATCGAAAACAGATTGAATCACCGGCCCAGAAAGCGGCTGGGATTCAAGACACCCCACGAGGTGTTTCACGCCTCGTTAAACCGTGTTGCAGTTCGTACTTGAATCCGCCTTTCATGTCGTCATTGACATCGATGTAACGCTGGGTGGTAGCGATGTTGGCATGCCGCACAAGGCTTGCCAGCAAGCGCACACTGACACCTTTATTTGCCAGTGTTGTGATGAAGGTGCGCCGACCACTGTGACTGCTACCACCTGCAATGCCCGTTCTTTTGTAGAGGTAGTGGAAATGCTGAGTCATGGTATTTGCTGAAAAACCCTTTCGCGGATTAGCTTGTGTGCAGAACAATGCCTGATCTGCAGCATGCCAATTACGCGACTCGATGAATTTAACCAACTCAGCCTGCAGCCGCTCATTGAGATAGACCACACCTTCGTGCCCGTGCTTGACTCTTTCAGCGGACAAGTACACCTCTGCTCGTACAGAGCCGTCCACGTTTCGTACATCGCTGATCCTCAACCCTGCAACCTCACTGACTCGAAACCCTGCCCACACTGTCAGCAGGAACATGAGCCGGTTGCGCTGGGCGTTGGGCTTGCTGGCGATGTACAGCAACACTTTTTCAATTTCTACGGGGGTCAAAGTTTTGGCTTGCGGCATACGCACTCTCCTATGAATTTGTGCGTATTTAGTGTGTGATCTTTACCCCGGTCTGGGCAACCAGAATTTTGAGCTGCTCGGGCTCGATAAAGAGTTGTTCAAAATCAACGACTTACAGCTGAGCTCAAAGACTATGTATGTTCTCTTTGGTGCCGAATTTCTGCTTGGAATGTGGCGCGATGGACACGATTGAATGAATAATCTAATAATCTTGGAATTCTCTTATAGCGGCGGCTAGCTGTCACAAGCCGGATCATTTCGCTGCTTAAAAACAGTACACGTTGCTTCTGCCCCATCTAATGACTAAAGGAATGTAGATGTCCAAAACAACCAATGCAGCCAAGATCAACACGATCACAGCCTGTTTTTCCGGCTCCGGAGTTCAGGCATACGCTTATTTCGTTGATGACAACTTCATGCGGAAGTATGAAATCAAAATCTCTGACTCGGGAAGTGACTTGACCACGCCTTTCGAGACCTCAGAAATTCTTGATGACGCAACAGCGATTTGCAAATTCATCTGTCACGGAATGCATGAAGATCCTAGTATTGCAATTAAGTTTAATGGGAAAGCGATACAGGTTGAATCTCTGGAGATAGATGACCCCTTCGAAGATGAGACACATGATGTTGAGAGTGCACTCTTAATGCGTTACGCAGAAAATCAAGATCACGACTTTATGGTTCCAGAAGGAATGCACCTGCTTGTAGAGGTGGTTGAATATGATGACGGCGAGTTGATTACTGAGCTTCAAACGACTGACAAGATGGTTGAATTGAAAGACTTTTTGCTCGAAGTAAGAGACTTAGATACCAGCTCGGATCTGTCTGAAGCGACATACATGACAGGACTCCTCAATGGCGCTGAATATGACATTCTTAACCTTCAATACAAAGGTGAACCCGCCTCATTCGAGCTGAACTTTAGCGGTATCTGTGGTGGTGGCTTGTATCTTGTTAAACCAGATTCACAAGGTATCTGGCGTGATTATTATGAAATAAAAACCTCTGAAGATGAGTAAATATCGGCCCTTAGAAATCCCCAGAAAATCAATCTTCGCTATGCAAAATTTTGCTGCGCAATTTTCAAGGGGGACTGAGAACCGTACCCCTGGTGATCTAATCTAACCCCACCTACTGATCTGCCCATATGGACATCCAAGTCGTCGTTGCCAATTTAGTCAAGCAGCCAGATGCCCAAGCGGTGATCAATTCTGCCAATGCCAACCTGCGTCTTGGATCTGGTGTTGCTGGTGCAATTCATACGGCTGCTGGTGATGAGCTTGAGGACTACTGCGAGCAGTTTGCCCCACTCGCTCTAGGCATGGCAGTGATCACCCCGGGCTTCAAGTTACCCAATCAGTATGTGATCCACGCCCGTGCTGGACATTACTTATTTGAGGAAGAGGCTGAGGCCTATCTAGAGTCGGCATTTAGATCGGCGCTGTCCATCGCCGTGGCTCACAACATTGAGTCTGTTGCCATGCCTGCAATGGGTATTGGTGTTTTCAAGTTTCCGGTGGAGTTAGCTGCCGAGATCACTGCCAAGGTATTGCGATCACCTGAGTGGGATGACACCTCATTGAACTGGGTACGCCTTTGCGTCACAGATGAAGCTCTCAAGGCCGCATACATTGCAGCACTAGGTTAAGAGCGAACTCGCGTTCGCTTGCTCTTCGCATTCGCTCATCGCACATTTCTTCTTCATTTCAGTCTCCGAAGAATTCGATCGATTGGTTTGACTTAGAGACTTTTGGAAGATTCAACCCACACTGAGCCTACACAGGGCTCAGTGTGGATAGGACTCTTTTGGTGAGTTCGTTACCACAGCACTTCTGCACAACCTTTTTATAGGCAAGGGCGGTTTCGCGATCTCCTTTTATGTGCTGCTTTGAAACGCAGCGTCTGCGATGGCTGAAGTGCCAACCGATCGCAGTGCTTGCAAGTTATCAGTTATTACTTGCTCGTGATGCTGAAGGCTTAGAGCCTTCCATCTTTGTGCTTTTTTTCCTTTGTCAGTAATAGGTTGCAATCCATAACTCCACTGGTGAAAGTGGTTTCGACAAATCTTTGCTACTGCGCAAATCTTCCTTCCCTGAGACACCGTTGTCCAGTTTCTGGGCGTCATAACAAGTGAGTGACGCGGCTCGTAATCAGTAGTGATAAATGGCAGCACAGAGACTGTGATTCGCTCTGCCTGTCAGTTTTATTTAGCGAAGACCAAATGAAGCCTCATGAAAACTGGCTAAATCTTTGGAGAGTCCCGCCAACTTGAATGGGCTCATCACTGGTTGGTTGCCCAGATCAGTATCTCGAAAACACACTTGCGTTGTCCATTCATACAAAGGAGAAACGAAATGGCAACAGCAACATTGGCAGGACTCAAATTGACCGCAGCCCAAAAGAGCACCAGCATCAATCCCGTACAACTTCGCCGCAACAAGATGAGCAAACGTCTGTGGGAGCAGATTCAACTGGCAAAAGCACAGACTTCCGGAAGTCAATTCAGTGCCAGCAAATTTCGCACAATCATTGACTCCGAAACCGGAGTACGAAAACAGGTTGAAGTACCCAAGCGAGTGAAGGCTTGGTGGTTCATTGCTGAGAACGGCAAGACAGCCATTACTGTCCGCTACGGTGCTCGCGTACTGGAGCTAGCCAAGGGAAAGTTCGCCATTGAAATCTCAAGCCCAAACGAATTAGTCTCCACTTTGGAAGTCATCAAATCTGCCATCGAAGTAGGCGAGTTGGATACGCAATTGGAAACCACAGCTGGAAATGTTCGCTCCAGTTTTCAACGCTGAAGTCTTGAGCGATATGAAGCGATTTCAACTCTGGGTACGTCTGTCAGTAACGCAGACGACCCACACCATCGTGTTCGCCGTCAATGCCATTGACGCCAAATTGCTCGGTGAGGCTCAATTCGGCAAGGGCAATGTGCTGAACTACACAGAGGTTCTAGATTGATGTGAGCTCGGCATACGCGGCATTAAATACATGATGCGTATCGCCGAACTTCTAGAAAACATCACGTCCTATGGCTCCATGTCACCCGCTGAGTACAGCGCCGTTACTCAGCAGCGTGACGCAGCAGCCAAACAAAAACGACAGGTAGCGCAGCAAGCTAGGCAACAACAGCAAAAACTCAAGCAGCAGCAAATCTGGGCAAAGAGTCGAGCGGTCAAACCCAAGCCGATCAAGTTGAAAGCTGCTCGCAGGCGCAGGGTCAAATCAAACTTGCGTTTCAGCTGAGCCTGTCTCGTTCGCTAATTCCGACAGATTCACCCCAAAAGTGCTGGGTTTTCTACTGAAATTCACTTGAATTTTTCAGTGGCGGATTCAAGTACGAACTGCAACACGGTTTAACGAGGCGTGAAACACCTCGTGGGGTGTCTTGAATCCCAGCCGCTTTCTGGGCCGGTGATTCAATCTGTTTTCGATCATAGTCAACTCCTCATCGGTGACAGTTTCCATGCGCCGTTTCTTGGGAATGTATTGGCGCAGCAAACCATTGAAGTTCTCGTTGCTGCCGCGCTGCCAGCTGCAATACGGATCGGCAAAGTAAGTCTGGATGCCAAGGGCCTGATCGATGGCCTGGTGATCGGCAAACTCCTTGCCGTTGTCTACCGTCAAGGTCTTCACCCGTGAGCTCAGGGGCTTGAGCATGCCTTCAATAGCCCGGCCCACCAAATCAGCAGACTTGTTGGGCACTTTGGCCAGCACAGCAAAGCCACTCTTGCGTTCTACCAGTGTCACGATGGCTTGTTTGTGAGCCGCGCCAATAACGGTATCACCTTCCCAGTGGCCCACTTGCTTGCGATCTTCAATGTGGCTTGGTCTCTCGCTGATCGGGCGGCGGTTCGGGATCTGACCACGTCTATCACGCCCGCACAGGTGGCGTTTGCGCCGAGGCTTTTGGCTACGCAGGTGCGTGTGTAAATCACCACCGGCAGCCTTGTTCGCATAGACATACAAATAGACGCTCTCATGGCTGACCGCCACCTTGCCTGCAATCTGCTCGGGGCTCCATTGAATGCCAAGGTAGAAATCCACATCGGACCAGACTTTGGAATCTAAACGGCGGGCATTACGGCTTCGCTGTGCCCGCTCAGAAGCCTTGGCGCAGGCTTGTTCGGCGCGATAGCCACGCTGACCGCGGCCACGGCTGAGTTCGCGGCTGATGGTGCTGCGGCTCCTGCCCAATGAACGGGCGATCTCGCTGATGGTCTGTTTGGCTTTCAAGAGGCTGTGAATTTGGTATCGTTCTTCTCGGCTGAGGTGCTTGTACATCTGGCAACTTGGACTTGGCGGTTTGAGTGGCCATGATGCCTTGACATCCTCAGCCACCCATCACCGGGTTTATCTTTGTTGCACCTCGTACTTGAATCCGCCAGTTCTATTGCCATGGGGCTGAGAGGTATAGCGCGGATGCTTCAGCAGCAAAAAGCCCTACGCGCTGTCATTTTTCTTTCCGCAACTGAGACGGCTTATGCGCTCGCATTCCATGCATTGCAGGGCTTGCTTGAAGCCCGCTTGGAGCCTGATCGCTTTCAATACTCGCTTGGCAACATGATCACCCAATGCTCGCCGTCCCAGCAGGCGTAGAGTGTGATTTCAGCAAGCGGAAAATCTGTGTAAGGAATTTCCTGCCTTGCGTGTTCATGTCCGTTGCCATCCTCATAGACCATGACTGCCGCAGCGTTCTTGACCATGGTCTTGACAACAACAAACCAATCCGCCGTACCAATTTCCATCAAATGGCTAGCGATGGCATCCATCATCCAAAAACACTGCGCTTGCTCGGCAAGGTATTTGGTTCCATCGGTCAGCAAGTGCCTACGGCTGATGCGGTAGTAGCGCTCTGTGCCCGTAAATTCGGTCAGCGTGGATAAGTCAAACAGTGACATGTTCTGCGTCCTTTCTTGTTGAACGCAGTTTGTTTTCAGACTACCAATATGGACAACCGATAGCCCGCCAGTCTGGGCGGATACCGAGTTGCGAATTCAAGAGTAAATTTTTTTGACGCTCACTACCACCATCATTTTTCAATCTTTCGGATTTTTTCTTTGATCTTCCCTTTCAAGTGCTCTTCAATCACCACAGATATGACGACGCCCACAACACTATCTTTTCCACCCATGAAAAATCTCACTATCGGATAAACAAGACTGACTGGAAAGACTATGAAAATCAGTATGCTACCTACTGATATAAATCCTCGAATTCCATACACATACGACAGATAAAACATAGCCGCACCCAATACGAGGGCTAAAAAACCAGCACCAACGATCACGTTGGTCTTTATGCGGTTGACCCTCTCATTCTTGAAGTTTCTAATCTCTTCTCTGAATTTCATTTCTGTTTCACCGCTTAAAATTCAAACACAGCCACCTCTGGCCTCGATCCCAGCCTGATGGGCATGACAGATGTACCCAAGCCACGTGATACGTATAGACGGCAACCTGGTACATCGTAAAAACCTGCTGTAAAACGCCCACTGCCCACTGGCTTCATCGGGGCCCAACCAAATATCGCCACCTGTCCTCCATGTGTATGCCCAGCAAGGCACAAATCAAATCGTTGTGCGCCCATTTCTCGAGTGACACTGGCTTGATCAAAAAATCCTGGAGAGTGCTGTACAAGCACTGTGGATTTATCTCGACTGAATGATGAACTTATGGAAATGAGACCCAGGTCGGGTTGTCCTGCCGTGTAGTCATCTAACCCAATAATTTCCAGACGTCTCTGGCCTTTTATTAGCGTCCATCTTTCGTTCAGCAACAGCCTCACGCCCGTGCTGTTCAATGACTCTAGGCTCAAATCACTCCAGTGTTCCCAGTTTCCAAGGACATGGAGAACAGGGACAGTGCCCAACTCTTTCACGAACGATCGTAGCCAGGGTATAGCCTCCTGTCGATCAATCGCATCCCCTGTTAGCACCACAAGATCCGCATTCATATCCTTGATCGTTTGAGCAATGTATTTTTCATGCTCACCATACCCACGAAGGTGTAAGTCTGACACTTGTATCAACCTGAATGACACTTCCTCTGATTGGGCACTCATGTCATGCTGAACAACTTCAATACGTTGCGGCTCTATCCATATGGAATACACCACCAAGCCCACTAGGCTCATCAGCATGAGGGCAAGCAATCCGTTTCGTTTCCTAGATTTCATTGCCGACGTCCAAGGAAATGTTTTTGGTGTAAAGAGCGAAAAGTCTGAACGTGTCGTGCGTCTACGTCCCAAACTATTACCTTGATCTTTGACTCATTGCTTTTTTCTGCAAAACGTTCAAAGATGCTGGTCACTTCCGCTTCCGGCACATTACCCCTGATCAGTCCGTAGTGTGTGAAGTTCAGAACTTCCGACTCGCACTCTGCGGCGTTTTCAATCAGCGCATCGATGATCGCCGATGCCTCTTTGTCTCCTGTCGTTTTCGGTATTAAGAAAATCCTTGGCGTCATGCTCTCTAGTACGGCAATTTTTGAGTGCCTGTTACTTTTCACTGCAGCCTTGTGGATGCGGGCTCTATCGAGGTTAAGTTGATCAACAACAATTGAGAGTGGCGATCCTGGCATAGGGTTAGCCGTCACCGATACCGTGTCTGACTCTAATGAGCGGACATAGCCGAACATTCGATTGATCGGATTCATCCTTGTGTCATAGGCCATTGGTCGAAAGATGATTTCCATATTGGTCCTCATTTGGCCTGACCGCTGTTGATTTCTATCTTGAGTAAGGTGCGCTCAACCCGTTCAATGCCTTCAACCAAATAGTTGAATTTTTCATTGTGAGCACTGAGATTCTTTTCGAGCATGTATCCGAATTTGTCCTCGGTTTGATACATCTTGTCCAGGCCTGTTTTGACTAGTCGAACTACCGCTTCCAGCTCAACTTTTATTCCGTCCAGCCCCGCATGAAATTCCTTGAGTTGTGACGCAAATTCACCCACGGCTTCACGCACTCGACGCAATTCCTCATGATCCTTGTTGAACTGGTCTTTCAACGCCCGCACTTCTGACAGCACATCGACCATGGCGAGAGGACTGCCATTCAATGTCTTAGGAACCATGACATTCGCCTCGCTCTTCGGGGGTGTGACAAACACCTCCATCTCAACAGGCTTGATCAGTCCCTTTTCAAGTAGTTCAGTGGTTGTAGATAAGTTGTGCCGACCAATGATCTCCAACGACACACCTTTCTCAGATAGGCGCCTTGCCGTCAGCAACTGGAGAAGGTGACGGTAGTTGTAGGCGGCATCGCGCCCCAACCTGTCCGGCTTGTCTAATACGCCTTGGGCTGCGTAATATCTGATAAGCCTATCGGTCATTTTTTCAGAGTTAAGACCCATACCTTTGCTAACGATCCTTGCTCGTTCGATAAGCTCTGCGATGGGTCCCCAAAAGGCTTTGTGGCTTTGAATAACTGACATGCTTAATCCTTTACAGTGTAATTATGACACTGTAATTGTTGCTGTCAACAATTTAGCTATTCATCTCCTTTCGTCCTATGCGGGGGTCTTAATTAGTCGACGTAGGTGTCTCACGAGCGTAATTTTTCTTTACGCTCAAATCGCTAGATGTGCAGCAGAAGCTATACAAGCGAAAAACGCTCCATCCAGCACCCAGTGCCTGCCCGCTGGGCTAAAAGCGTGCTGTAGGGCTTGTAAATGCGTTGCAGGACGCTGGAAAAAGCTGGGGGCTACGCTAGCTGAAGCGCTGCGCCAACAGACAACCAAGCAGCTGCCAGCACAGCAGTTTTGAACTACTTTGATTTACTTTAAGAGGGGGGATTTGGCACTGTCAGCACAGAGTGTGCCGCACCGTTTTGCACCCAATTTGCAGGCGCCATTAATGCTGAAGTTCTAGCGCCGAGCGGACTTTTTCAATCCGCTGCTCTACCAACTGAGCTACCGGGCCTGAGCCTTGTATTCTAGCAGGTCTTTTGTGTGCTTATGAGCGAGGGCTTCAAAAAATACCGGTATGGAGTAGCGGGGCACATGCTCGAGAGTGCGAATGCGTGGCCACGCGAGATCCATCAAGGGCTGCGTTTGCTGCGTGTGAGGTCCACGCCGAGTTGCTTGAGCTTGCGGTACAGGTGGGTGCGCTCCAGGCCCGTTTTTTCGGCAACCCGGGTCATGGAGCCACCTTCGTGGGCCAAATGGAATTCAAAGTAGGCTTTTTCGAAAGCATCGCGCGCTTCGCGCAGCGGGCGGTCGAGTTCAAAACTTTGCTGCACATCGGGGGCCACGTTGTTTTCCGTGACGACGACCGTGGCCATGGACAACACACTGGGTGGCGGGGGCGGGCTGGCGGCCAACATGGCCTGCTGAACTTGGTCGCGGGCCAAGCCTTGCTCGACGGCCTTGAGCAGTTTTTGCAAGGTGATAGGCTTTTCAAGAAAGGCGTGTGCGCCGATCTTGACCGCGTCCACTGCGGTGTCGATGGTGGCGTGCCCACTCATCATGATCACGGGCATGTTCAGCAATCCGCTGGCGGCCCATTCCTTGAGAAGGCTCACGCCATCTGTATCGGGCATCCAGATGTCCAACAACACCAGGTCAGGGCGCATGTTCTGGCGAGCCTCGCGCGCTTGCGCGGCGTTTTCAGCGAGCTCCACCTGGTGCCCCTCGTCAAAGAGGATTTCTGAGAGCAGGTCGCGTATGCCCAGCTCGTCGTCCACCACCAAAATATTTGCCATATGCCTGTTTTGTCTCTGTTCATGAAGGGGGCTGTTCCAGCCCCTGTGCGGTTTGCGCCACTGCGAATGATAACGAGACTTGCGCACCCTGAATGTTGTCGCCCTCTTGCACGTTGGTCATGTCGATGCGTGCGCCGTGTTCATCGGCTATTTTTTTGACCACCGCCAAACCCAGTCCGGTGCCTTTGGCCTTGGTGGTGACGTACGGTTCAAAGGCCCGTTGCAAGATATGGGGGGCAAAGCCAGGGCCGGTGTCGGTCACCGTCAAACGCACCCGCTGGCGCTGCGCACGCCACTCGGTTCGCACCTGCACTCGGGCTGTGGTCAGGCCTTGGCCACGCGCTTCGCAGGCGTCTTGTGCGTTTTGCAGCAAGTTGTGAATGACCTGGCGCAATTGCTGTTCGTCTCCCAAGATCAGGGGGCATGCAGCATCCAACTCAGCGACCACGGTGGCGCGCGCCACGCTGTCGTGCGGTTCGCTGGCATACAGGGCCAGCACGTCACTGACCAAGGCATTGAGTTGCAGGGGCTTGAGTTCGGCCGATGGCAAACGGGCGTAGTCGCGAAATTCATTGACCAGGCGTTTCATGGCCTCCACTTGGTCGACGATGGTCTTGACCGATTTGGCCAACACCGCGTCGTCTTGCGCTTCCAATTTACCGATCAGGCGCCTTTCCAGCCGCTCGGCCGACAACTGAATGGGCGTGAGCGGGTTCTTGATTTCGTGTGCCAGCCTGCGGGCCACTTCGCCCCAAGCCTGGGCGCGTTCGGCCGAGACAATTTCCGAGATGTCGTCGAACACCAACAAGCGCATGCCATCGGGCAAGACGGCCCCGCGTGCGAGCAAGGTCACACCGGTCTGGCTCAAGCCCTGACCCGCTGCATGGATGTCGAATGATTTTTGCCAGTGGTCCAATTCGCGTGCGTCGTTGCCGGCATGCAAGGCCTTGAATTGCGCGTCCACCTCTTGCGCAAAAGCCTGCAAGCCCGGCAAGCCTTGCAGGCCCTGGCCTTCGTGCGCACTGACGGGCACGCGCAAGATGCGTGTGGCCCCAGGGTTGGCCGATGCGATGGTGCCTTGTGCGTCCAGCACCATGACCCCGGCTGTCAGGTTGTCCAGGATGGTTTGCAGCTTGCTTCTGGCCTGGTCGAGCTGGTTCAGGCTGCGCTCGCCGTTGGCGCGGGCATCGGCGAGTTGCTGCGTCATGTCCGCAAACGAGCGGGTCAGGCCGCCCAACTCGTCTTTGCCTTGCAGTGCCAGTTTGGGCCGCAAGTCGCCCGCCGCCACCTGGCGCATGCCGTGGGCCAACAGCAGCAGGGGACGCGCCAGTTGATTGCCCAGCAAGACAGCCAGCAAGATGGCCCCCAGCACGGCCAGGAACAGGCTCAGTGTGAGGGTGCCGATGTACATGCGCCGCAGGCCATCACGGGCCAGGGCCCGCTCTTGGTATTCGCGGTAGGCGGATTGCACCTCCAGCGCGTTGTTGACCAGAGTGGGGGGCAGCTCCTGGGTCACCATCAGCAAACGCCGGTCTTCGTTCAGGGCCAGGCTCCATTGGGGAAACAGCACCAGAACCTTGATTCGGCCCTTGTCACCACCGGGGATGGCTTCGTCCAGTCCCTCCACCCAGGCCAGACTGCCGTTTTGACGGGCCTCCCGCAGTTGCTGGGGTGTGGGGCGGTCAGCCCTGAGTTGAAAGCGCGAAGGGCCCGCACTGGCTACCATTTGGCCCCCCAAGCTCCAGATGGCCACATCGCTGGCGCCCAATTGGGTGCGGATTTTTTCGGCTGCAAGGGCCGGGTTGAGCTCGCTGGCTTCTGCCCAATTGGCAGCGGCAGCACGGCCTTGCTTGTTCAGGTCTTCACTGAGCGTGTCCAAGGTGGCCCGCCCCAGGTTGAGGCCCGCCACGAGGGCCGCCTCCACTTTCACGTCAAACCAGCTTTCGATCGAGCGCGAGACGAACTGGTAAGACACCACATAAATCAGCAAGCCCGGAATGACACCCACCAAGGCAAAAATGCCAGCGAGCTTGACCAGCAAGCGTGAACCGAATTGGCCTTTGTACAAGCTGCGCAACAAGCGCACCATGCCCCACAAGATGGTGATCAACAAGCCACTGGCCACCACCGCGTTGATGAGCACCAGCCATTCGTAGTTCTGGTTGTAGCGCTCCCGGTTGCCGGTGGCCTGTGTCATGAGCACCAGCAAGCCAATGCCAATGGCGGCCACGCTCACAGCGCCCACCAGCATCAACCAGCGGCTGGTCCGGGAGGGCCTCTCGGTCAAGGGTGCGCGGGTTGCTTTGAGCCAGGCCATGTCAGCGCACCAGCTCTTCGCTCAGGCGCAAGGTCTTGATCACCTGCAGGTTCCAGTCGGCCTGGTTACCCGCCGCAATTTGGAAAGGGCGGGGCAATTGGGTGACATCGAGCTTGAATTCGTAACGCAGGCGTTGTCGGGCATCGGGGTCCAGACTCTGGGCGTCGGCGATTTTCCAGGCCGATTGACGGCGGATCACGCTCAGGGCCTCGGCCAGGGTTTCGAAGTTCTGAGAAATGCTGCCCGCGAGGCCCGTGCCAGAAATCGGCTCGCTGGAGACGTTCAGCCGCCAGCGGCGGGTCAGGGGCTGAAAAGCCAAGCGGTAATAACGGCTGGCCGCGCCGGTTTTTTTGTCGGTCCAGTACCAACGCTCGCGCAACACCTCGGCTTCCACCACAAAGTGCACCGCCAGGCCTTTGATGAGGGCGTCTTCCACGGCCGGGCCCAACTCCAGTTTGAGCTGGGCGTTGAGCAGCAAGGCGTTGTCTTTGCGCACCGGCATGAGCTCGGTCAGCTCCACGCTGGAGGTCTGCGCCCATGCACTGCCCAGACCCAGCACGGCCATGAGCAAAGCCCGGGTCAACCAAGCGCCCAGCTCAATCCCGAATCTTCTCCAGCAGTGCGTAATAGAAACCGTCGTGTTCACCCAATGCATTGTGCTTGAGAGGAAGGCCCATGGGTATTTTCCCGGGTATCAAATGACCGGGTGAGGGCAGCATTCGTGCATGGGTGTTGCGCTGAAGAAACGCTTGCACGGTGTCTTCTCCCTCCGAATGGAAAACCGAGCAAGTGCAGTACAGCAAGCGCCCCCCCGGGGCCAGCAAGGGCCACAGGGCCTTGAGCAGCTGGGCCTGAGTCTGGGCCAGTTGTGCGCTGTCGCCAGGGCGGCGCAGCCAGCGCACATCGGGGTGTCTGCGCACGATGCCGGAAGCGGTGCAGGGTGCATCCAGCAAGATCGCGTCAAAAGCCACACCGTCCCACCACTGTGCAGGCTGGGCGGCATCGGCAGCGCGCACCTGGGCACGGGCCTGAGCCTGCGCGCCCAAGCGCTTCAAGTTGTCTTCGATGCGCTGGCACCGCGTGGCGTCTACATCCAGCGCCAAAACCTGCGCCTGGGGGTAGCAGGCCAGCAGGTGCCCTGTTTTACCCCCCGGGGCGGCACAGGCATCCAGAATGCGCCAGGGCTGATCCACATCGAGGCCTTGCAGCAACAAAGGGGCAGCCACTTGCGCCGCGGCATCTTGCACCGACACATGGCCCAGCTCAAATCCGGGCAACTGCTGCACGGGCACCGCGCGCTCAAGTTGCAAACCCGATGCGCCCACAGCCTTGGCGCCCAAGCCCAGGGCCTGCAGCTGCTCCTGGTATGCGGCCACACTGTGGTGACGGGTGTCCACACGCAGGCTCATGGGGGCTGCTTGTTGCGCCATGTCCAGCAATTTTTGCCAGTCCTCTGGGTATTCGTCCTGCACACGCGCCACCCACCAGCGTGGGTGATTCCAGCGCGCCTGTGGGTCGCTGTCCGTTGCGGCCACCAAGTCCTCACGCTCGCGCAAAAAACGGCGCAAACACGCGTTGATGAAGCCACTTTGGGCCGAGGTCTGTCTTTGTTGCCTTGCCGCCTCGACGGCCTGGTTGACCAGGGTGTGCACCGGGTAAGGGGCACCTTCACCCTGCCAGCTCAAGGCCAGGGCAGTGCACAACAAGGCGTCGGCCGCAGGAGGCGGTGCCTTGCTGGCCAAACGCTCGCGCAGGGCCATGGCGCGGCCCAGTTGCCGCATCACCTGAAAAGTCAGGGCTTGAACACCCGGGCGCAGCTCGAGTGGCACGCTGGCCAGTTCAGTGGTCAAAGATCGTCCGGCCCGCACCGCTTGAACCACCGCCGCCGTGGCTTGCAGCTGCCGCGACAAGGGCACGGACGTGGCCATGCCGTGATCACGAGCTTGTGGCTGGCCCGTGCTGGGCTTGCGCCTGGCTGCAGGCAGCGCTGCGCCTTGCACCTTCTGTTCTGGGCGTTTTTGTGCTGATGGCTTGTCGTTCATGGTGACGGCTCTCAAGAGGAGGCCATGGTCAGGTCCATGCGCACGGCGGGTTTGAAGTTCAAACGCCGCGCCAGCCATGAAGCTGGCCTCATGCTCAATGCGTCGTTGTAAGCACCGACGGCCACATGGTACGGAATCATGGCAGCGGGCAAGGTTTGGCGCATGCGGTTGAGGGCAATCTCCAAATCGGGCCGGATGGCTTCATGGGCTTGTTGTTGCAACACACGGATTTCACTGACCAGTTGCAGATGCTGGCTGATCACCTGTTTTTGCACCGCTTCGTCGAGCGGCTGCAAGCGGGCCTGCGTGAGGGCCTCGAGCATCTGTTCGCTGGCGGTTTGCACCGCCTGCAACTCTTGCGCCTCGGCCTCGCTGACCAGGCTTTGCCGCGCCGCCAAGCCCCCTTGCAATCGCACCAAGAGGCGCAACCACACGGCGTCCACACTGCTCCACTGGCGCACCACTTCGGAGCGCAAACGCACCAGACGGTTGTGCGCACCCACCGACCAGAACAGGCACAAGGCCAGCACCACACCCACCACCAGAGCACCCATGTTCCATTCCTCTCAGGGCCATCACCCCATAAAAACAGCCCCTGACCACATCGCGGTGCAGGGGCTGATTGGACTCACCGCGTTGGCGGTGAATGCACCGTTCAGGCGGCTTCGCCTGCGTCGGTGACGGTGTCTTCCGCCGTGTCACCGGCCATGTCCGCCGCCTCGGCGTCCGCTATGGCGCGGCGCTCGGCGTCGTCCATGGCGTCCTTGACTTTGCGGGCCTGGTGGTAAGCCAAGCCTGTACCGGCGGGAATCAGGCGACCGACGATCACGTTTTCCTTCAGGCCACGCAGCTCGTCGCGCTTGCCCATGATGGCCGCTTCGGTCAACACGCGGGTCGTTTCCTGGAAGGAAGCGGCCGAGATGAACGAGTCGGTCGACAAAGAGGCCTTCGTGATACCGAGCAACAGGTTGCTGAAGGTCGCGGGGATCTTGCCATCGCGCTGCAAAGCGTCGTTGGTGTTGAGCATTTCGGAACGCTCCACCTGCTCACCGGAGATGTAGTTGGAGTCACCGATGTTCTCGACCACCACGCGGCGCAACATCTGACGAACAATCACTTCGATGTGCTTGTCGTTGATCTTCACGCCTTGCAAGCGGTAAACGTCCTGCACTTCGTCCACGATGTAGCGGGCCAGCTCTTCGATGCCCAACAAGCGCAAGATGTCTTGTGGATCGGCCGGGCCGTCCACAATGCTTTCGCCTTTGTTGACCACTTGACCTTCGTGCACCAAGATGTTCTTCTCTTTGGGGATCAGTTCATCCCAGACCTTGCCTTCAGGGTCGGTGATTTGCAAGCGGACCTTGCCCTTGGTTTCCTTGCCGAACGACACGGTACCGGTGATCTCGGCCAGCATGCCCTTGTCTTTGGGTGTGCGGGCTTCGAACAGTTCGGCCACTCGGGGCAAACCGCCGGTGATGTCGCGGGTCTTTTGACCTTCGACCGGGATACGGGCCAGCACTTCGCCAGGTCCCACGTCCATGCCGTCGCGCACCTGGATCAGCGAGCCGATCTGGAAGCCAATCGTCACCGAGTGGTCGGTGCCGGGAATCTTGACTTCCTTGCCTTGGGCATCGATCAGCTTGACCTGAGGGCGCACCACTTTGGCAGCACCACGGCGCTTGGGGTCAATGACCACCAGAGTCGATAAGCCGGTCACTTCGTCCAGCTGCTTGGCCACAGTCAGGCCTTCTTCGACGTTCTCGAACTTCACGGTACCCGCGTACTCGGTGATGATCGGACGGGTCAGTGGGTCCCAGTTGGCCAAAATGGTGCCGGCCTTGATGGCCTGGTCGGCCTTGACCGACAAGATGGCACCGTAAGGCACTTTGTGACGCTCGCGCTCACGGCCGTGCTCGCTGATGATGATTTCGCCAGAACGGGAAATCACCACCAACTCGCCTTTGCTGTTGGTCACATAGCGCATGGTGGCGTTGAAGCCGATGGCACCGTTGGATTTGGCTTCCACGCTGGAGGCCACGGCCGCACGTGAAGCCGCACCACCGATGTGGAAGGTTCGCATGGTCAGCTGCGTGCCGGGCTCGCCAATCGACTGGGCGGCAATCACACCGACCGCTTCGCCGTTGTTGACCAAGCCTCCGCGGCCCAAATCGCGGCCATAGCACTTGGCGCACAAACCAAAGCGTGTTTCGCAGGTCAATGCTGTGCGCACCTTGACTTCGTCGACGCCAGCGGCTTCGAGTTCGTCAATGAGGTCTTCTTCCAGCATGGTGCCAGCGGAAGCCAGCACAGCGCGGGTTTCGGGGTGCAGTACGTCCTCGGCAGCGGTGCGGCCCAGGATACGGTCACGCAACGACTCGATCACTTCGCCACCTTCGACGATGGCGCGCATCAGCGAGCCATCGGCGGTGCCGCAATCCAACTCGGTCACCACCAAGTCTTGCGTCACGTCCACCAGACGACGGGTCAGGTAACCCGAGTTGGCGGTCTTCAAAGCCGTGTCGGCCAGACCTTTACGTGCACCGTGTGTCGAGATGAAGTACTGCAACACGTTCAGGCCTTCACGGAAGTTCGCCGTGATGGG
The DNA here is from genome assembly GCF_001412535.1 of Limnohabitans sp. 63ED37-2. Classification (GTDB taxonomy): domain Bacteria; phylum Pseudomonadota; class Gammaproteobacteria; order Burkholderiales; family Burkholderiaceae_C; genus Limnohabitans_A. Next base: position 3,257,107 of record NZ_CP011774.1, on the reverse strand, counting down.
GGTCTCAATGATCGAGCCGTCAGGCTTGGCCATCAGACCACGCATACCGGCCAATTGGCGAATCTGCGCTGCAGAGCCGCGGGCACCCGAGTCGGCCATCATGTAAATCGAGTTGAACGATTCCTGATCGACTTCATTGCCATGGCGGTCAATGGTGCGCTCTTTGCGCAGCTGGTCCATCATCACTTTGGAGACGACGTCACCGGCTTTGCCCCAGATGTCGACCACCTTGTTGTAGCGCTCGCCAGCGGTCACCAGACCGGAGACGTATTGCTGCTCAATGTCTTTGACTTCTTTTTCGGCCGCTTCAATGATGGCGGGCTTCTCAGGCGGCACCAACATATCGTCGATGCCGATCGAGATACCGGCGCGTGTGGCCAAACGGAAGCCGTTTTGCAACAGCTTGTCAGCGAACACCACGGTCTCTTTCAAACCGCACTTGCGGAAAGACGTGTTGATCAGCTTGGAGATTTCCTTTTTCTTCAGCGCCTTGTTCAGGTTGCTGAAGGGCAGGCCCTTGGGCAGGATCTCGGACAACAAGGCACGGCCCACGGTGGTTTCTACCATCGACACCGACGAGTTGAACTCGCCCGTGGCTTTGTCTTTGGTCCACTCGGTCATGCGCACGTTGATCTTGGCGGTCAACTCGACAGCACCGGCATCCAGGGCGCGCTGCACTTCACCGATGTCAGAGAAGATCAGGCCTTCGCCTTTGGCGTTGATGCGGTCACGTGTGGCGTAGTACAAGCCCAGCACCACGTCTTGCGACGGCACAATCGATGGTTCGCCAGAAGCGGGGAACAAGATGTTGTTCGAAGCCAGCATCAGGGTGCGGGCTTCCATCTGCGCTTCGACCGACAAAGGCACGTGAACGGCCATTTGGTCACCGTCGAAATCGGCGTTGAAGGCCGCGCAAACGAGGGGGTGCAACTGAATGGCTTTGCCTTCGATCAGCAAAGGTTCGAACGCCTGAATGCCCAAACGGTGCAGCGTCGGCGCACGGTTGAGCATCACGGGGTGCTCTTTGATGACCTCTTCCAGGATGTCCCACACCACAGGGGTGCCGGCTTCGACTTCTTTCTTCGCAGCCTTGATGGTGGTCGCGATGCCCATGGCTTCGAGACGCGCAAAGATGAAGGGCTTGAACAACTCAATCGCCATCAACTTGGGCAAACCACACTGGTGCAGTTTGAGGGTTGGACCCACGGTGATGACGGAACGACCGGAGTAGTCGACGCGCTTGCCCAGCAAGTTCTGACGGAAACGACCGCTCTTGCCTTTGATCATGTCGGCCAAAGACTTCAGGGCACGCTTGTTGGCGCCGGTCATGGCCTTACCGCGACGGCCGTTGTCCAGCAAGCTGTCCACGGCTTCTTGCAACATGCGCTTTTCGTTGCGCGCAATGATCTCGGGCGCTTTGAGTTCCAGCAAACGGCGCAAACGGCTGTTGCGGTTGATCACGCGGCGGTACAGGTCGTTCAAGTCGGAGGTCGCAAAACGGCCACCGTCCAGTGGCACCAAAGGACGCAGGTCCGGTGGCAACACAGGCAGCACTTCGAGCACCATCCACTCGGGCTTGATGCCCGATTTCTTGAAGGCTTCCAGCACTTTGAGGCGCTTGGAGTTCTTCTTGACTTTGAGCTCAGAGCCAGTCAAGTCACCGCGCAGGCGCTCGATTTCGCTTTCGATGTCGATGCCTTGCAGCAATTCCTTGATGCCTTCGGCGCCCATCTTGGCCACGAATTCATCGCCGTACTCTTTGACTTTGGCGTCGTAATCGTCCTCGGACATGATGCCGAACTTCTTGAGCGGTGTCATGCCGGGGTCGGTCACGACATACGCTTCAAAGTACAACACACGTTCGATGTCACGCAGCGTCATGTCGAGCACCAGGCCCAAGCGCGAAGGCAGCGACTTCAGGAACCAGATGTGGGCGCAAGGTGCAGCCAGGTCAATGTGGCCCATGCGCTCGCGACGCACTTTGGTCTGTGTGACTTCAACGCCGCACTTCTCGCAGATGACACCGCGGTGCTTGAGGCGCTTGTACTTGCCGCACAGGCATTCATAGTCTTTGATGGGGCCAAAGATCTTGGCGCAAAACAGACCATCGCGCTCGGGCTTGAAGGTGCGGTAGTTGATGGTTTCAGGCTTTTTCACTTCGCCAAAAGACCAGGAACGGATCTTCTCGGGCGATGCCAGGCCGATGCGGATGGCATCGAAGTGGTCATCGGGCGTGAACTGCTTGAACAGGTCGAGTAGTGATTTCATGGTTTGAATCCTTTGCCTGTGAATTAAGAACGCTCGAGCTCGATGTCAAGGCCCAGCGAACGGATTTCCTTGACCAGCACGTTGAACGATTCGGGCATGCCCGCTTCGATGGAGTGTTCGCCTTTGACGATGCTCTCGTAGACCTTGGTACGGCCTTGCACGTCGTCGGACTTCACGGTGAGCATCTCTTGCAGAACATAAGAAGCGCCATACGCTTCCAGCGCCCACACTTCCATCTCACCGAAACGCTGACCACCGAACTGCGCTTTACCACCCAGCGGCTGCTGTGTGACCAAGCTGTAAGGACCGGTCGAGCGGGCGTGCATCTTGTCGTCCACCAAGTGGTGCAATTTCAAGAAGTGCATGTAGCCAATGGTGGTCGGACGGTCAAAGGCGTCGCCTGTGCGGCCGTCGAACAAGTTGGCTTGGGTGCGCGTGGCTGTCAGACCCTTGGCTTTGGCCAAATCTTCTGGGTAGGCCAAGTGCAACATGGCACGGATTTCTTCTTCGGCCGCACCGTCGAACACGGGGGTAGCGAAGGGGAAGCCCTCTTTGAGGTTGCCCGCCATGTCCAGCACTTCGTCATCGCTCAGTTGCGACAAGTCTTCCTTGCGGCCCATGCTGTTGTAGAGCTGCTCGAACAGCTTGCGCAGCTCGGCAATCTTTTCCATGCGCTGGGTTTCGGCTTGCAGCATGTTGCCAATGCGTTGGCCAATGCCTTTGCCAGCCCAGCCCAAGTGGACTTCGAGCACCTGACCCACGTTCATGCGCGATGGCACGCCCAGCGGGTTGAGCACGATGTCGGCAGGGGTGCCGTCGGCCATGAAAGGCATGTCTTCGACGGGCACGATCTTGGAGACCACGCCCTTGTTACCGTGACGACCGGCCATCTTGTCACCAGGCTGCAAGCGGCGCTTGACAGCCAGGTAGACCTTGACCATTTTCAGCACGCCAGCAGGCAACTCGTCGCCTTGGGTGAGCTTCTTGCGCTTTTCTTCAAAGGACAAGTCAAAGCTGTGGCGGGTTTGCTCCAGCGAGTTCTTGATGGACTCCAGTTGCATGGCCACGTCGTCCTCGGCAGGACGAATGTCGAACCAATGGAATTTGTCCACCGACTCCATGTAGGCCTTGTCGAGCTTGGTGCCCTTGGCCAGCTTTTGCGGACCACCGTTGGCCACACGACCCACGAGGAGTTTCTCGATACGGTCAAACGCGTCGGCTTCCACGATGCGCAGCTGGTCGTTCAGGTCCAGGCGGAAACGCTTGAGTTCGTCGTCGATGATTTGCTGGGCACGCTTGTCACGCACGATGCCTTCACGGGTGAAGACCTGCACGTCGATCACAGTGCCTTGCGAGCCCTGGTCCACGCGCAGCGAGGTGTCTTTCACATCGCTGGCTTTTTCACCGAAGATGGCGCGCAGCAGTTTTTCTTCGGGTGTCAGGGTGGTCTCGCCCTTGGGTGTGACCTTGCCCACCAACACATCGCCGGGTTGCACTTCGGCGCCCACGTAGATGATGCCGGAGTCGTCCAGACGACCCAGTTGCTGCTCGGACAGATTGGGGATGTCGCGCGAAATTTCTTCGGCACCCAACTTGGTGTCACGGGCCATGACCACGAGTTCTTCGATGTGGATCGAGGTGTAGCGGTCTTCGGCCACCACACGCTCAGAGATCAAGATCGAGTCTTCGAAGTTGTAGCCGTTCCAAGGCATGAAAGCGATCAGCATGTTCTGACCAATGGCGATCTCGCCCAGGTCAGTCGATGCGCCGTCGGCAATCACGTCACCCTTGGCCAGCTTGTCGCCACGCTTGACGATGGGGCGCTGGTGGATGTTGGTGTTCTGGTTGGAACGCTGGTACTTGATCAGGTTGTAGATGTCCACACCCACTTCACCGGCCAAAGCTTCCGCGTCGTTCACGCGGATCACGATGCGGGTGGCGTCCACGTAGTCGACGATACCGCCACGAGTGGCCGTGACCACAGTGCCGGAGTCGACCGCTGCAACGCGCTCGATGCCGGTACCGACCATGGGCTTTTCAGGGCGAAGCACAGGCACGGCCTGACGCGACATGTTGGCACCCATCAAAGCGCGGTTGGCGTCATCGTGCTCCAAGAATGGCACCAACGAAGCGGCCACCGACACGATCTGGGCAGGCGACACGTCCATGTACTGGATGCGCTCAGCGCCGCACAGAATGGATTCGCCTTTTTCACGGGCAGAGACCAAATCACCGGTCAGCTTGCCGTCTTTGTCCAATGTGGCGTTGGCCTGGGCGATGACGTACTTGCCTTCTTCGATGGCCGACAGGTAGTCGATGTCCATCGTGACTTTGCCTTCGACCACTCGGCGGTACGGGGTTTCGATGAAGCCGTACTCGTTCAGGCGGGCATACAAAGCCAGCGAGTTGATCAAACCAATGTTGGGACCTTCTGGCGTTTCAATCGGGCACACACGACCGTAGTGGGTCACGTGCACGTCGCGCACTTCGAAGCCTGCACGCTCGCGGGTCAAACCACCTGGGCCAAGAGCCGACACGCGGCGCTTGTGGGTGATCTCGGCCAGAGGGTTGGTCTGGTCCATGAATTGCGACAGCTGCGAAGCACCAAAGAACTCTTTCAAAGCCGCAGAAATCGGCTTGGAGTTGATCAGGTCATGCGGCATGAGCGGCTCTTGCTCGGCCTGGCCCAAACGCTCTTTCACAGCCTTTTCGATACGTGCCAGACCTGTGCGGTACTGGTTCTCGGCCAATTCGCCCACGCAACGCACGCGGCGGTTGCCCAGGTGGTCGATGTCATCGACTTCGCCGTTGCCGTTGCGCAGGTCCACCAAGATCTTGACCACGGCCAAGATGTCTTCGTTGGTCAACACCATGGGGCCAGTGGACTCGCCACGGCCCACGCGGGCGTTGAATTTCATGCGGCCCACACGCGACAAATCGTAAGTGTCGGGGTTGTAGAACAGGCGCTGGAACAGGGCTTGGACCGCGTCTTCTGTTGGCGGCTCGCCAGGGCGCATCATGCGGTAGATGGCCACACGGGCTGCAAACTCGTCCACGGTCTCGTCGATGCGCAAGGTTTGCGAGATGTACGCACCTTGGTCGAGTTCGTTCGTGTAGATGCAGGGCAGGTCTTGCACGCCAGAGGTGCGCAGCTTCTTCAGCAGGGCTTCGGTCAGCTCTTCGTTGGCCTTGGCGATGATTTCGCCCGTGTCGGCTTCGACGATGCTGCGGGCCACCACGCGGCCAATCAGGAAGTCTTCGGGCACGCTGATGTGCGTGGTACCGGACTGCTCCAGCTCGCGGGTGTGGCGCACGGTGATACGCTTGTCTTTGGCCACCACCACTTTGCCGGACTTGTCGGTGATGTCAAAACGCGCCACTTCGCCGCGCAGACGCTCGGCCACAAATTCCATTTGTGCACCGCTGTCCATGAGGCGGAAGTTGTCGTTGACGAAGAAGTTCGCAAGGATCGATTCTGGGTTCAAGCCAATGGCCTTGAGCAGAATGGAAACAGGCATCTTGCGACGACGGTCAACGCGGAAGTACAGGATGTCTTTGGGGTCGAATTCGAAGTCGAGCCAAGAACCGCGGTAAGGGATGATGCGGGCCGAGAACAGCAGCTTGCCCGAGCTGTGGGTTTTGCCCTTGTCGTGTTCAAAGAACACGCCAGGAGAGCGGTGCAACTGAGACACGATCACGCGCTCGGTGCCGTTGATGATGAAGGAGCCTTTGTCGGTCATCAAGGGCACTTCGCCCATGTAGACCTCTTGCTCTTTGACTTCTTTGACCACTTTGTTTTGCGAGGTCGAAGAATCACGGTCGTAAATGATGAGTTGAACGCGGGCACGCACGGCCGACGAGAAGGTCAGACCACGTGTTTGGCACTCGCGCACGTCAAACGCTGGCTTGGCGAGGTTGTACTCGACGAATTTCATCTCCACAAAACCGTTGTGGGAGACGATCGGAAAAGCCGACTTAAATGCGGCTTGCAGGCCTTCGTGTGTGCGTTTGGAGGGAACCACCCCTGCCTGCAAGAAGGACGTGTAAGCGTCTTTTTGCATTTGCAGCAGGTAAGGAACTTCGAGCACGCTTTCGCGGCTTCCGAAACTTTTGCGGATTCGCTTGCGTTCGGTGTATGAATAGGCCATGAGATCTCCGGGCTTGATCTTTCAGAACTGTGTGTTAAGCGAGCTGTTGCACTCTCTTAACGGTCTTGGCGGCTGGCCTCTACCAGCGTTGGCGGACGATTGCGCATTGCACGCAACCCGAACCAAGGGTCTTCTGCAGTCGGGTCAGAAAACACTGGAAAGAAGACTGAACAGAGTCTGCTTTTCGGTGTGCTCTTCAAGCACCAAAGGCTGGAGGCCCTTTCGGACACTCCAGCCTTGGAACAAAACCGAATTACTTGAGTTCGGCCTTGGCGCCAGCTTCTTCCAGCTTCTTCTTAGCGGCTTCAGCGTCAGCCTTAGGCAGGCCTTCTTTGACCGCCTTAGGAGCACCGTCCACCAAGTCTTTGGCTTCTTTCAAGCCCAGACCGGTGATTTCGCGCACAGCTTTAATCACGGACACTTTGTTGGCGCCAGCTTCGAGCAACATGACGTTGAAGTCGGTCTTCTCTTCAGCAGCAGCAGCGGCACCGCCACCAGCTGCAGCAGGAGCGGCCATAGCGGCAGCGCTCACACCAAACTTCTCTTCGATGGCTTTCACCAGGTCGTTGAGTTCCATGACCGTCATGCTGTCCAGCGCGGTCAAAAATGCGTCTTTATCGAATGCCATTTTTATTTCCTAACAATTGGTTAAAACACGAACGCTGGCCTTAAGCGGCAACAGCTTCGCCTTCGCCTTTTTTGGCCGCCAGAGCACCCAACACCACAGCGGTGCGGGACATTGGCGACATCAGCAAGCCACACAACTGAGCCAACAAAACTTCTTTCGAAGGGATGCTTGCCAATTGCTTCACGCCGTTGACGTCCAAAGCTTTGCCTGCAAATGCACCTGCGCGAATGACCAACTTGTCGTTGGTTTTCGCGAAGTCTGCCACCACTTTCGCGGCGGCCACTGCATCTTCAGAGAAGCCATAGATCAGCGGGCCGGTCATCTGGTCGGCGACAACTTCAAACTGCGTACCGGTCACAGCACGGCGGGCCAGGGTGTTTTTCAACACGCTCAGCGAAACGCCCAGGCTGCGAGCTTTGACGCGCAGGTTTGTCATGTCAGCGACCGTGATGCCACGGTATTCCGCCATCACCAGCGTTTGAGCTTTAGCGGCGAGGTCGGTCACTTCGGAAATGACCGCTTCTTTCTCACTGCGATTCAGACTCAAGGTCTACTCCTTTATATGTGTTGTCCGGGTTGCCCCTTGAACACGCCTATTTGCAGCGACCAACTGTTTTGGATCTTCATCCATCTGCAGCGGGATCGCCATCTGCGTTGGCCCAAAACTTCAAGAAGACTTGAGGTTTTGTTGATTAAGCACACGGGGTGTGCACCAACGGTCTTGGATGGCCCGCCGATCTTTTGCAAGATCAACGACCCACCACATTGAGGAGCTCGGATGAGCCCCTCAAATCTTTGCCATCACGCCGAGATGGATTGTGTGTCGACGCGAACGCCCACACCCATGGTCGACGAAACAGCCACTTTGCGCAGGTACACGCCTTTGCTGGTCGCAGGCTTGGCTTTCACCAAGGCTTCCACCAGCGCAGCCAAGTTGCCTTGCAACTTGTCGGTGTCGAACGAGCGACGACCGATGGTGCCATGCACGATACCGGCTTTGTCCACACGGAACTGCACTTGACCGGCCTTGGCGTTTTTCACGGCGGTGGCCACGTCAGGGGTCACAGTGCCGACTTTGGGGTTAGGCATCAGGCCACGTGGGCCCAAGATTTGACCCAGAGTACCGACCACGCGCATGGCGTCAGGGGCAGCGATGACCACATCGAAAGGCATGTCGCCAGCTTTCACGCGGGCTGCGAGGTCGTCCATGCCCACCACGTCTGCACCAGCAGCGCGGGCTTCTTCAGCCTTGGCGCCTTGTGCGAACACGGCCACACGAGCGGTCTTGCCGGTGCCATTGGGCAACACAACAGCGCCACGAACCACTTGATCGGACTTCTTGGCATCGATGCCGAGTTGGACGGCCACGTCGATGGACTCGTCAAACTTGGCGGTCGCGCACTCTTTGACGATGGTCAAAGCGTCAGACAGTGCGTACAGCTTCAGGCTGTCGACTTTGCCAGCCAGGGCTTTTTGTTTTTTGGTGAGCTTGGACATTTACACGCCCTCCACATTCACGCCCATGGAACGGGCAGTACCGGCGATGGTGCGAACGGCTGCGTCCAGGTCGGCAGCAGTCAGATCTTTCATTTTTGTCTTGGCGATTTCTTCCAGCTGAGCGCGGGTGATCTTGCCGACTTTTTCCAGACCTGGCTTGGTCGAAGCCTTGTCAATCTTGATGGACTTCTTGATCAAGGTCGCTGCAGGTGGCGTCTTGATGATGAAGGTGAAGGATTTGTCTGCAAACGCTGTGATGACCACAGGCAATGGCAGGCCCGGCTCAACGCCTTGGGTCTGGGCGTTGAACGCCTTGCAGAATTCCATGATGTTCAGACCACGCTGGCCCAGAGCAGGACCGATCGGTGGTGATGGGTTGGCTTTACCAGCTGGCACTTGCAGCTTGATGAAGCCGACGATTTTTTTCGCCATGCTTTTCTCCTTGCGGGTTATAGCGCTTCGGACCGACAGGTCCTTGGCTCCCCGGGGTTAACGACTCAAGATCAAAAACAGGTGCCGAGTCGGGAAGCACCAGTTCGATAAACTGACAAAATCAGGTCTTTTCGACTTGACTGAACTCCAACTCAACCGGTGTAGCGCGACCGAAAATGGTCACCGACACACGCATCTTGTTGCGCTCATAGTTGACTTCTTCCACCGTGCCATTGAAGTCCGTGAACGGGCCTTCCTTGACGCGGATGTATTCACCGACTTCAAACTCCACCTTGTGACGGGGTTTGTCGGTGCCTTCTTGCATCTGATTGACGATTTTGGCCACATCCGCTTCGGAGATGGGGGCTGGGCGGTTTTTCGCACCACCCACAAAACCGGTCACCTTGTTGGTGTGCTTGACCAAGTGCCAAGTTTCGTCATCCATCACCATTTCCACCAACACATAGCCGGGGAAGAACTTTCGTTCGGTGGTACGCTTTTGGCCGTTCTTGATTTCCACCACTTCTTCAGTGGGGACCAAGATCCGACCAAACTTTGATTCCATGCCCGAGCGCGTGATGCGCTCAATGATGTTGCGCTCGACCGCTTTTTCCATGCCGGAATAGGCATGCACCACGTACCATTTCAGGTCCGGGTTGGTCGAAGAGCCCGCCATCGGCGCGTTGACTACAACATCGTTCATTATTTTTTCCACCCGAGAATCAGATCGTAAAAAACCCATTCCAGAGTTTTGTCGGTGAGCCACAAAAACAGGGCCATCACCACCACAAAAGCGAACACGTACAAAGTGATTTGCAAAGCTTCTTTGCGCTCTGGCCACACCACTTTTTTGGTTTCGCGCACAGCATCGCGCCCAAAAGCCACCAGTTGTCGGCCTGTCTCGGCCGTGAAAAACACCACAACCGCAGCCACAAGGCCAACCAACAAGCCGCCCCACTGCGCCCAGACGCCTTGCGCAGACAACATGTAATAAGCCACCAAGCCAGCAATGACCAGCGCAGCCACCAGGGCAAGGCGCATTTTGTCGCCAGCGGTACTGACTGTTTGAACTTCGGATGTTGCCATACGGCTGAAAACCTTTGTTGAGCCTTGTTTTCAAAAGGCTCTGATCAGACAAGGAAGCCCGCTAGAGTCTAGCGGGCTTGAAAATCCACCTTTTCAGGTGGCAGGGGCAGTAGGAATCGAACCTACAACCTTCGGTTTTGGAGACCGACGCTCTGCCAATTGAGCTATACCCCTACTTGAACCTCTTTAAGCGATGATCTTGGCAACCACGCCAGCGCCAACCGTGCGGCCGCCTTCGCGGATGGCGAAGCGCAAGCCTTCTTCCATCGCAATGGGGTTGATCAACTTCACAGTGATCGACACGTTGTCACCAGGCATCACCATCTCTTTGCCTTCTGGCAACTCGATCGCGCCGGTCACGTCAGTCGTACGGAAGTAGAACTGGGGACGGTAGTTGTTGAAGAAAGGCGTGTGACGGCCACCTTCGTCTTTGGACAAGACATAGATCTCGCCCGTGAAGTGGGTGTGTGGCTTGATCGAGCCGGGCTTGCACAGCACTTGGCCGCGCTCGACGTCTTCGCGCTTGGTGCCGCGCAGCAAGATACCGACGTTGTCGCCAGCTTGACCTTGGTCCAGCAGCTTGCGGAACATCTCAACGCCTGTGCAAGTGGTCTTGACCGTGTCTTTGATACCCACGATTTCGATTTCTTCGCCGACTTTGACGATACCGCGCTCGATACGGCCGGTCACCACGGTGCCACGGCCAGAGATGGAGAACACGTCTTCCACGGGCATCAGGAATGCGCCGTCCACTGCGCGGTCAGGCGTAGGGATGTAAGTGTCCAAAGCTTCGGCCAGCTTCATGATGGCTTGCTCGCCCAGAGGACCCTTGTCGCCTTCCAGTGCCAGCTTGGCGGAACCTTGCACGATCGGTGTATCGTCGCCTGGGAAGTCGTACTTGGACAACAACTCGCGCACTTCCATCTCGACCAGTTCCAACAACTCAGCGTCGTCAACCATGTCGCACTTGTTCAGGAACACGATGATGTAAGGCACGCCCACCTGGCGGGCCAACAGGATGTGTTCACGGGTCTGAGGCATAGGGCCGTCAGCAGCGGAGCAAACCAAAATCGCACCGTCCATCTGGGCAGCACCGGTGATCATGTTCTTCACATAGTCAGCGTGGCCAGGGCAGTCCACGTGTGCGTAGTGACGATTTTCTGTTTCGTACTCAACGTGCGCGGTGTTGATCGTGATACCACGGGCCTTCTCTTCGGGCGCCGCGTCGATCTGGTCGTACGCTTTGGCAGCACCGCCGAACTTGGCAGCCAACACGGTGGTGATGGCAGCAGTCAGGGTGGTTTTGCCGTGGTCAACGTGACCGATGGTGCCCACGTTCACGTGGGGTTTGGTCCGTTCGAATTTCTCTTTTGCCATATCTTCGACTCCGAAAAGTAGCGGTCAACAACCAAGACAGAGGGCGCACAACTCGCATTGCGCGCCCCAAAACTGGTGCCCTTGGCGGGAATCGGACCCGCGACCTCTCCCTTACCAAGGGAGTGCTCTACCACTGAGCCACAAGGGCGAAAACTTCTGACAAACTCAACCGGTTGACTGGAGCGGGAAACGGGAATCGAACCCGTGTCATTAGCTTGGAAGGCTAAGGTTCTACCATTAAACTACTCCCGCACTGATTGCGCCGCACGAGTGGATGCTGCGCCAATGCTTGGAAACCATTTCCAATTGCTCTATTCATTCCGGCCTAAGCCAGTTTGCTGGTGGAGGAGACTGGATTCGAACCAGTGTAGGCGTAAGCCAACAGATTTACAGTCTGCCCCCTTTAGCCACTCGGGCACCCCTCCAGAAGCGAGTCTTAGATTATGCCATCTTTTTGTGACACCCCGCAAGATGGGTCTCAAAATTTTCACCAGACGATGGTTTTTTCGCCGGATTGCGCTAAAAAGATATTGGCTTGCGAAAAGTGACCACAGCCCATGAACGGGACAGGGGCTCGCAGGGCGGACAACGGCGAGGGGTGGTTGGCCATCAACACCAAATGTCGCCCCGAACGCCCAGCCGCTTCAATCAAGGCTTTTTTAGCCTGCGCTTGGGCGCCCCACAACATAAACACCACCGGTTTTGAACTTTGGGCCACCACTTGAATGAGCTGATCGCTCAACACCTCCCAGCCCCAACGGGCATGGCTGGCCGCTTGTCCGGCTTCCACCGTGAAACAGGTGTTGAGCAGCAAAACCCCTTGTTTGGCCCAGCGCACCAAAGACCCATCTGCAGCGATAGAGACACCCAGGCTTTTCTGGAGTTCCTTGAAGATGTTGCGCAAACTGGGGGGCAGGCGAACACCGGGTGCCACCGAGAAGGCCAGGCCTTCTGCCTGGCCCGGCCCGTGGTACGGGTCTTGCCCCAGAATCACCACCCGCACCTCGCTCAAAGGGGTCAGGCTCAGCGCCCGAAAGGGCTCGGGTGGGTAAATGGTGTGCCCAGCTTGCAGGGCATCGGTCAATCGCTTGGACAAGGCCAGCCCCGTCTCGGAACTCAGAAAGGCGTCGACCAAGGGTCGCCAACCCGCGTCCAGGCCTTGAAGATCTGCTGGCCAACTCAGGGCTTGATCAGGCACGGCAGGCGCCTCTTCAAACCCCAAGCTTTGCTGACCCGTCATGCAGGTCATCCAGCAAAGAGTTTGGCCAGGGCTTCGCCGGGCTCATTGGCGCGCATGAAAGCTTCGCCCACCAGGAAGGCGTTGACCTTGGCATCGCGCATGCGCCGGACATCTTCCGGGGTTTGAATCCCGCTTTCGGTGACCAGCAATCGGTCGGCTGGCACATCGGGCAACATGTCCAATGTGGTCTGCAGGGACACCTCGAAGGTTTTCAGGTTGCGGTTGTTGATGCCGACCAGGCGCGTTTTGAGTTTCAGGGCGCGATCCAGTTCGGCTTTGTCGTGCACCTCCACCAGCACCGCCATGTCCAGACTGCGGGCCACCGCCTCCATCTCGGCCATGTGGGCGTCGTCCAGGCATGCGGCGATGAGCAAGATGGCATCGGCCCCCATGGCCCGGGCTTCGTAGACCTGGTAGGCATCGATCATGAAGTCCTTGCGCAACACCGGCAGATCGCAACTGGCACGGGCTTGCTTGAGGAAATCCACACTGCCTTGGAAGAACTGCTTGTCCGTCAAGACCGACAGGCAAGCCGCGCCGAATTCGGCATAGCTTTGGGCGATGTCGGCCGGAATGAAGTCGGCACGCAGCACGCCTTTGGACGGGCTGGCCTTCTTGATTTCGGCGATCACTGCCGCTTGGCCTTTGGCGATCTTGGCACGCATGGCCCCTTCGAAATCACGGGTCAGCACACGGCTTTCGGCATCGGCACGCACCATGGCCAGTGATTTTTGCTTCATGGCCGCGGCCACTTCCTCGCGTTTGACCGCGACGATTTTGTCCAGGATGTCACTCATGATGTTCTTTCTGTGCGGGCTCGGTGGCACCGTTTTTTGAAATGGCTCAAGCCGCCTTTTGGCCAAAGGCCACAAACTGAGCCAACTTGGCTTTGGCCGCGCCCGACTCGATGGCCACACGCGCACGCGCCAGGCCATCGGCGATGCTGCTGGCGACATTGGCCGCGTAAAGGGCAGCGCCCGCATTGATCATGACGATGTCCCGCGCCGCGCCGGGCTCATTGTCCAGCACGCTGCGCAGCATGGCCATGGATTGCTCGGGTGTGTCCACTTTCAGTGCCCGGTTGCTGGCCATGGTCAAGCCAAAGTCTTCCGGGTGGATTTCGTATTCGGTGATCTGCCCGTTTTTGAGCTCGCCCACCAAGGTGGCCGCGCCCAGGCTGATTTCGTCCATGCCGTCGCGCCCGTAGACCACCACCGCATGTTCGGCGCCCAAGCGCTGCAGGGCACGCACCTGTATGCCCACCAGATCAGAATGGAAGACGCCCATCAAAATATTAGGTGCGCTGGCCGGGTTGGTCAATGGGCCCAAAATGTTGAACATGGTGCGCACCCCGAGCTCTTTGCGTACGGGCGCCACGTTTTTCATGGCCGGGTGGTGGTTGGGAGCGAACATGAAACCAATGCCCACCTCTTCGATCGACCGCGCGATCTGCTCGGGCGACAGGTGGATGTTGCCGCCCAAGGCTTCGACCACATCGGCGCTGCCCGATTTGCTGCTGACGCTGCGCCCGCCATGCTTGGCCGTTTTGGCCCCGGCGGCAGCGGCCACAAACATGGCGCAAGTCGAGATGTTGAAAGTGTGGGCCCCGTCACCCCCCGTGCCCACGATGTCCACCAAGTGTGTGGCGTCGGCCACATGCACTTTGGTCGAGAACTCGCGCATCACTTGCGCGGCGGCTGTGATCTCGCCAATGGTTTCCTTTTTCACGCGAAGGCCTGTAACGAGCGCGGCCGTCATGACAGGTGACAGTTCGCCATTCATGATCATGCGCATGAGGTGGAGCATTTCGTCGTGAAAAATCTCGCGGTGCTCGATGGTGCGTTGCAGCGCTTCCTGAGGGGTGATAGGCATGGTGGTTTCCTGTCGGATGATGGGTTTCGTTAAATCATTCAGTGGGACGGCGCATCGGTCAAGGCAAGCTTCAGCCCAAAACCGACAAACAACACGCCCGTCAGCCGGTCCAAGTGGCGCATGCCACGCTGCAGCCATTGGCCTCTGCGGGCCAGCCAAGAAGCGGCCACAGCCCAGCCCATGCACACCAGCCAACTGTTCAGATTGAACAAGCAGCCCAAGAACACAAAAGACCAGGCCGGGTCGGTGGCTTGCGCCGGGATGAATTGCGGCACAAAAGCCAGAAAAAACAGCGCCACTTTCGGGTTCAAGGCGTTGGTGGCAAATGCCCCGAAAAACACGGCCCACAAACTTCGCGCTTCTTGAGAAGGGGAATCGCTTGCTTGGCCCGCCACCGCCACAGGCTGAGCGGCCACTTCTTTACCCGCCGCTTGGCATGTGCGCCACAACAAACGCCCACCCATCCACAACAGGTAGGCGGCTCCGATCCACTTGACCAGGTTGAACGCGTCGACCGAGGTGGCCAACACGGCCCCCAATCCCAAAGCAGCTGCTGCGACATGCACAAAACACCCCGCTGTGATGCCCCAGGCGGCAAGCAGGCCCTGTTGCACGCCGCCGCGCAAGGACTGGTTGACGATGTAGAGCACATCCGGCCCTGGGGTGAGGTTGAGCAGCACACCAGCCAACATGAACATCAGGACTTGCTGCGCGTCCAACATGGCTTCAGTAAATGCCTGTCCGGCCAGCGGCGTGGTTTGTCTGAACTGATGCATTCGCCATAAAGCGCCGGATACACGCAATGGCATGGTCGATGCCAGCAGCCTCCACATTCAGGTGCGTCACAAAGCGCAGGCCAATCAACCCTGTGGCCAAAACGCCATGAGCCTTCAGATCATCCAGCAGCGCCGGACCACGCCCATCGGCCACATCCACAAACACAATGTTGGTTTGCGCCGAACGCACGCTCAAGCCCGTCACGCCTTGCAGGCCCTGAGCCAGCCGCTGCGCCAAGGCATGGTCGTCGGCCAAGCGATCCACGTGGTGGTCCAACGCATGCAAAGCCGCTGCCGCCAAAATGCCGGACTGGCGCAAGCCACCGCCCAACACCTTGCGCCAGCGCAACGCCTTGGCAATCAGTTCACGCGAGCCACACAAGGCCGAGCCCACGGGCGCGCCCAGACCTTTGCTGAAGCACACCGAGACGCTGTCAAAGTGGTCCACGATGCGCCGCACGCTGGCCGTGACAGGCCCGCCTTCGGCTTGTGCGACAGCCGCATTGAAGAGGCGGGCACCGTCCAGATGCACGGCCAAGCCGTGCTGCCGGCCAAGCGCTGTGGCTTGCGCCAGATAGGCCTGCGACATGGGGTGACCGTTCCAGGTGTTTTCCAGCGCCAGCAAGCGGGTGCGTGCAAAGTGGCAGTCCATGGGTTTGATGGCTGCCGCGATGTCGGCCAGCGCCATTTCTCCCACGCTGTTTTGCGCCAGCGGCTGGGGCTGGATGCTGCCCAGCACGGCCGCGCCGCCGCCTTCATAGCGGTAGGTGTGCGCGTTTTGACCCACGATATATTCGTCACCCCGCTCGCAATGCGCCATCAGGGCGCACAGATTGCTTTGTGTGCCCGAAGGCATGAACAGCGCCGCCTCTTTCCCAGTGATCTCCGCGATGCGCTCTTGCAAGGCGTTGACCGTGGGGTCGTCACCAAACACATCGTCGCCCACAGGCGCAGCCAGCATGGCTTCGCGCATGGCGGCGGTGGGCTGGGTCACGGTGTCGCTGCGCAAATCGATCATGGTCGTTCCAGAAAGTTTTTGAGCATGGCATGGCCATGCTCGGTCAGGATGGATTCTGGATGGAACTGCACACCCTCAATGTCCAGCTCGGTGTGGCGCACGCCCATGATTTCGCCGTCATCCGTCCAGCCGGTGACCTTCAGGCAAGGCGGGCAAGTGCCCCGCTCAATCGCCAAGGAGTGGTAGCGGTTGACGGTGAACTGCTCAGGCAAGCCCGCGAACACGCCTTCTTGGGTCGTGGTGATGACACTGGTCTTGCCATGCATCAATTCTTGCGCCCGAACGATCTTGCCGCCAAAGGCCGCGCCAATGCTTTGGTGCCCCAGACATACGCCCAGAATTGGCAGCTTGCCTGCGAAATGTTGAATCGCAGACACCGAAATACCCGCCTCGGCAGGCGAACAAGGGCCAGGCGAAATCACCAAGCGGTCAGGCTGGCGGGCCGCAATGCCTTCGAGCGTGATTTCATCGTTGCGAAAGACTTCGACCTCCGCGCCCAGTTCACCGAAGTACTGCACGATGTTGAAGGTGAACGAGTCGTAGTTGTCGACCATCAGGAGTTTGATTTTTTTTGACATGATCACTCCAAGCCTTCTTCAACCAACTCGCTGGCCCGCAACAAGGCACGCGCCTTGTGCTCGGTTTCGCGCCACTCCATCTCGGGCACCGAATCGGCTACTACGCCAGCAGCGGCCTGCACATACAGCGTCTGGTCCTTGATGACGGCGGTGCGGATCGCAATCGCCACATCCATGTCACCCGCATAACTGATGTAGCCACAAGCGCCGCCGTAGATGCCGCGCTTGACGGGTTCGAACTGGTCAATCAGCTCCATAGCGTGCACCTTGGGCGCACCTGTCAAGGTGCCCGCCGGGAAGGTGGCTTTGAGCACGTCCATGTTGCTCATGCCTTGGTTGAGCAGGCCCTCGACGTTGCTCACGATGTGCATCACATGGCTGTAGCGCTCGACCACAAAAGCCTCGGTCACCTTGACCGAGCCAATTTGGGCGATGCGGCCAATGTCGTTGCGCGCCAAGTCGATCAGCATCACATGCTCGGCCCGCTCTTTGGGGTCGTTGATCAGTTCCTGCTCGGCGGCCTTGTCTTTCTCAGGCGTCGCGCCACGGGGGCGTGTGCCCGCCAAAGGACGGATGATGACTTTGGCGCCCTCCTCGGTTTGCTCCTGGCGCACCAAAATTTCGGGGCTGGCGCCGACAACATGGAAGTCACCGAAGTTGTAGAAGTACATGTAAGGGCTAGGGTTGAGCGAGCGCAGCGCACGGTACAAGGACAGCGGGCTCTCGGTATACCGTTTTTTGATGCGCTGCCCCACCTGCACCTGCATGAAGTCTCCGCCTGCGATCAGCTCCTTGGCTTTTTCCACGGCGGCGATGTAATCGGCCTTGGCAAAGTCCCGCTCGGCGGGGTAAGACTGGGTGGGTTTAACGACTGGAGCGCTCACCGAGTACTTGAGCTGCTCTTTCAGGTCACGCAGGCGTTTTTTCGCACCCACGTAGGCCTCGGGTGTGGCCGGGTCGGCATAAACAATCAGGTAGAGCTTGCCTGACAAGTTGTCGATCACCGCCAGTTCTTCGCACTGCAGCAGCAAGATGTCGGGCGTGCCCAAAGTGTCAGGTGGGCAGGATTTTTCGAGTTTCTTCTCGATGTAGCGCACCGCATCGTAGCCAAAATAGCCCGCCAAGCCACCGCAAAAACGCGGCAAGCCCGGGCGCAAGGCCACTTTGAAACGCTTTTGGTATTGCTCGATGAAGTCGAGCGGGTTGCCCGTCGCGGTCTCGATGACCACGCCATCACGCACCACTTCGGTCCTGGCCTCGGCGCCAAAGCCGCTGGCGCGCAGCAGGGTGCGGGCGGGCAGGCCGATGAAACTGTAGCGCCCAAACCGCTCGCCGCCCACCACCGATTCGAGCAAAAAGCTGTATTGGCCGTTGTCCTTGGTGTGGGCCAGCTTCAGATAAAGCGACAGGGGTGTTTCCAGGTCCGCGAAGGCCTCGATCATGAGGGGAATGCGGTTGTAGCCTTGACTGGCCAGGCTTTTGAATTCAAGTTCGGTGATCACAGGCTTATGCCTCCAAAGCGCTCAGCAACCTCGTGCGAGGTGCTTTTCATTCATCCAGGTGCCCAGTCATCTTGCGAATGAAACTGGGCGCGGGTGGCGGGCAAGGCCGCACGGTCGGTGGGGTCAGGCTGGCCGACGCCAGGGCCAGGCTCCCCGGCCTTCCGCTGGGGAATGGCTCGGCAGGCTGGCTGCGCTGGAATGATGATGGAGGGTGCACATGGTGTTGGGAGTGTAGCAAAGCCCTAAGGCACAGTGGCAGAGACGCCAGCAGGCACTTGGGTCAAACGGTCAAGACTTCATGCGCGCAGGCAAATCGGCTAAGCTGTCCAGCCAGGCAGCAGCAGGCGTGTCTTGAACGGGTTGGCCATGGTTGTAGCCATAAGTCACCAGCACCACGGGGCATCCGGCGGCTTGGGCCGCTTGGGCATCGTTGCTCGAGTCACCCACCATCAGTGTTCTGGCCACAGCGCTGCCCAAGGCTTCACAGGTTTTCAGAATCGGCAAAGGGTCGGGCTTTTTGCGCTCAAAGCTGTCGCCACCAAAAACGGGGCCAAAAAAGGGCGTCAAAGCTTTGTTTTTGAGCAAGGCTTGGGCAAAGGCCAAGGGTTTGTTGGTCAAACATGCCATCGGCACGCCTTGACCCGCCAAGTGCTGGAGCACCTCCAGCACGCCGGGGTAGACATCGGCAAACTGGCCGTTGATGGCCAGGTAGTGGTGTTGGTAACGCTGCCAAGCGCGGTCGAACAAGGCATCCACCGTCAATGCGGCACACGCTTGCCCCACCCCTTTGACTTCGGGCCGGGCGATTTGGTGCGCCAAAAGACTGCGGATCAGGTGCTCTGAGCCTTTGCCGATGGTTTGCTCGATGAGCGCGTCCGACACAGGAGGCAAGTCCAAGTCGGCCATGGTGCGGTGCAAAGCCACCTGGAAATCGCCCAAGGTGTGCACCAGGGTGCCGTCCAGATCAAAAATAACGGCTTCGATCTGCGTCAGATCCTGCAAAGTTGGCATCGCACTCAACCTCATTTAGCCCAAAGCCACGCGCATTTGGTCGATCACGGCTTTGTAATCCGGTTTGCCAAAAATGGCGCTGCCTGCCACAAAGGTGTCGGCCCCCGCATCGGCCACACGCCGGATGTTGTCGGCCTTGATGCCCCCATCCACTTCCAGGCGAATGTCACGACCGCTGCGCGCGATCCACTGGCGCGCCAGCTCGACCTTGCGCAAGGCCGAGTCGATGAAGCTTTGGCCACCAAAACCCGGGTTGACGCTCATGATCAGGATCAGGTCGATCTCGTCGATGGTCCACTCCAGCACGTCCAAAGGTTCGGCCGGGTTGAACACCAGACCGGCCTTGACGCCCTTGGACTTGATGGCCTGGATGCTGCGGTGCACATGCGCGCTGGCATCCGGGTGAAAGCTGATGAGGTCGGCACCCGCCTCGGCAAATGAGGCAGCCAATGCATCGACGGGCGAAATCATCAAGTGCACATCGATCGGCACGGCCACGCCAGCAGCCGTTTTGGCATGCGGCTTGAGCGCTTGGCAAATCATGGGGCCAAAGGTCAGGTTGGGGACGTAATGGTTGTCCATCACGTCAAAGTGGATCCAGTCGGCACCGGCGTCGATGACGCTTTTGACTTCCTCGCCCAAACGGGCGAAATCAGCCGAGAGGATGGAAGGGGCAATGCGGTAGGTCGTTGTCATCCCTGAATTGTCGCAGTTAACATGTGGCCATGACCGCCTACACCGTTCAAATTGATGTGCTGCCCCATTACGTGGCAGACCAAAGCAATCCCTTGCAGGATGTCTTTGCATTCGCCTATACGGTCACGGTCACGAACACGGGCCGGGTGCCTGTGCAGTTGATTTCTCGCCATTGGGTGATTCAAGATGAGCGCGGTCACAGCGAAGAAGTCAAGGGTCTGGGCGTGGTGGGGCAGCAGCCCTTGTTGCGTCCTGGTGAATCTTTTCAATACACCAGCGGCTGCCGCTTGCGTGCAGCCAGTGGCACCATGCATGGCAGCTACTTTTTTGTCGCCGAGGACGGCCACCGGTTCGATGCGCCCATTGACACTTTCGTGCTCGACGCCTCCAATGCCATCCCCGGTGGTCGCACTCTGCATTGAGTTGGCTGGGTTTGGCTCTCGGTTAAGCTTTGGCCCATGGGTGAATTTGAGCTGATCGAACGGTTTTTCAAACGGGCGGCGCGTCAAGCGGATGTCGGTATCGGTGACGACTGCGCCATCTGGACACCCAGTCGAGGGCACCAACTGGCCATTTCCACCGACATGTTGGTCGAAGGTCGGCACTTTCTCTCGACTGTGAATCCCCGTGATTTGGGCCACAAGGCTCTGGCGGTCAATTTGAGTGATTTGGCCGCCTGTGGTGCGACGCCACACGCATTTTTATTGTCCTTGTCCTTGCCTCGGGTGGATGAAGATTGGTTGTCAGGTTTTTCAGAAGGCTTGTTCGCCTTGGCCGATGCACAGGGTTGTGAATTGATTGGTGGCGACACCACCCAGGGTCCTTTGAATGTGTCCATCACGGTGATGGGTGAGGTGCCTGCCCATCAGGCCATTTTGCGCTCGGGTGCCCAAGCCGGTGACGATGTGTATGTGAGCGGCCATCTGGGCGATGCGCGTCTGGCCTTGGAGGCATTTCGCGGCACGGTCAGCTTGCCGCAGTCTGTTTTTGAGTTGGCGCGTTCTCGCATGGAACGGCCCCAGCCGCGCACAGCGCTGGGTGTCTCATTGCGCGGCTTGGCCAGTGCCATGGCCGACATCAGCGACGGTTTCTTGGGTGATCTGGGGCACATTCTCAAAGCCAGCCGTGTGGGGGCTGCTATTGACGTCGCTGCGATGCAGCGTTTGATGCTGACCCGCGATGCATGGGCTTGCCCACAAGACTTGTTGCAGCGATGTGTTTTGTCGGGTGGCGATGATTACGAGCTTGTTTTCACTGCTCACCCCGACCACCAACAGCATATTTTGGCCTTGAGCGAGGCTTGTGGCACACCGGTCACGCGCATTGGCCGGATCACGGCCGATCCCCACTTGCTTTTGTTGTCTGAATATGGGGGCGTTTTGCCGAACACCTTCACTTCTTTTGACCATTTCGCCTGAAGATGACTTCAACTTCTGAACTTCCTGCTGTTTCAGTGGCGCATCCCATTCGCCCCACAGCTGCGTTCATGCTTAGGCATCCTGCCCACGCCATAGCTTTGGGCTTTGGCTCTGGTTTAGCACCCAAGGCACCGGGTACAGTGGGCAGCCTCTGGGGGTGGGCCTCTTGGTTGCTGATTCAAAACAGCTTTTCACTTACCACTCAGGCGGCCTTGATCTTGGTTTCGCTGGTCATCGGGTGGTGGGCATGCACCTTGACGGCACGCCATATGGGCGTGAGTGATCCTGGTGCGATTGTTTGGGACGAAATCGTGGCCATGTGGTTGATCTTGTTTCTGCTCATGCCCGCTGGCTTCATCACTCAACTCTCAGCATTTTTGTTGTTCCGATTTTTTGATGCCGTCAAACCCGGCCCCGTGGCTTGGGCAGACCGTTTGTTCAAAGGTTTTGGCTGGCGTGGTGGCTGGGGCATTTTGTTCGACGATCTGGTGGCTGCCTTGTGCACGCTGATGGTCTTGGCCTTATGGAGGTGGTTCTGATGTCCAACATCACACATGTCTTGGCAGACAAACTCACTGCCTTGGGTTGGATGATGGCCACAGCCGAGAGCTGTACAGGCGGATTGATTGCAGCGCAATGCACCGATTCACCCGGTTCAAGTCGCTGGTTTGACCGTGGTTTGGTCACCTATTCCAATGCCGCCAAATCAGAACTGTTGGGTGTGGAACCTTCATTGATTGCAGCGCATGGCGCCGTCAGTGAAGAGGTTGCCCGAGCCATGGCTTTGGGTGCCGTTTACAGAACACAAGCCCGCGCAGCTGTATCGGTCACAGGCATTGCTGGACCCGATGGCGGCAGCGATGCCAAACCGGTGGGGACGGTTTGGTTTGCTTGGTGCATCGATGGCTTGGTCTATTCTGAGTGCAAGCTTTTTACCGGCACCCGGCAAGATGTGCGACAAGCCAGCTGCGTGCATGCTCTCCAGGCCCTCATTCAACGCTTGCCTGTTCAGACATAACTTGACCCATGGGCTATTGACCTAACTGGGGATGTTCTTGATCTACAGCAGAAACGAAAAAACCCTCCGAAGAGGGTTTTTTTGATGTTCAACCGAGGTTGAAATTTTGGTTGCGGGGGCCGGATTTGAACCAACGACCTTTGGGTTATGAGCCCAACGAGCTACCAGACTGCTCCACCCCGCGGTATCTCTGAATTATACCTTACTCAGCAGCTGTTCCAGCAGGAGTTTCGGCACGATCGACCAATTCAACCAAGGCCATTGGTGCGTTGTCACCCACGCGGAAACCCATTTTCAGGATGCGTGTGTAACCACCAGGGCGCGAAGCCGAACGAGGGCCCAAAACATTGAACAATTTGGTGACGCTGTCGCGGTCACGCAAACGGTTGAACGCCAAGCGACGGTTCGACAAGTTGTCCACTTTGGCCAAAGTGATCATGGGCTCAATCACGCGGCGCAATTCTTTGGCCTTAGGCACTGTGGTTTTGATGACTTCGTGCTCGATGAGCGAGTTCATCATGTTTTGCAGCATCGCAAGGCGGTGCGAGCTGGTGCGGTTGAGTTTACGAAGGCCGTGTCCGTGACGCATGGTGCTTTCCTTTCTTTATTAAACAGACAGCCGTATCAGGTACTGCCCGTGCACAACCCGGATCATTTCCGGGAACTTGAGATTATCGCTTTTCCAGACCTGCTGGTGGCCAGGCTTCGAGCTTCATGCCCAAAGTCAAACCACGAGAAGCCAGAACTTCCTTGATTTCGTTGAGTGACTTGCGACCCAGGTTAGGGGTCTTGAGCAATTCATTCTCGGTACGCTGGATCAAGTCGCCGATGTAGTAAATGTTTTCTGCTTTGAGGCAGTTGGCCGAACGAACGGTGAGTTCGAGTTCGTCCACTGGGCGCAACAGAATCGGATCGAAACTGCCCGCACCACCGCGCACTGCTGGAGCATCAAAGGCCGACAGCTCGCTGCCTTCCAGTTGTGCAAATACAGCCAGCTGTTCCACAAGAATCTTAGAGGATGCACGCACAGCGTCTTCGGCTGTGATGGCACCGTTGGTTTCGATCTCAATGACCAGCTTGTCCAGATCGGTACGCTGCTCGACACGTGCGCTTTCGACGGTGTAGCTCACACGCTTGACGGGTGAAAACGAAGCGTCAAGCACGATACGGCCCAAAGCTTTGGTCGGCTCGTCGGCATAGCGACGCATGCTGCCTGGCACATAACCGCGGCCTTTTTCGACCTTGATTTGCATGTCCAATTTGCCGCCTTGCGACAAATTGGCAATCACGTGCTCAGGATTAATGATCTCGACATCGTGTGGTGTCTGGATGTCAGCCGCGGTGACAGGACCTTCTCCATCCTTGCGCAGGCTGAGTGTGACTTCATCGCGGTTGTGCAACTTGAAGACAACACCTTTGAGGTTCAACAGGATGTTCACCACATCTTGCTGAACGCCATCAATGGAGGAGTACTCGTGCACGACACCCGCGATGGTGACTTCAGTGGCGGAATAACCGACCATGGAAGACAACAAAACACGGCGCAGGGCGTTACCCAGAGTGTGGCCGTAGCCACGCTCAAAAGGCTCCAACGTGACTTTGGCACGGTTGGCAGCCAATTGTTCGACCTGGATAGCTTTGGGTTTCAACAGATTGGTTTGCATTCAGACTTCCTCTCAATACCCCCGGTTCGTTACACCGGTAAGGCTGATGAAGCACCCGACCCACAATGCCTTGTGCGTCGGGAACGATTGAAACAGCGTATTAACGAGAATACAGTTCGACGATCAAAGATTCGTTGATGTCGGCACCGAATTCGTCGCGGTCAGGCACTTTCTTGAAAGTACCTTCGGCTTTGTCGGCATTGACTTCGACCCATGCAGGCATACCAACTTGGGCAGCCAATTGCAGAGCTTCAACCACGCGGTTTTGCTTTTTGGATTTTTCACGAACCGCCACCACATCACCGGCCTTGACCAAGTATGAAGGGATGTTCACGGATTGACCGTTCACGGTGATGGCTTTGTGTGAAACCATTTGACGGGCTTCTGCACGTGTCGAGCCAAAGCCCATGCGGTAAACCACGTTGTCCAGACGGCACTCGAGCAAGGCCAACAGGTTAGAGCCTGTGTTGCCTTTGCGGCGATCTGCCTCGGCAAAGTAGCGGCGGAACTGCTTCTCGAGCACGCCGTACATGCGTTTGACTTTTTGTTTTTCACGCAATTGCAGACCGTAGTCCGATGTGCGCTGGCCCGAAGTACGACCGTGTTGGCCTGGCTTGGAGTCGAACTTGGACTTGTCCGCAATGGAGCGACG
Source organism: Limnohabitans sp. 63ED37-2 (assembly GCF_001412535.1). GTDB lineage: Bacteria > Pseudomonadota > Gammaproteobacteria > Burkholderiales > Burkholderiaceae_C > Limnohabitans_A. The sequence goes on along the minus strand of NZ_CP011774.1, from coordinate 3,232,226 downwards.
GGCGCTCTTGAGGAACAGGTCGGTGCCTTCACGGCGGGAGAGTTTGGCCTTGGGGCCGAGGTAGCGTGCCACTTGGTTTTCCTTTATTCAGCTGCCGCATCAATAAATGCGGGAGCCAGGCGATGCAAGCATGGCCTGGCGGTGGGCTTGGTTTGAAATTAGATACGACGGCGCTTTTGAGGGCGGCAACCGTTGTGAGGGACCGGTGTCACATCGGCAATCGATGTGATACGGATGCCCAATGCACCCAAGGCACGAACTGATGACTCGCGACCAGGACCAGGGCCCTTGATCTCGACGTCAAGGTTTTTGATGCCTTGTTCTTGAGCAGCACGACCCGCCACTTCAGAGGCGACCTGAGCTGCAAAGGGCGTCGATTTACGCGAACCCTTGAAACCCTGACCACCCGATGAGGCCCACGACAAGGCATTGCCTTGACGGTCGGTGATCGTGATGATGGTGTTGTTGAACGAAGCGTGAACGTGAGCAATACCGTCAGCAATGTTCTTGCGGACTTTTTTGCGGACACGTTGTGCGGCGCTGTTTGATTGTGCTTTTGCCATGATGGTCTCTCAATCCTGCTTATTTCTTCAGAGCCGCAGCGCCTTTGCGCGGACCCTTGCGAGTACGTGCATTGGTACGTGTACGCTGACCGCGCATAGGCAAACCGCGACGGTGGCGGAAACCACGGTAGCAACCGATGTCCATCAAACGCTTGATGTTCATGGTGGTTTCGCGACGCAGGTCACCTTCGATGGTGAATGCTGCGATTTGGTCGCGAATTTTTTCCAGGTCTGCGTCGGTCAGATCCTTGATCTTTTTTGAATATGCGATGCCAGAAGCTTCGCAAATTTGTCGAGCGCGGGTGCGACCAATACCAAAAATGGCGGTCAAGCCAATTTCAGCATGTTTGTGCGGCGGAATGTTGATGCCAGCGATACGTGCCATTTTCGTCCTCTAAAACTAATTCAATCAGCCTTGACGCTGCTTGTGACGTGGATCGGTGCAGATCACACGAACAACGCCTTTACGGCGGATGACTTTGCAGTTACGGCAAATTTTTTTCACCGAAGCAGAAACTCTCATGGTTCTCTCCTAAAACTCATCGATACCCAGACTTTGCAGACCAGGTGAAAAATATGGCCCTTTGCTAAAGCTCAGGGTTCTTTACCAAACTTGCATCAAGTCGCTTATGACTTGAAGTTCGCCTTCTTCAAAAGCGAGTCGTACTGTTGTGACATCAAGTAATTTTGTACTTGAGCCATGAAATCCATGGTCACGACCACGATGATCAGCAGAGAAGTGCCGCCAAAGTAAAACGGAACATTGTATTTCAGAATCAAAAATTCAGGCAGCAAACACACAAAGGTGATGTAGGCCGCGCCTACTGCGGTCAAACGCAACAAAATCTTGTCGATGTACTTGGCAGTTTGTTCCCCTGGGCGAATGCCAGGAATGAACGCACCACTTTTCTTCAGGTTTTCTGCAGTTTCACGGCTGTTGAAAACCAGTGCCGTGTAAAAGAAGCAGAAGAAAATAATGGCAGCAGCGTAGAACATCACATAAACCGGCTGTCCGGGTGCCAAAGCATTGGCCACATCCTTGAAGAATCGAACAACGACACTTTCAGATGTTCCCGAGCTGAACCAACCAATCAAGGTTGCCGGCAAGAGAATGATCGATGAGGCAAAGATCGGAGGAATCACACCCGCCATGTTCAGCTTGAGCGGCAAGTGCGACGATTGACCGCCATACACCTTGTTGCCCACCTGACGACGTGCGTAATTGACCAAAATCTTGCGCTGACCACGTTCCACGAAAACCACAAAGTAAGTGACCAAAGCCACCACCACAATGATCAACATGGAGATCAATGGATTCATCGCACCGGTACGAACCAGCTCAAACAATCCACCCAAAGCACTTGGCAAACCAGCAGCAATACCAGCAAAGATCAAAATCGAGATGCCGTTGCCCAAACCACGCTCAGTGATTTGTTCACCCAACCACATCAAGAACATCGAACCAGCAGTCAAGCTGACAACAGCCGTCATGCGAAAGCCCATACCTGGATTGATCACCAAGCCAGCAGATGCTTCCAATGCAACGGCAATACCAAAAGACTGAAACAGCGCCAAACCCAATGCACCAAAACGGGTGTATTGAGTGATCTTACGACGACCCGCTTCACCTTCTTTTTTCATTTGCTCGAACGCAGGAACCACGTAAGTCATCAACTGCATCACAATGGATGCAGAGATGTAGGGCATGATGCCCAAAGCAAAGATGGTGAAACGCGAAAGCGCACCGCCCGAGAACATGTTGAACAAGTTCAGGATGCCGCCCTGTTGACCATTGAACAACTGTTTGAGTTGGTCAGGATCAATGCCAGGCACAGGAATGTGAGCACCAATTCGGTAGACCACCAACGCCAACAGCAGGAAGACGAGTCGACGACGCAAGTCACCGTACTTGCCTGCTTTGGCTGTTTGATTAGCGTTGGTTGCCACGTTGTTTCTCGTCCATCAAGTTTCAGGCCACGGAGCCGCCGGCAGCTTCAATCGCTGCCTTGGCACCTGCTGTTGCGCCAATGCCTGTCAACTTGACGGCTTTGGTCAACTCACCCGTGTTGATGACTTTGACCACTTTGGCCATGTGCGCCACCAGACCGGCTTGCTTCAAAGACAAAACATCGACTTCAGCCATGTCCAGACGCGACAGCGTGGTCAAGGTGATTTCGGCGTTGTACTTGAGAGTTTGAGATTTGAAGCCGCGCTTAGGCAAACGGCGCTGCAAAGGCATTTGACCGCCTTCGAAACCCACTTTGTGGTAGCCACCGGAACGAGACTTCTGACCTTTGTGACCACGGCCGGCGGTTTTACCCAAACCGGAACCGATACCACGGCCCACGCGACGTGCCGCGTGCTTAGAGCCTTCTGCGGGCTTGATGCTATTGAGTTCCATCATCGGCCTCTTAGAGAACTTTGACCAGGTAGCTGATCTTGTTGATCATGCCGCGCACTGCGGGCGTGTCTTGCAACTCGCTCACAGAGTTCAGCTTGCGCAAGCCCAGGCCACGCACTGTGGCGCGGTGGGAAACTTTGGTGCCAATCGGGCTACGAACCAGTTGGACTTTCACAGTTGTTGCTGTTGTCATGTTCGTTCTCCGGTTCAGCCGAACAGCTCTTCAACCGACTTGCCGCGCTTGGCAGCCACGTTGGAAGCTGTTGTGCAGTTGGACAAAGCGTCCAAAGTGGCACGAACCATGTTGTAAGGGTTGGACGAACCGTGGCTCTTGGCCACGATGTCGGTGATACCCACCACTTCGAACACAGCACGCATAGGACCACCAGCAATGATGCCGGTACCTTTGGGGGCTGGTGCCATCATGACGCGGGCTGCGCCATGGTGACCGTTCACTGCGTGGTGAATCGTGCCATTTTTGAGGTGGACTTTGGACAGGTTACGACGGGCTTCTTCCATCGCCTTTTGCACTGCTGCTGGCACTTCTTTCGACTTGCCCTTGCCCATGCCGACCTTGCCATCGCCGTCACCGACCACGGTCAAAGCTGCGAAACCGAGAATACGGCCGCCCTTGACCACTTTGGTCACGCGGTTGACCGCGATCATCTTTTCGCGGAGACCGTCTTCAGGACCGTCGTTCTGCGGTTTTGCTGTAAATTTAGCCATTTGTATCTCCGATCCGTTTAGAACTGCAGACCTGCTTCACGGGCTGCTTCGGCCAAAGCCTTGACACGACCGTGGTAAGCGAAACCTGCGCGGTCGAAGGCGACCTTCTCAACGCCAGCAGCTTTTGCTTTTTCAGCAATGCGCTTGCCTATGACGGTGGCTGCAGCGGCATTGCCGCCTTTGCCTGCTGCACCCAGAGCCGTGCGCACTTCTGCTTCGGCGGTGGAGGCACTGGCCAAAACTTTGGTACCACAGCCAGAGATAACGCTGGCGTAGATGTGCAAGTTGGTGCGGCTCACGGTCAAACGGGCCACGCCTTGCTGTGCAATGCGGATGCGTGTTTGGCGTGCACGACGCAGACGCTGCTCTTTCTTGGTCAACATGATGCAGCTCCTTATTTCTTCTTGGTCTCTTTGATCGTGATCTTCTCATCCGAATAACGGATGCCTTTGCCTTTGTAGGGCTCAGGAGGACGAACAGCACGGATCTCAGCAGCAATTTGGCCAACACGTTGACGGTCAGCACCCTTGATCACGATTTCAGTCGCGCTGGGTGTTGCCACCGTGATGCCAGCAGGCATATCGATGTTGACGGGATGGGAGTAACCCACGGCCAGGTTCAATTTGGCGCCAGAGGCGGCCGCTTTGTAACCCACACCGACCAGGCTCAGCTTCTTTTCGAAACCTTTGGTCACACCAGTCACCATGTTGTTCACCAGCTGACGCATGGTGCCACTCATGGCATTGGCTTCACGTGAATCATTGACCGGGGCAAAACTCAGTTTGCCACCTTCGTTGTTCACGGTCACCAGTGTGTTGGCGGAGATGGCCAGTTGACCACCTGTGCCTTTCACACTGATTTGTGTTGCATTGATCGACACATCCACACCAGCGGGGATGGTCACAGGCATTTTTCCTACGCGGGACATTCTTTTTCTCCCTTTAAGCGACGTAGCACAGCACTTCGCCGCCGACACCGGCTGCACGCGCTTTGCGATCGGTCATCACGCCTTGCGGTGTGGTGACGATGGCCACGCCCAAGCCGTTTTGGACTTGAGGAATAGCATCACGGCCTTTGTACACACGCAGGCCAGGGCGGCTCACGCGCTCGATGCGCTCGATGACCGGACGGCCAGCGTAGTACTTCAGGGCGATTTCGAGGGTGGCTTTGCCATCTTCGGTTTTGACTTGGAAGCCATCAATGTAGCCCTCATCTTTCAGCACTTGGGCAATGGCCACCTTCACTTTGGAAGAAGGCACCATCACTGCGGCCTTGGCCACCATTTGTGCGTTGCGAATGCGGGTCAACAGATCGGCAATAGGATCACTCATGCTCATGTTGTTATCTCCTGCCGATTACCAGCTGGCCTTGGTCACGCCCGGGATATGACCAGCGAAGGCCATTTCACGGATCTTGGCGCGGCCCAGACCAAATTGACGGAACGTACCGCGTGGGCGACCGGTGATTTCACAGCGGTTGCGTTGACGGGTCGGGTTGGCGTTGCGTGGGAGCTTTTGCAGACCCAGACGGGCAGCTGCACGCTCTTCATCGCTGCGCTTGGCATCGTTGGCAACGGCCTTCAATTCCGCGTATTTCTTCGCGAATTTGGCTGCCAGTTTTTCACGCTTGAGCTCGCGCTCGATCAAAGCTACTTTAGCCACGTGGCACCTCAGTTCTTGAAGGGGAAGCGGAAAGCTGCCAAGAGTGCTTTGCACTCTTCGTCAGACTTGGCCGTGGTGGTGATGCTGATGTTGAGACCGCGCAAGGCATCGACCTTGTCGTACTCAATCTCAGGGAAAATGATCTGCTCTTTGACGCCGATGTTGTAGTTGCCGCGACCATCGAAGGCACGACCAGAAATACCACGGAAGTCACGCACGCGAGGCAGAGCCACGGTCACGAAACGGTCCAGGAATTCATACATCTGAACGCCGCGCAGGGTCACCATGCAGCCGATAGGCTGTTGTTCACGGATCTTGAAGCCGGCAATCGCTTTCTTGGCCTTGGTCACCACAGGCTTCTGGCCCGCGATCTTAGTCAAGTCGCTCACTGCGTGGTCCATGACTTTCTTGTCAGCCACTGCTTCAGACACACCCATGTTTAAGGTGATCTTGGTGATGCGAGGGACCTGCATGGGCGACGTGTAGCCAAATTTGGCCGTCAGGTCAGCAGCGATTTTCTCGCGGAAGAGTTGTTGCAAACGTGCCATGCTCATGCCACCTTGATTTCTTCGCCGCTGGACTTGTAAACGCGAACGCGTTTGCCGTCAGCCTGCAACTTGATGCCCACGCGATCAGCCTTGCCAGTCGCAGCGTTGAAAATCGCCACGTTGGATTGGTGAATCGGCATGGCCTTTTCGATGATGCCGCCAGTTGTGCCCTTCATGGGGTTTGGCTTGGCGTGTTTTTTGACGATGTTGATACCGTCAATCAGGAGGTGTGAGTCGCTGGCGCGCGACGACACTTTGCCGCGCTTGCCCTTGTCACGACCTGTGATGACGATGACTTCGTCGCCTGTGCGAATCTTGTTCATGGCGCGTCCTTACAGTACTTCAGGAGCCAAGGACACGATCTTCATGAACTTCTCGGTACGCAGTTCACGCGTGACCGGGCCGAAGATGCGGGTGCCGATGGGCTCCAACTTGGCGTTCAGCAACACAGCGGCGTTGCCATCGAATTTGATGAGCGAACCATCGCCACGGCGAATGCCTTTGGCAGTGCGAACCACAACAGCACTGTAGATCTCGCCTTTTTTGACGCGACCACGTGGAGCGGCTTCTTTGATGCTCACTTTGATGATGTCGCCAACACTTGCATAGCGACGCTTGGACCCGCCGAGCACCTTGATGCACAGCACGGACTTGGCGCCGGTGTTGTCGGCCACATCCAACCGAGATTCTGTCTGGATCATTTCTTTGTTCCCAACTTGTATTCTTTACCTGCCAGCCCAAAAGCCAACATATCAGAATCAGTCTTGGACCCGTCATTCACACAGCGAACCACTCGCTTTGCTTCAGTTTGGGCAGATACCTACGCCTTTTGCGAGGCGAAGCCCTCTATTATGCCTTTAAAAAAGACCACTCGCAAGTCGTTTTTGAAAATTTTTGACATTCTTGGCGGCTTGCAGCCTTTTTGACCGAGTTAGAAGGTCAAGAAACGCGCCTTATTGCGACTTAAAGATTCAGTTTTCGGCCCAAGCGCGCGAACGGCTGACCGCTTCTCGCCAGCGCGCCACGTGGCTTGTCCTTTGGGTTTCTTGCCATTGCGGCAAAAACCGCCTCTCTTCTTGCCATTGTGCTTCCAACTCCTTGGCACCGGACCAGTAGCCTGTGGCCAGCCCCGCCAGGTAAGCGGCCCCGAGCGCTGTGGTCTCACTGATGCGGCTGCGAACCACAGGCACACCCAGCACATCAGCTTGGATCTGCATCAACAGGTCGTTTTGGCTCGCACCACCGTCTACGCGCAGTTCGGTCAGCGCCAAACCACTGTCCGCACTCATTGCACGAAAAACATCTGCCGTCTGCAGTGCAATGGCCTCCAAAGCCGCTCTGGCAATGTGCGCCCGCCCTGTTCCCCGAGTCATCCCCACCAAGGTTCCTCGGGCCTGGCCATCCCAGTCGGGTGTACCCAATCCAGCAAAGGCCGGCACCAAGAAGACGTCCCCGGTGTCCTGCACGCTGGCGGCCAGGGCTTCGACCCGGGCTGCGCTGTCGATGATTTGCAACCCATCTCGCAACCATTGCACGGTGGCGCCGGCCATAAAAACCGATCCTTCCAAGGCATAAGCCATGGGCCGTTGTGCCGCGTCCGGGCCTTGCCAGGCGACGGTGCTGAGCAATTGGTGGTGACTGGCCACGGGTTGATCTCCCGTGTTCATCAGCATGAAGCAGCCCGTGCCATAGGTGTTTTTGGCCATGCCAGGTGCAAAGCAAGCCTGACCGAAAAGCGCCGCCTGTTGATCACCTGCCCAACCTGCAATCGGCACACTGGCCCCCAGCAAGTGGGCGTCCGTCTCGGCCAGCTGGCCGCAAGAGGGCAAGATCCGGGGCAACACAGCGGCTGGAATGTTCAGCAAGGCCAGCATGTCCTGGTCCCAGGCGCCGGTTTTCAGGTTGAACAGCAGGGTACGCGAGGCGTTGCTGGGCTCGGTGGCATGCACCCGCCCGCCCGTCAGCTGCCACAACAGCCAACTGTCCACCGTGCCGAAGGCCAACTCACCCCGCTGCGCCCGCGCCCGGGCACCCGGCACATGGTCCAGCAGCCACGCCAGCTTGGTGCCCGAAAAATATGCATCAATGACCAAACCTGTTTTGGAGGCGATCTCAGGGGCGTGGCCTGCCGCGCGCAAGTCTGCGCAAAGCCCAGCGGTGCGCCGGTCTTGCCAGACGATGGCTGGGGCCACCGGCTCGCCCGTTCGGCGATCCCACAGCACCGTGGTTTCGCGCTGGTTGGTGATGCCCAAGGCCCGCACCTGTCGGGCTGTGATGCCCGCATGCAGCAGCGCCTCACGCAGGACGGCCAACTGGGTGGTCCAGATTTCGGTGGCATCGTGTTCCACCCAACCCGGGCGTGGGAAATGCTGGGTAAATTCACGTTGTGCCATGGCCACCACTTGGCCGGCACGGTCAAACACCACCGCCCGTGAGCTGGTGGTGCCTTGGTCAATCGAAAGGATGTAGTCCATTCTGACAAGACTAGCGCAAAGCAGCCCGCACAAACAGCGACAATTCCCCGATTGACCTTTTAACAATGACACCTGCGAGACTGGGCATCATGACGACTTTTGCACACCACATGGCCTTCATAGGCGGCGGCAACATGGCCAGCGCCATCATTGGCGGCTTGATTCGCCAAGGCATGCGGCCCGATCAATTCACCGTGGTCGAACCCTTTGCCGAGACCGCTGCCAAGCTCTTGAACGACTTCGGCATCACCGCCTTGCCTGCCGCAGGCCCAGCCCTGGCCCAGTCAGACTTGGTGGTCTGGGCAGTCAAGCCGCAAATTTTCAGCGAAGCCGCCGCCCCGGTCATGCCCCACACCCGCGCCGCCTTGCACCTGTCGGTGGCCGCAGGCATCCGAACCGACAGCATTGGCCGCTGGGTCGGCTCCGACCGCGTGGTGAGATGCATGCCCAACACACCGGCGCTGGTGGGCCAAGGCATCACCGGCTTGTTTGCTTGCCCATCGGTCACGGCTGTGGACAAAGCGCTGGTGGAGCAGGTCATTGGTACCACCGGGCAATTCATCTGGGTGCACAAGGAGTCTCAGCTGGACGCCGTGACCGCCTTGTCAGGCTCCGGCCCAGCCTATGTGTTTTATTTCCTCGAAGCCATGACCGAAGCCGGTGTGGGCATGGGGCTGAGCGCAGAGCAGGCCTATCAACTGGCCATGGCCACTTTTTCGGGCGCATCCTCCCTGGCTTCGGCCTCCACCGAATCGCCCGAGGTGCTGCGCCAACGGGTCACGTCCAAAGGCGGCACCACCTATGCAGCGCTGACCGCCATGGAAGCCGCCGGTATCAAGCCCGCTTTTGTCAAAGCCATGCAAGCGGCTGAACAACGCGCCCGCGAGTTGGGCGATGAGTTTGGCAAGTCCTGAACGCGGACCCGACGTGGGCTGGTGTGCTGGTCTTCAGGTGTAAGACAAGACCAGGCCCGCAAACACGCTCAAGCCCACCCAGTGGTTCAGCCTAAAGGCCTTGAAGCAGCCCTCGCGGCTGCGGTCTTTGATCAACCACAGGTGCCAAAGCGCCTGAAGGGCTGCCCCCGCCAGCCCCAACCACAGCCAAGCACCACGCTCGGGGGCGTTCAAGAGCAGCGCCCAAATCGTCAAAAAGGCCGCATAAAACCCCGTGATGGCGGCCACATCCCATTGCCCCAAGGTGATGGCCGAGGTTTTCATGCCGATCTTCAGATCGTCATCGCGGTCCACCATGGCGTATTCGGTGTCATAGGCCAGCACCCAGAACAAATTGCCCAAGAGCAAGCCCCAAGCCAGTGGTGGCACTTCGCTTTGAACCGCTGCAAAAGCCATCGGAATCCCAAAACTGAAGGCCACCCCCAACACCGCCTGCGGCATGGCCACCCAACGCTTGGCATAGGGGTAAACCAACGTCACCGCCAAAGCTGCAAATGACCAAGACACCGTCACACGGTTGGTGCTGAGCACCAGCATAAAAGCCAGCAAGGCCAGCACGCCGCCCAAACCCAGCGCCTCTTTGACGCCCAAACGTCCACTTGTCACCGGTCGCAGCGCCGTACGCTTGACATGCTTGTCAAATTCACGATCAGCCACATCGTTGACACAACACCCCGCGCTGCGCATCAAGATGGTGCCCAGCGTGAACACCGCCACCAAATGCCAACCCGGAAAACCCTCAGCAGCCAACCACAAAGCGGACAAAGTTGGCCACAGCAGCAGCAACCATCCAGCAGGGCGGTTCCAGCGAATCAGGTCGAGGTAAAGCTTGAGTCGGTCGGTCATTCTCGAATTATCCGCCCCCTAGCCAGGGTGACGGCGCCTGCGGGCTCGGCCATCAAACCGGCCGCAAACGCCATCACCAGAACTCAGAAACGGTAACCCAAACCGACCGCATACAACACGGGGTCCACCTTCAATCGACCGATGCTGCTGCCTGCCGCATAAACATCGCTGCGGATGTAGGCCTTCTTCACATCCAAATTGATGGACCAATTTCGGTCCAGCGGAATGTCCAGTCCAGCTTGAAACGCCAAACCCCAGCTGTGGCTGTCCAAACTCACCCCTTCTGGCAAGGCCACATCACTGAAATGTGTGTAATTGATGCCTGCACCCACATAGGGTTTGATACCTTGTTGGTCGGTGAAGTGGTATTGCAACAGCACGCTGGGCGGTAAATGCTTGAAAGACCCGATTTCGCTGCCGTTGGCATAAACCGTTTGCTTTTGAGGGTTGGTCAAAACCAATTCGGCTGCCAGGTTGGGGCTCAGGAAGTAGGTGACATCCACCTCACCGAAAGTCTTGTTGTTGATCGACAAACCCAAAGGTGTTGAGTCCTTGTTGCTGCTGTCCAGGTGCACAGATCGGACACGAACCATCCAAGGGCTGTCGCCAGATGTCTGAGCCAATACGCCGCTTACGCAACCCACAGCCACGATCGCCACCATCAACTTGTGCTTTTTCATGTTGACATTCCTTATGAATGAGAGAAAAGCTTCTCCATTTCATTGGAATCGAGGATGCTGCCCGTCCATTTGCCCAACATCAAATGGCCCAACACCTCTGGCCGAAAAAAACGCACCGTTGCGCGTCATCAACGGTGCGTGTCTGTTTTTGGCAATCTGTGAGGTGTCGTACAGCCAATCTGACAAGGGTCATGTCCATTCAAATCATTTTTGAGACCACCGGACTTGGAAAACATACTGATTGAAAATACGGCACTACTTGGTTTTAGCGTTCCACATTTGAAAAGCTGCAATTTTTTAAGCGCAACGATGACCTGACCTCATCGACGTTGTCCGGTGACCTCTGTCACCACCCTGCGGTTCGCTTGATTGCACAAGATGGCCGCATTCGTTGTCTGACGGGCGCAGCGGGTCTCGACCAATTGTCGAGCGCCTCGACCTTCGGAAGTCATCGGGGCGGAAATTTGACCACTGGTTTGAAGATATTGACGGACCGTATTGGCCCTGTTGACCGACAAACGCTCATTGAATTCAGGTGAGCCCAAGGGGTCCGCATGACCGATCACATGAATCCTGTCGATGCGCACATAGTCCTTGCGTAGGCGTGCCGTCAGCAAGTCCAATGACTCACGCCCTGCGGCCGTCAAACCATTCAAATCCGATCGACCGAACGCAAACAAGGCATCACTCGACAAAATAAATTGCTCGGGCTGTGCCACAGGTGCGGCAGCCTCCACACAGTTTTGGGCCTGCGCCACCCTTGAAATGGTATGAATTTGAAGTCGCGTGGTACCCAACTCTTGCTGCGCTTGAGCAGCCGACACAGGCTTCATAACGGGCCGACCGGAGGACTCCACAACGGTCAGGTACTGAGTTTGGGCGGGTGGCAATGCCAAGGCTGTGACGGTGTCAAAACTGTCCCGAGCATTTTGGCCCACTCGAAATTGTCGTGCGCCAATTTCGAATTGACCTGGCGGCAAGCAAAGTTGGCTATAGCCTCCAGGGACCAAGGATGTGTGGTACTGCCCTTGAATGAACACCCCCGTCGCACCGGGCAATTGTTGGGTGCTGGTTGTGCGATACACCACAATGCGGCTTTGACTGGGTCCGATGTTAGAGAGCGGCTCAAAAACACCACCCAGAACATCAATCCTTGCGTTGACCCCCGCTTGGTTGGTCGTCACGCTGGTTTGTGCCTGTGTCACAGAACCAGCCCCCAAGGCAACCAGCAAGGCGATGAACAGGGATGAATACAGCTTGATTTTTTGCATGGTGCTCAGCACGTCGGCTTGAAAGTTGTCGTAAAAAGATGGTCACTGGATGGCCTGTCTGCACCCCAGTGAAGGCCCATGAGACCCTAATGGTTGACCGATCATAGGAACATCAACAAGACAAGTAAATTGGCCAATTGGAGTACCATGGTATTTGTATTGTATTAAATTGCAAATATCGTATTTATTAAAATTTCTGAAACCGTTCGCACAATGACAGGCCTCGAAGGCCTTCACTCATCAGTCTCTGCGAATGTCGACGGGTGAGCCTAAGGGGCCTTTGCGTCAAGAGGGTTTGCCCCGACTTTGAAGCCTGGGTCCTTTTGTTTTGAGAAAGCCCTCCTTCACAAAACACGGATTGCCCTCTTCGCAGCAGGTCTCAAAATTCACAATTGGATTGTTACGTGTGCATCGACAGGCAGACGTACGGCTCACAGTCATCAGTGAATGCTTTATTCAAAAGGAGACCCCATGAAAATCACCCTTCGTTTGGCTCTGAGTGCTTTGGCATTGGCCTGCACTGCGGCACACGCCCAGAACTTTCCCACCAGGCCCATCACGCTAGTGGTTCCCTTTGCCGCTGGCGGCCCCACCGATGTGGTGGCCCGGATGATGGCCATTCCCATGGGCAAGTCACTGGGCCAGTCGGTCGTGGTTGAAAACGTCAACGGGGCAGGTGGCACTGTGGGGGCCACCAAGGTCGCACGTTCGGCACCGAACGGGTACACCATCTTCCTGCACCACATGGGCATGGCCACATCACCTGCCCTTTACAAAAAGCTCAGCTTCGATCCACTTGCCGATTTTGAATACATCGGTCAGGTGCTGGATGTGCCGATGACACTGATCGCCCGCAAAGACATTCCTGCCAACAACCTGCAGGAGTTGATCGCCTACATCAAGGCCAACGAAAAGAAAGTGTCGCTGGCCGACGCTGGACTGGGCGCAGTGTCTAACCTGTGCGGCCTGATGTTCAAGAGCGCCATCGGCGTCAACATCAACACCATCCCCTACAAAGGTACCGGCCCCGCCATGAACGACCTGCTGGGTGGCCAGGTGGATGTCTTGTGCGACCAAACCACACAAACTGTGCCCATGATCAAAGACGGCCGGGTCAAAGTCTTCGGGGTGACCACGCTCAAACGACTGGCCGCATTGCCCAATGTGCCCACACTCGACGAGCAAGGACTCAAAGGCTTCGAAGTGAAAGTCTGGCATGGCATGTACGCCCCCAAGGGCACGCCAGCCCCCGTGCTGACACAAATCAACACCGCCATGCGCGCCGCCATGGCCGAGCCCTCGATCGTGCAGCGTTTGGGCGAACTCAGCTCAGAAATCCCCACTGCGGACAAGATGACGCCCAAAGGCCTGGAAGATCACCTGAAGGCCGAGATCAACAAATGGGGGCCTGTGATCCGCAAAGCCGGTGTCTCGGCAGACTGATCCTCCAAAGTCTTTTAAAACCTGCGCTCCCAGCAGAACATGCATCCCTTGATGCGTGTTCTGCGTGGGTTTTCTGCCTCATCAAAGACTGTCGACATCAGGCTTCGTGAGCTGCGTTTTTTTACGCTTGGCGACAATCGATCGGCTTGCAGGCGGCTGCTTTTTTCAAACAATGTGCAGCCCGCCGTCCACCACCAAGGTGGTGCCCGTGATGAACGACGCCTCTGCCGAGGCCAGCCACAAAATTGGCCAAGCGATTTCTTCGGGTGCCGCCCAACGACCCAACAAAGAGCTGTCTTTGCGCTCCGTCTTGAGCTGCTCAATGCTTTTGCCGGCTTGTTGTGCACGGCCCACATGAAAGTCGGTCAAGGTCGAGCCCGGGCACACCGCATTGACGCGCACACCGTGCACCGCTTCCTCGCAGGCCAGTGACCGGCTCAGGGCCAGTTGCGCGGCTTTGGTGGCGTCGTACAGGGCCATGCCTTTGCGGCCTTTGACGGCATAACAAGACGACACGTTCACGATGCTGCCGCGACCCGACTGGCGCAAGTGCGGCAATGCGGCGTGGCAGTAGTGGGTGATGCCCACCAGGTTGACACCCACAATGGCTTGCCACTCTTGCGAAGTGGCTTCGGCCGCTGGTGAATAGTTGCGCATGGCGGCGTTGTTCACGAGGATATCGAGGCCCGCAAAAGCCGCCACGCAGTCGTCCACCGCTTGCTGGGCCAAGGCGCGATCGGTCACATCCGCCTGCAGGCAGCGCACCTGCGCATCCGGAAAAGCCAGCAACAGCGCTTGTTGTGTGCGTGTCAGGGCCTGCATGTTGGCATCCACCAAAAACACGGCCGCCCCCTCTTGGCAAAACACATGGGCGGTGGCCGCACCAATGCCTGAACCGGCTCCGGTGATCAGCGCCACTTGGCCCTGTAAACGAGCTTGGCCCATGCCGCTCACTCCGCCTTGGTGCCGGTGTCTTTGATGACCTTGCCCCAGCGCTTGATTTCCGCCCCAATCCAGTCACGGAACTGGTTGGGGGTGGTGGCCACAATTTCAAACTCCATGTCGAGCAAGCGCTTGGTGATTTCGGGTGAACGCACGATCTTCACGATCTCGCGGTTGTAACGCTCGATGATGGGCGCAGGCGTGCCACCCGTGGTGAGAAAGCCAATCCACGAGGTGGCTTCAAAGTCGGGGTAACCCGATTCGCTGAGCGTCGGAATGTCGGGCGTGCTGGCAAAGCGCTTGAGGCCCGAAGTTGCCAACAACTTCAAGCGCCCCTCTTTGGCAAACTGCTGCACATTGCCCGGCACAAAGAAACCCGCCTGAATGTTGCCGCCGATCAAATCGCTGACCGCTGGTCCGGCACCCCGGTAGGGGATGTGGGTGATGTGAAACCCTCCGGCCGACTTGAACATCTCCATGGTCAGGTGCGAGGCGCTGCCCAAAGCCACCGAGCCGTATGAATATTTGGTTGGGTTGGCCTTGGTCTTCTCGACAAAGTCCTTCACGCTGGTGATGCCCGAAGCCGGGTTAACCACCAGGTATTGCGGGGCCTTGACCATCAAAGTGATCGGCGCGAGGTCTTTGACCGGGTCGTAGGGCATTTTGTCGAACAGACCCACGTTGATGGCCAATGGGCCGTTGTAGCCAATCAGCAGGGTATGACCGTCCGGCGCGGCTTTGGCCACCATGTCGGCGCCAATGTTGCCGCCCGCACCGGGTTTGTTTTCCACCACAAAGGGTTGCCCAAAAACTTCTTGGAGTTTGGGCGCAATCAGCCGCGCCAACACATCGTTGGTGCTGCCTGTGATGGGCACGATGATGCGCACGGGCTTGGTCGGCGTCCATTCTTGCGCGCTCGCGGTCATGGTTGCACCCAAGCCCAAGCTGGCCAAGACCCATGTGGTCAGTTGCCGACGGTTGAAATTTTTCATGTTGTCTCCTGTTGTACGTGTGTTCAGTGAAAAATTGTCAGATCGAAAAAACCGGTTCATCCAGGCCGTTGGCCAGGTGGGCCTTGGCCCAAACCATCGGATCGTCGCCCTTGGGCAACAACACACCCGCTGGCCGAACGTGTTGCTCGGACGCATCCAAGGCTGGGGGCTCAATGCCTTGCTCCAGTGCCACCGCCGCATCGTGCAGCATGCGCCGGGCCATGACGATCGCACGGTCGGTGGGCAGCAATTTTTCGGCAGCATGGTCCTGAATAGGGCCCATGCTTTCTTGCAAAGAATAGTCTTGCGCCGAAAATCCGAATACACCGCTGTAGGCGCGTTTTTCTTGCTGCGCCTTGCGGTCCATCAGGTAATCGTTGTCCCGGTTGGCCTTGGGCACAAAACTGCCAGGGGCCTCGTATTCCACATGGATGCCTTTACCCGCAGCCATCGCTTCATGTTCTTCGGCGCTCAGCGGCTGCTTGGGCTGCCAGTTCATGCTCCAGGCCCAGCACTCGTGGTCATTCACGGGCACCCAAGCATGACCACCCAGCGCATGGTGACCAAACGGCGGGATCATGGTGAACCAGGGAAACAACCACTGGGTGATGCGCCAGTAATAACTGTCAGGCTCGCCCATGCGACGGCCATACAAGCTCATGCCATACGAGGTTTTTTCGATTTCAAACACCACGTTGCCATCGGCCTTGATGTAATCGAGCGCCTTGACCCCCTGGTGCATGGGGTCGGTGTCTACTTCATAGCGGTGCACATACGACACATGGGCGGTGTCGATGCCACCCTCCATGGCCTGCAGGTAACTGGAGTACTGAAGGCGCTTGGACACGAACACATGGCTGTCGGGCAAGGTGCACCACTCCAGCTCGGGTGGCTCGGGCATTTTGTCGGGCGGGCCCATATAGGTCCAGACAATGCCGCCGCGCTCCACGCAGGGGTAGCCCTTGATGTGCATGTGCGCACAGGCCTTGGGGTTAGAGGGCACCTCCACACACTGGCCCAATCCGTCGAACTTGACGCCATGGTAGGCGCAGCGGATGCCGTTTTCTTCGTTGCGGCCAAAGTACAACGAGACACCGCGGTGTGAACAGAACTCACTGATCATGCAGGCTTGGCCATCGGTGTTGCGAAACGCCAGCAGCTTTTCACCCAGCAACTCGATGCGCACTTGAGGACCGTCGGCCAACTCGATTTCGTCACTCTTCAAAGCGGGCACCCAATAGCGGCGCATCAGGTTGCCCATGCGCGTGCCGGGACCCACACGGGTCAGGGTTTCAGACATGTCCTTGTTCATGAAAAAGCGTCTCCTTGGCCTGAACGGTTGACTGGCGCAGGCCTGGTGCGCTGCGCATTTATCCGTAAAATGATAAGGTTGTCCGCCTGGTGGACACTCCTATACACACGCACACCACAGGGTTTTGAAAGGTTTGGGCATGAGCACCCACAGCGGCGAAGGCGTCAGGGCCGTTGAACGAGCTTTGGACATTTTGAAAGCGTTCTCGGTCAACGACCATGAACTGAGCGCCGCCCAATTGCTGGAGCGGGTGCCTTTGAGTCGGCCCACGCTCTACCGCTTGTTGCAAACACTGGTGCAATCGGGTTTTGTGGTGTCCTCGGGCGAACCTCAAAGGTTCAGGCTCGGCCCTGCGGTCGGGCAACTCACACACGCCTGGTCATCGAGCCTGAATGTGTCTGCCGTGGGCCAAGCCATCATGCAGCGCGTGTGGGCCGCCACCCAAGAAACCGTGGCCTTGTTTGTGCCACAAGGCGCCATGCGCTTGTGCGTGGCCGAATTGCCCAGCCCCCAAGCCCTGAGCTTCAAGCGGGGAGTGGGTTACCAAGAACGCATCGTTTTGGGGGCCAGTGGCCAGGTCATCTTGGCGCATGCCAACACCTCCATCGAAGCCATCGAGCGTTATGCCGAAGGCCTGAACCTGGACCCCATCCGCTATGCGCAAGAGCTGCGTCAGATCAAAAAGCGCGGCTACGCCACCAGCAAAAATGCTTTGATCGAAGGGGCAGTGGCCATTGCAGCACCGTTTTTCAACAGCCACGGTCAAGTGGCTGGCTCCATTGCCGTATTTGGACCGGGTGCCCGTCTCAAAGACGCAAAAGTGCGCCAATTCGGGGCCGTGTTGGTCAAAGAAGCCGCCGCCCTGTCACAGGTTTTGGGCCACAGCTGAAGCGGGCCACCCCACAGGGGCAGCGCCTCAGGGCCGCCACTGTATGTCCCGCACCCAGCCCACACTTTCAGCACCCGTGTTGTCGCTGTCCGCCCCAATCAGCACCGCACGCACTTTGGGCACAGCGGCTCCGGCGGGCAGCTCGTCCGCAAACAACTTCGCAAAGTCGGCGGCCACGTCGCGAGTTTCGGTTTGCCATTGGGCCAAAGGCGCGCCCTTGCCTTGTAGCGTGATGAAGCGCACGCGCTGGGTGTAGGGGTTGGGGCCTTGCAAGCCCGCCGGGTGCACACTGTCCCACACGTAGCAGAGCGTTGCGGCGGGCAGGTCTTCGCCGCTCACGCTGCGGGCGATGCGCAACAAGGTGCGCTCCACAAAAGGCACGCGCTCCAGCGGGTGGTCGAACATCACGCACACCTTGAGTGCCGCATCGTCACCGGCTTTGGTTTGGATGTCGGGGACGACTTTGCCGCCCGTGAGTGGCTGGTCCAGACGCCAGCGCCATTGCAAGCGCCCCGGTTCGGTTTTGGGCAAGTCGTGTACCCAGGTGCCATACGAAGCGCGGGTGCTGACCTTGAGCGCCCGCTCGCCCTGCACATCAGCCAACTCGAAGCGGGTGGCGGGAATGTCGGCCTTGGACTTGGGAAAGCCCACAAAGCGCCAAGTGCTGGCGGCTGCGCCATCGGCGGGCACCAGTGGCGAGAGGCTTTGCGCAGTGGCGGATGCTGTGGCGCAGGCCATGCTCAGTGCCAGCAGCGCGGGGATGGGTTCCAACAAGCGGTTCATCCGCGCCGCCAATCGTGGAACTTCTTCACCCATGCCAGCAGCTTTTGTGGCGCATGGGCACGCTTCCATTCACCGGCCGCGAATTTGTTGGCCTCGGCCATGGTTGGGTAGGTGTGGATGGTGCCCAAAATTTTGTTCAAGCCCAGGCCATGCTTCATGGCCAGCACATATTCGGCCAGCAAGTCACCCGCGTGCGAGCCCACGATGGTCACGCCCAAAATGCGGTCTTTGCCGGGCACGGTGAGCACTTTCACAAAGCCATGCGCCTCACTGTCTGCAATCGCCCGATCCAGATCGTCGATGCCGTACTTCGTCACTTCATATGGGATATTTTTCTCTTTCGCTTCTTGCTCGTTCAGGCCCACACGCGCCACCTCAGGGTCAATGAAGGTGGCCCAGGGAATCACGCGGTAATCCACCTTGAAGGATTTGAAGTCGCCAAACAGCGCATTCACCGCCGCATACCAAGCTTGGTGCGCGGCCGTGTGGGTGAACTGGTAAGGCCCGGCCACATCGCCTGCGGCGTAGATGTTGGGGTAGAGCGTTTGGAGATACTCGTTGGTCTCGACGGTGCGGTGCGTGGGCACGCCAATGTCTTCCAAGCCATAACCTTGCAGACGGGCCACACGGCCCACGGCGCAGACCAGCGCGTCAAAAACAATCTCCACTTCTTGCCCCTGTGTGGAGGCCACCAAAATTTTGTCTTCACCCCGGCGCTCGCAGCGCAGCGCCTTGTGCCCGGTGAGCACCATCACGCCGTCGGCCTGCAGCGCGTCGCGTGCCAACGCAGACACCTCTTCGTCCTCGCGCACCATGATGCGATCGCCCATCTCAACCTGCGTGACCTGCGCACCCAGGCGAGCAAAGCTTTGTGACAGCTCGCAGCCAATCGGCCCGCCGCCCAGCACCACGATGCGCTTCGGGATGTCATCGAGCTTGGCGAACTCGTCCCACAGCGTGTCGCTGGTGACGTAGCCCACGTCATCGAGGCCCGGCAAAGGCGGCACCACAGGCCGTGCGCCCGCCGCAATCACGATGCTGCGCGCGGTCAGGCGCTGCACCTGGCCGTCGTTCAAAGTCACTTCCACGGTCCATGGGTTCACCAACTTGCCGTAACCCTGCAGCACCTCCACACCCAAGCTGGTGTAGCGCGCCACACTGTCGTGCGGCTCGATGGCTTTGATCACATCGTGCACACGCTGCATCACCGCCTTGAAACTGAAGCTGGGCGCGGTGTCGCTCAAGCCGTACTGTGCGCCGTGGCGCATCTGGTGGGCCAGCTTGGCGCTCTTGATCAAGGCCTTGCTCGGCACGCAGCCGTAGTTCAAGCAGTCGCCGCCCATCTTGTGCGCCTCGATCAAAGTCACTTTGGCTTTGACGGCGGCGGCAATGTAGGCCGACACCAAACCTGCCGCGCCCCCGCCGATCACGATCAGGTTGCGGTCAAACGTCTTAGGGCGCACGCTGGCCCAGCGGGCATAGACTTTTCGCTTTTGAACGGCCGCCACCACACGCCGCGCCAACAAGGGGAAGATGCCCAGCAGCACAAAGCTGCCCAACAGCGCCGGGCTCAGAATGCCCCGCACCGAGTCCAGCTGCGCCAGTTGCGTGCCCGCATTCACATACACCGCCGTGCCCGCCAACATGCCCAACTGGCTCACCCAGTAATAGGTCCAGGTCTTCATGCGCGTCAGACCCATGAGCAGGTTGATCAGGAAAAACGGCACCACCGGAATCAAGCGCAAAGTGAACAGATAAAACGCGCCCTCTTTGTCTACGCCTGCATTGATGTCGGCCAGGCGCTGACCAAAACGCGCCTCCACCCACTCGCGCAACACAAAACGCGAAGCCAGAAAAGCCAAAGTGGCGCCGAGGGTGGAAGCAAACGACACCAGCAGCAAACCCTGCCACAGGCCAAACACAGCCCCACCGCCCAAGGTGATGATGACCGCGCCCGGAATCGACAGCGCCGTGGCCAAAACGTACACCCCAAAGTAAACGGCGGCCACCATCACAGGCTGCTGTGCATAGAGCTGGTCAAAACTGGCTTGGCTGACCTTGAGTTGCTCAAAGCTCAGATAACGCCCCAAGTCCAGCGCGACAAATGCGCCGATGGCCAGCGCCAGCAAGAGCAATAAAACAATTTGACGAAGACGCATGAGGGGAAACTCCGGTGATGCTCATGGTCACAGTGAACCAAGAGCCATGAACGATAAACGCTGATGCTTTGTTATTCGGCTGAATGCCCTGAGAAGTTACAAGTTCGTCATCCAGATCGGACCCAGAGGCGTAGGGGTGTGACGCACAGTGTTGCAGGCCTCGCACCGCATCAGGACGCCAACTCGTAAGCGGTGTTGCGTCCGCCACCCTCCAAGCGGCGCAATACGCCTCGCGCCAACAAATCATTGATATCGCGCAGCGCCGTGTCGGCCGAACATTTGCCCAAGGTGGCCCACTTGGCGTTGGTCAGCTTGCCGTCCATGCCGTCGAGCACGCGGTTGAGCACCAGCGTCTGCCGTGCATTCATCGGCGTGTCTGCCCAGCGTTGCCAAAACTTCGCCTTGTCCAGCACGCCCACCAACAAACCATCAGCACCCTGCACCGCGCGCAGCAAGCAGGCCAAAAACCACTGCAGCCATGGCGTCACATCCATCGTGCCGCGTTGGGTGGCTTCGAGTTGTTCGTAATACTGTTTGCGCTCGCGCTGAATTTGCGCACTCAGGCTGTAAAACCGTTGTGCAGAGCCTTCAGCTCTGGCCAAGGCCATGTCGCCCACGGCTCGGCTGATGCGGCCGTTGCCATCGTCAAATGGGTGCAAAGTCACCAGCCACAAATGCGCCAACCCAGCGTGCACCAGCGCATCACCCAAAGGCCCGGCGTTGAACCATTCCAAAAACGCGGCTGTTTGTGCGGGCAAGGTGTGGGCGGGCGGTGCCTCAAAGTGCACCTTTTCTCGGCCCACCGGGCCCGAGACCACTTGCATCGGACCTGCCGCATCGTTGCGCCAGGTGCCCACCTGAATCCGCAGACGGCCACTGAAGCCGGTGGGAAACAGCGCCGCATGCCAACCAAACAAGCGCTCGGCCGTGAGCGGCTGGGCGTGTTGCTGGGTGGCGTCCAGCACCATGTCCACCACCCCATCCACATGGCGGTCAGCGGGCGCGAGCGCGCCAATGTCCACCCCCAGCTTGCGGGCAATGGACGAGCGCACAGCTTCCAAGTTGAGCGTTTCGCCCTCGATGGCGCTGGTGGTGATGACCTCTTGCGTCAAAACCTGCAAAGTCGCCAGATCGCGCTGCGCCAAACCCAAATGCGCCATCCGCCCCACCAATTCGCCTTGCGCACGGTGCAACTGTGCCAACGGCCCGGCCAGGGCAGCCGCGTCATATCGCCACTGCGGCCAGTCGGGGCGCTGCCACAGATAAGTGCGTTTGCGGGGAGTCTTGTCGGCGAACATGCGGTGATTATGCGCCTTATTCGCCGCACATAGTGCGGTGAATTATGAAGTGATTCACCGCACCAGAAGGCACGCTTGCGCTCGGCAGCGGCTCTCTTGGCCAGCTTTAGTTTGAATAAAGAGTGCGCTTAAGGAAGCCCATGCGCGTTGAGCGCACAAAGATTTTTGTAGCTAATTTTTCGTATTTATTTGGGTATAGTTGGGCGCTTCAGACCTGCTAAAGATTAGGACTCCAACCATGACCGACACACCAAAACTAACCAGCAGCGATAAGAGAGATCTAATCATTCAAGCGGGCATGCAATTGGTTCCATATGTTGGTGGCTCACTAACATCCCTATATTTCGGCGCAAAGCAGGAAAAACGCTTTAAGCGACTTGAATCGTTCTACCAAGAAATTGCATCCGAAATCGAGAAAATGAAGGGCAGTATTTCGTCCGTCGACAAACAAGATCCCATAGCGCTCGAAGCCATCATCGAGTCACTTCACGAAAAGATTGAGGTTGAGCCAACGCTCGAAAAGAGGGAGTTTTTCAAAAACTACTTCAAGAACACTCTTAAATTTCCAGTTGCCGGGAATTTTGACGAACGCAAGTATTTCCTTGATGCTCTTTATGAAATGACGCTGCTCGAATGTGAGCTTCTGGCATTCATTGACTCACAACCCAACTCCATTCAGGTCGGCAATATTCAGAAGCCAGGCACAAACAAATATGCAGTCGTTGGGGCAATTGGAAGGTTGAAGTCTAGAGGCTTCCTTACCGCCACCCAAGGTTCATTCGCAGTTGGTGGAGGGGCTGACAATTCATTACAGGAAATAGTTTCAGTGTCGTCCTTTGGAAAGTCATTCATCACCTTTTGCCTTCATGCATAACATCCCACTTCAGCGAAACGTTGGACCGCTACGGTGTCCGAAGTACGCCGAGCCAGCACTTTAAGCTTCACATTCAAACTAATCATGCAGTCCAGCGCACAAAAGACCGGCAATCTTTACCGCATCGTCAGCTTCGACCGAGCCGCCGAGATCATCACAGGCAAGAAACTCAACTTTGCTAGTCCTTCTAGTTGGGATGATCCGTTCGAGCGTGCTCTGAAGAACTCGGCTGCGCAAGCGATCTTCGCGCAGTGCTGGTGTCGCAAGGCTGTTTCTGATGCCATGTGGAGAATCTACTCGCCGCACTGTCTTGGCGTGCGTATCGCAACCACTCGCCAACGCCTTCAGCAGGCCATCGTGGCAGCCGGAAATACGCGAAAGCTCAGCTATTCAATCCTTGATGTGGATTACTTGAAGCAAGAGGAGCTAACACGTCGACTTGAGACGATTCGCCAGGAGTTTAAGAAACAGTTTTCGCCGCCTACAGCCATGAACCGTTATTTATGAAGCGGCTCGCATTCGACCACGAGCGTGAGACAAGGGCAGTGATTCTCGACGAAGACAGCCTTACTGGAGAGCCCAAAAAAGGCATCTCAATTCCGGTAGATCCGTTTAAGCTAATCACCAGCATATGGATTGATCCTCGTGCTCCTGATGAGGTGGTGAAGGCGTACAAGTTTTACCTGAAGGAAAAGCTTGAGTTTCCAGGCAAGGTTGAGCGTTCTGGCTTGTATGCCGTGCCTGAGGGCTTAGCTGCCTGAAGTGGAGCCAAATCTCACCGACATGGGCTTGGCCCGCTTCCCGCAGTGGCTCATCATTGGTACATTCGGCCAAGCGCGACAGCTGCGCTCGGAGCTCAGCTTAAACCTTGGAGAACCCTTTGGAAAAATCTTGGAAAGCAGCCATCAAGCGTGTGCTGATGGAATCTGATGCGCCACTGCATTACACCGAAATTTCTGAACAAATTTTGTCGCGTGGCTATTACGAAACTGATGGCGCTACGCCAGCAGCAACGGTTAATGCACAGCTGTCGTCTTCGGTCAAACACGACGGTGACAAATCGCCCTTTATCCGCGTAGGCAAAGGCATTTTTTCACTTCGCGGCGAAACAGCTTCTACCACGTTGCCAGGCAACAAGACAAAAAATCAATTGCCAGCAGTTGCACTTGAAGATGTGTCTTCCGATTCCATCATTCAATCTTTTGGAATGTACTGGCAACGCGATCTTGTGGTTTGGCGCAACGATCTAAAAATGTATGGCAAACAGCAGGCGCTTTCCAAGCCGGTGGATTTTGGAAAACAAAAGGGCATTTACATTTTGTACGACCACCACACCGTGGTTTACGTTGGTCGGGCAATTGATCGGCCCTTGGGTAAGCGCTTGTATGAACACACAGTGGACAGGCTTGGTAGCAGGTGGAATCGTTTTTCGTGGTTTGGTCTTCTGGATGTAACTCAAGAGGGAAAGCTTCGAGAAATACCTTTTAATTCCACCCTCGCGGCACTCGTCGCTACACTGGAAGCGCTGCTCATTGAGGCACTCGAACCGCCACAAAACAGAAAACGCGGCGATGATTTTTCCGCTATCGAGTACATCCAAGACATTGACCCCGAACTGAAAGAGCGGGAAATTCAAAATACCCTGCGCTCAATCGAGCAAAAAATGCGGGGCGGTGCGTAAAGCTGATCTATAAAAGCTTTGCACCTATGCACAGCTCAAGTTGACTTCACCCCAACCTCCAATACCCCCACCCCACCCGCATACCTGTCGTCACCGCACACAACCCAGCAAACCCATAAGCCAACACCGCAAAGTGTTCAGGCCAAATGCACATGGCAGCAAACACGGTGATGGTCTCGGTGGCTTCGGTGAGGCCGCCCAAAAAGTAAAAGCTTTTGCCCGGCAAGGCGGTATCGGTCAGGCCGCGTTTTTCGGCCAGTGCGGCGAAGGCCAAGAAGCTGCTGCCGGTGCCGATGAAGCTGGCCAGCAAGGCTGCGGCGGGCAGTGCGTTGGCGCTGGGGTTGGCCACCGCAAAGGCCAGGGGGATGGCGGCGTAAAACACAAAGTCGAGCGCGATGTCCAGGAAGCCGCCCGCGTCGGTGGGCTGGGTCAGGCGGGCCACGCTGCCGTCCAAGCCGTCAAGCAAACGCGAGGCCAGCAGCAGCCCCAAGCCCCACCACCAGGCTTGCAGCGCAATGGCCACGGCGGCGGCCATGCCGATGGCAAAGCCCAGCCAGGTGAGCGCGTCCGCGCTGATGCCTGCGCGCACCAAGCCGCGTGCGGCGGCGTTCAGCGCGGGGCGCAAGAGGGTTTGGGCGTGGCGGTCAAACATGGCTGCTGCTTTCTTCGGTGGCGCGCAAGTGCACCACGCGCTGCGGGTCGGCCACGTCTTGTTCGTCGTGGGTGACCAGCACCACCGGAATGCGCCGCTCGCGCACATGCGCAAACACCCATGGGCGCAGCTGGGCGCGCAAGGCGGCGTCGAGTTTGGAAAACGGCTCATCCAGCAGCAAGGCTTGCGGCTCGGCCAGCAGCGCCCGCATGAGCGCGACGCGGGCGCGTTGCCCACCCGACAGGGTAGAAGGATCACGCTCGGCCAAGCCCGACAACTCCGCCTCTTGCAGCGCTTGCTGCACACGCGCCTGGCGCTGTGCAAGCGGCAAGGCACGGGGCACCGCAAACAGCAGGTTTTCGGCCACCGTCATGTGGGCAAACAGCAAAGCATCCTGAAACACCAAGCCGACACCGCGCAGGTGCGTGGGCAAGGTGGTGAGGTCACGGCCGTTCAGCTGCACGCGGCCGTCAAACTGCAAAGGCTGCAAACCTTCGGACACGCTGGCCAGCGTGCCCGCTGTGGCGGCCAGCACCGAGCTTTTGCCGCAACCACTCGGCCCCATGAGCGTGAGGATCTCGCCTGCGGGCACTTTCAGGTGCAGGTCTTGCACCAAGGTCTGCGCCGCCGTGCCCAAGCGTTGGATGTCGATCTGCAGTCCCGCGTTCATGTGTTGTCTTTCATCGGCCCGATCTTCTCAAATTGGCGTGGCCTGCCCAAGTAAGCGGCCAAAGCAAAGGCCAACACAGGCAAAAGCATCTGCAAAGCGGCATAAGCGCTCATGAGCGAGCGCTGCGAGCCAGACGCCAGCGTCACGGCCTCGGTGGTGACCGTGGCAAAGCGCCCCGCCCCCACATACAAGGTGGGCAAATACTGCGCCACACTGACCGCAAAACCCACCGCCCAGGCCGAGGCGATGGCGCGTTGGAGCAGCGGCCATTTGATGCGCAGCAAATCAGTCCATCGGCCCTGACCCAAACTGGCCACGACAGCCGATTGGCGCGGATCGACCGCCATATAGGCGGGCTCCAAAGCCAACAGCACATAAGGCAGCACCATGACCGCATGCGCCAAAAGCAGGCCCAGCCACTGCCCCTCCAGTCGCCACTGCAGCGCCACGCTGTAAAGGCCCACCACCCACAGCACCGAGGGCAACACCAGCGGCAGCAAGCACCATGGACGCAAAGCCTGTTGCCAGCGGCGCGGTGTCAGCTCCAACCAGGCCACCGACCAAACCAGGCACACACTGGCCGAAGCCGCCGCCACACCCAAGGTGGTCCACACCGTGGGGGCACTGGCGATCACTTGCGCCCAGGCATCACCCGTCCACAGCGATGGCCAAAGCTGCGGAAAAGGCCAGACGCCCGACACACTGCCCACGGTCAGGGCGAACCAGACGGCGAGGTAGGCACCGCCGATGGCGAGCGCCAGGCCGGATATTCGGCCGCGCAAGAGGCCTGCTGCTGAATGCGCATGTTTGCTTGAGTGACCATTCGGCTGCAGGGGCAGCCTCCCACAAAAACGCCCAACCCAAGGCAGCATTTTTTGTGGGAGCGAGCCCCTGCTCGCGAATTTACGCATAGCCGCGACCACTCGCAACGCCATCACAGTGAGCACGCCCGCCAGCAGCAGCGTGCCCGTCAGCCACCCTGCCGCTGCCGCGCCTTGCGCCTGCATGGCCGCATCGGCATCACCCAGCCATTGCCAGGCCAGCACCGCCAAAGTGGGTGGCGTCGCTGGGCCAATGATGAGCGCCATGTCCACCACCGTGAGGCCATAGGCCAACACCGCCAGCAGCGGCCAGCGCAAGCGCGGTGCCAGCTGCGGCCAGACCACTTGGGCAAAGGCGGTAGCGGGCGTGTGGCCCAAAGTTTGGGCCAGTGCAAATTCGGCTTGCCAGCGTCGGCGCAGGTCTTCCCGCTGTAATTGCGTGGCCGCCACCCAGAGCAAAAACGGCACTTCTTTGAGCCACAGCGCCAAAATCAATCCCAAGCCCCACGGGTCTTGTGTGGTCAACCAAGGCGGCGGCGCATCAAAACCCGACAGGCCCGGCGACACCAAGCGCAAAGCCCAGCCGCTGGGCGACAGCCACAGCACCAAGCCAATGGCCATGGCCGCGTGCGGCGTGGCCAGCAAGGCAGGTACATGGGTGAGCCAGCGGGCCAATTGCTGCCGAATGAAACCATGGGCCAACAAACGCGCCACGGTCCACCACACCAGCAACGTAGAGGCCAGCCCGGTCCACAGCGTCATGCCCCAAGCCCTGAGTGTTTGAGGATCGGTCCACAAGGCCTGCCAAGCGCTGACGTCCAGCGCTTGCGAAGCGGCCGCCCACAGCGCCCAGCCCATGGGCAGGGCAGCGATCAAGGCCAGCAAAAAGGCGGGCAAGAAGCTCACACGCCGTAACGGCGGGTCCACTCTTTTTCGAGTGCATCAACCCAGGACGCATGCGGCTCGGGCAGCACGGGTGCGGTCGCAGCCACTTGCCCGGGTCGCGATGCCGACTGAAAGCGTGCACGCTCAGCCGCAGGCAAGCGGGCCACATCCAGCACCGTCGGGTCGCCCCAGACATCGATGTCGACCTTACGCGCTTGCGCGGCGGGCGAGAGCAAAAAGTTGGCGACCAGCTGTGCGCCCGCTTTGCTGGGCGCGTTGTACGGAATGGCCACAAAGTGCGTGTTGCCAATCGTGCCCTTGGCGAACTGCCAGCTCTGCACCGTGGCGGGCAGGCGTTTGGCAGCGATTTCGTTGGCTGCTTCATTGGGGTTGAACGTCAAGGCCATCACCAACTCACCATCGGCCATCATCTGGCGCACGGCGGCCGAGTTTTGCGGAAACTGTTTGCCACCGCGCCACAAATGCGGGTGCAGCGCATCCAAAAAGCGCCACAGCGGCGCAGCCTGCGCCGCCAAAGCCGCAGGCGTCACAGTCTGGGCCAACGCTTTCACGTCCGGTGCGTGTTCGATCAAGGCCTGCTTGACGAAAGTGGTGCCATGAAAGTTGGGCGGGCGCGGGTAGGTGATGCGCCCGGGCTGGCTGCGGGCCAAAGCCAGCAACTCGGCCATGTTTTGTGGTGGTTTAGGCAGACGCTGGGCATCGGCAAAAAACGTGAGCTGGGCCATGCCCCAGGGAGATTCGAGACCATCAGTGGGCACCGAAAAATCGACCAGCGTGGTGGGCTTGCCCACGGTGTCTACCCACTGGAAATTGGGCAAGGCTTGTGCGAAGGGCGCAGACAACAAACCGTCGCGCTTCATGGCGGCGAAGTTTTCGCCGTTGATCCAGACCAGGTCCACCGTGCCCTCGGTGTCTTTGCGGCCAGCTTGCTTTTCGGCGCGAATGCGTTTGACCACATCGGCGGCATCGCTGATCTTGACGTGCTGCAGCTTGACACCAAAATCGCGCTGCAGTTCAGCCGCTGCCCATTGCAAGTAGGCGTTGATGCGTTCGCTGCCTGCCCAAGCGTTGAAGTACACCGTCTGGCCACGGGCTGCGCGCTCGGTGTCGGCCCAATCGGCTTTTTGCGCTTGTGCCCAAGCGGGGGCGACCAAGGCAGCTGTCGCAGCAAAGGCTTGGCGGCGGTTCAGACCCAAAGACGGATGGGAGATGGCAACTGGAGTGGAATGCATAACTTGAGATGAAAAGATGTCAGCGCAGGAAGACTATCGGTCCAAACTGTAGACGATTCAATGACTGGATTTCACAACCCGACGGTGGATGAGGGCATCCATCGACAAACGCCCCGGCCCCATGAACACCAGCGGCAGCAGCATGGCGATGTAGATGACGGGCAGCTTGAAGTTGCCAAAACCGTCGTTGGTCAGCGCATAGCCCTTGAGCAGTTCACTTAGGCTGGACCACGACTCGGGCCAGTGCACGCTGAGCATGGCCACCACGGTGAGCACGATCAACGAAGCCGAGAAAAAGCGCGTGCCCAATCCGATGACCAAGGCGATCGCCCCCACGATCTCAAAGCCTGTGGCCAAGGCCCAGTTGAGGTCAGCCGGGATCAGCTTGAAAGGCCAAGGAAATTGGTCCTGGATGTCGGCAAACCAGTTGCTGCCGTGCAGCTTTTCAAAACCGGCTTCGCCAAATTCCCAAGCCAGGATCAGCCGCAAACTCAGCAGGCCGATCCACAGTCCGAGCAGATCGAGGACATGAATGCCCCGGCGGGCGAGTTGGAGGGTGTTGTTCATGTGCGTGTGCCCAGTAAGACGCCTTGCTCGTGCAGGCTGGTGAGGAGTTCTTGGCCAAAACCTTGCAAGGCTTGCGGGTCGGGGTGCTTCATATCGGTGGCCAATTGCGCAAGGGCTTGTTGGCCGCTCAGCCCTTGGTCCAGCAGGCCCAGCACATGGGCCGTGACGGCATTGATCTCGGCAAATTGCACGTCCAGCTGCGCGTTGCGAAACACCACCAAAAATGTGGGCTCTGCTTGGCGCGGCTGCCAGTCGGGGCCGATGCGGTGCACGGGCCAGGCGCTGACCACATCCACCCGTGCGGGGTTGAGGCACACGCTTGACAGCATCATGTCGCCCTGCGGGTCGTGCGCGGGTGGCGCAACGTCCATCACATCCACCGCCAATTCGGCCCATTCGTAACGGGCCAGATCGGCCAGCCAGACCGGCAAGGGCTGGGCGATGTGGTGCTCGCTCAGGTAGCGCACAAATTCGCGCGGAATCTCGCGAAACCAGGGCGTGTGCGAAGGCCAGTCGCGGTAAAAAGTGCGGCACAGCCTGCGCCAGCGGGCTTCGCCCAGCAGTTGGCGGCTGACCGGAAAGCAGCTGTCCAGAAAACCACAAACGTTGTTGAACAGCAGTTCGCTGTAGACGCGCATGCGTCGCCCAGGCACGCCGGGTGGGCGGCGCGTGTGGTGCGGGTCGCGCAGGTGCGCGGCCATCTGGTGCTGGAATTTTTGGAAGGCCAGCATCACGCCACCTGCCTGTTGACGAGTTGGGATTGGGCTTGCGCGCCGAAGGCCTGGTGCTGCAAGTGCGCAATGTGCGCCACCTCTTGCACCAGGGTGGGCAGATCGGGCATGTTGAAGTCGCGCTCCAGGCAGGTGGGCACCGGGCGGCCGATGCGCTGGTAAGCGTCTTGCAGCAGTTGCCAGACCGGGTCGATCACCTCGCTGCCATGGGTGTCAATGACCAGGCCGTCTTCTTCGACATAGTGCCCGGCCACATGCACATAGCAGGTGCGCTCCAGCGGCAACTGCGCCAGATAGGCGTGTGGGTCAAAGCCGAAGTTGCAGCTGTTGACATAGATGTTGTTCACATCCAGGTGCAGCAGGCAATCGGCCCGCTCGACCACTGCCCGCACAAACTCGGGCTCGGTCATTTCAGCACCCGGGGGCGCGATGTAGGTGGAGGCGTTTTCCACGCCGATGCGCATGCCCAGAATGTCTTGTGCACGGGCGATGCGTTCGGCGGTGTATCGCACGGCCTCTTGTGTTTGGGGGATGGGCAGCAGGTCATACAGGTGGCTGTCGTCAGCGCACCATGACAGGTGTTCGGTGAACAGGCCGATGCCGTGTTCGCGCATGAAATCGCGTGTGCGGCGCAGCAGCATTTCATCCAGGGGACCGGGACCTCCCAAGGACAAAGACAAACCATGGCACACAAAAGGGTAGCGCTCGGTGAAGGCACGAAAATCGCGGCCTGCCCGGCCGCCCATGCCGGCCCAGTTTTCCGGGGCCACTTCAAAAAAGCCAATGTGCTCGGGTACCGCTTGCTGCAAAGCTGGGATCAGCTCGCGTCGAAAACCCAAGCCCGCCCATGGGGCAAGCGTATTGTGAAAAGTGGGATCGGAGGACATGTGCATGGCGCTCGAATGGGGGCTTAAAAGAGGTCAGTCAGCCCTTGGGATACCCCCGGATGGGGATGTCGCCCAAGACACTGACTTCCCTTGAACGTACTTGGCGACTTACTTCTTCTTGTCGCCGCCGCACTTGCCTTCGCCGCACTTGCCATCTTTGGCTTTGGTGGCCTTCTTATCGCCACCGCACTTGCCCTCGCCGCACTTGCCGTCTTTGGCTTTGGTGGCTTTCTTGTCACCGCCGCACTTGCCTTCACCGCACTTGCCGTCTTTGGCCTTGGTGTCGGCCTGGGCCACTTGGTAACCCGCATCCAGGGTCTTGGCGGCAAAAGGGTTGCCAGCAGCGTGTGCGGGCAGCAAGGTGGCTGCAGCAAAGGCAGAACCCAAAGCGATGGTGATGAGGTGTTGCTTGTTCATGAAATGCTCCTGAAATGTTGAAGGTGAGTTGTTGACCGCTTTGGGGTGAACCGTGTGGCACTTGTCCATCGCTGTCATTGTGTAATCCGTTACAGAACACTTCATAGTTACGA
Source organism: Limnohabitans sp. 63ED37-2 (assembly GCF_001412535.1). Lineage (GTDB taxonomy): Bacteria > Pseudomonadota > Gammaproteobacteria > Burkholderiales > Burkholderiaceae_C > Limnohabitans_A. The sequence goes on along the minus strand of NZ_CP011774.1, from coordinate 3,200,734 downwards.
AAAATGTTTTCCATATGTTTCAATTTGTGTCTGTAACTTCTTCACCCCTTTGGACGAACTGACTTGAGCGAAAGCCTGCAAAAACAAGAAGCCGAACTGCACGCCGCATGGATGCAATCCCAGCAAGGCGATCAGGCGAGTTACCAACGGGCCTTGAGCCTGATGAGTGGCCATGTGCGGCGCTTTCTGCAAAAACGGATGCAATCCCAACTCAGTGATGTCGAGGACCTTGTGCAAGAAACCCTGATGGCGATCCACCAAAAGCGCCACACCTACCAAAGCGACCAGCCCCTGACGGCCTGGATGTATGCGATTGCGCGTTACAAATGGGTGGACCATTTGCGAGCGCATGGTCGCCGCGAAGGGCTGCACGATGACATCGACGACTGGTCTGAGACCTTGGCGGTGGACAGCGAAGAAAAAGCCAGCGATGCGCACAAAGATCTAGAGGTTGTGTTGGCGGACTTGCCGCTGCGCCAACGCGAGGCCATCGAGCACACGCGCTTGATGGGTTTGTCGATCACCGAGACCGCCGAGCGGACCGGGCAAAGCGAAGCCTCGGTCAAAGTGAACATCCACCGGGGCCTGAAAACCCTGATGGCCAAATGGGGAGCGAAGTCATGAAAACGAACGACCTGATTGCCTTGCTGGCCAGCGATACGCTGCAGCCGCAAATACCTGTGCGCCAACAACTGCTGCGCCAACTGCTGTTGGGTGCAGTGGTCTGTGGCGTGCTGTTATTCACTTTGTTTGGCCTGAACCCACAGATGGATCAAATGGCGGTGCACCCGGCCTTCATCACCAAAATGATGTGGCTCACGGCCTTGATGGGTTTCAGCTTGTACGGCCTGTTTCGCTTGGCGCGGCCCGGCGTTGGAGCAGGTCACACCCTGTGGGGCATTGGCCTGGCGCTATTGGCCATGTTCAGCCTCGGTTTGTTGCAGCTTTTGCAAACCGATTCAGGCGCTCAAACGGCGCAATGGATGGGCGGCTCCTGGCAGGTTTGCTCGGTGAGCATCACTGCATTATCTTTGCCGGTGCTCGGTGCTCTGCTGTGGGCCTTGCGCCAGCTGGCACCGACGCGCCCCGTGCTCACGGGAGCGGTCGCGGGTGTGCTGGCGGGCAGCTTGGCGGCCAGCATTTACTCATTGCATTGCACGGAGACCAGCCTGACTTTTTTCGCGGTCTGGTATGTGGCAGGCATGGCCTTGGCCACCGGTTTGGGTGCTCTGCTGGGCACACGTTGGTTGCGCTGGTGAGCACAGCCCACGGCACAACGCAGGCCAGCTCGGCTGGTGTTTTCAGACCTCGGCAGCCAACGGTAAATTGAGCAACAGGTTTTGCGGTTTGAGCTTGAGCAAGCCTTGCTCGTTCATGGCCAAACCCAAATAAACCGGCTTGCCCTGCACGTCGGCACGCATGTCTTGCGGGTTGTCAAAACGCAATTTGAACAAGGTGATGAGCTGCTGCTGGCGTTTGTTGTCCAGCTCGACGCCTTGGTAGAGGTCATTCAGCAAAGCGGTCGCGGTCACGTCCAGCCCCACATGCCAGCGCCAAGCCGGGTCGTCGACTTTTTGCACCGGCTCGATGCTGACGGCCACGCCCAAAAAGTGCTGCACCCAACGGGCCAACACCACCGACAAGGCCTTGAGGCCTGAGCGTGCGTTGACCATGCTCAAAATCAAACCGTGCGGCAATTCGTTTTGGAGTTCGTGCGTCATGTCGAGCAAGAACGCATAACGGCCCAGGCCCTCACGCTGGGCAAAATAGCGCTCGGCGTTGTCCTGGTGCAGCACCTTCACATCGACCGCCTTGAGCGTGGCACCGCCTTCCATCAAGATGCGGCCCATCTCGCCCAAACCGCCGGTGGATTTCAGGCTGTCGAGTGTCTCGCTGTCGCCCGACAGCACGCGACCGCCTTCGATGGTGATGCGCTGACGCCGAAACAGCAGCTCGGCGGCTCGCCAAACCCATGCGTCCTGCACATCGGCGAGCACATTGCACACGATGGCCTGCACCACCAAGTCGATGAAGAGCGGAGGCAACTGGATGTTGCCGCTTTGCTGCCAGGCCATGTAGGCCGATTCCAGCGAGCCCGCAGCTTCCACCTCGTCACGAAAACGCAAAAACAGTTTGTAATTTTCACGGACATCGTCGTCCTTGAAATGTTTGTAGTCCGCAGGGGTGACCTGCATCTGGGGCGTCTCGGTCAAGGCGGCATGCAAACGCTTTTCGGCTTTGCACGATTCGGGCACCAAGGCCATTTCGGGGCGCTGCAGCCACAGGCGCCAATAGTCGGGCGTGGGACTCATCCAGCCGCGCTCGTTGCGCGTCAGATGTTGGTGGCCGCAAGCCGTCCAGAAGTTGATCATGGTGTTTACAGGTTGGGGGCCAGCAGGCGCTGCAGATCTTTCATCGCAACGCCACTGCGTTGCGCCAAGTCCTGCACTTGGTCGTCTCCCAACTTGCCCACGTTGAAATACTGCGCTTCGGGGTGCGCGATGTAAAAACCACTCACGCTAGCCGCAGGCGTCATGGCCAGGCTTTCGGTCAGGCCCATGCCAATGTCTTCGCATTGCAGAAGGTCAAACATCGCTTTTTTGGCGCTGTGGTCGGGGCAGGCAGGGTAGCCGGGCGCGGGGCGGATGCCTTGGTACTTTTCAGCAATCAACTCTTCGTTGCTCAGCGCTTCAGCGGCGGCGTAGCCCCACAGGTCAGTACGCACTTTCTTGTGCAGGCACTCGGCCAATGCTTCGGCCAGGCGATCGGCCAGTGACTTGAGCATGATGGCGCTGTAGTCGTCGTGTGCGGCTTCAAAGGCGGCGGCGCGTTTGTCGGCGCCAATGCCTGCGGTGACGGCGAAGACGCCGACATGGTCTGGCGCGGTGCCTTGCGGCGCGACAAAGTCGGCCAGGCAGCGGCTGGGGCGCATGACACCGTCGATCATGTGCTTTTCAGTCTGCTGACGCAGGCCGCGCCAAGTCATGGCGACTTGCTGGCGTGATGCGTCGGTGTAGAGCGCGATGTCGTCGTCATTCACGCTGTTGGCGGGGTACAGGCCCAGCACCGCATTGGCCGTGACCCAGCGGCCGTCGATGATTTTTTGCAGCATGGCTTGGCCATCGGCATAGACCTTGCGGGCCTGCTCGCCCACCACCTCGTCGTCGAGGATCGCGGGGAAAGGCCCGGCCAAGTCCCAAGTCTGGAAGAAGGGGCCCCAGTCGATGTATTGCGCGATCTCGGCCAGGTCGTAATTTTTGAACACTCGACGGCCAATGAACTTGGGCGCGGCGGGCACGCCTTGTGACCAGTCGATCGGCGTCTTGTTGGCACGGGCCTGGGCCAGCGTCCACATGGGGGTTTGTTTTTTGTTGGCGTGCTGCTCGCGCACCTTGTCGTAGTCGGTGTTCAAGTCGGCGATGAATTTGGCCGCTTGCTCGGACAACAAGCCTTGTGCCACACCCACGCTGCGCGAGGCATCGGGCACATAGACCACGGGGCCTGAGTAGTTGGGCGCGATCTTCACGGCGGTGTGCACGCGGCTGCAGGTGGCGCCGCCAATCAAGAGCGGCATTTGGCGTTCGCGGAAATACGGGTCTTTTTCCATCTCGGCCGCCACGTACTGCATCTCTTCGAGGCTGGGCGTGATCAGGCCCGACAGGCCAATGATGTCGGCGTTTTCTTCTTTGGCCTTGGCCAAAATTTCGTGGCAGGGCACCATCACGCCCATGTTCACCACTTCAAAGTTGTTGCACTGCAAGACCACGGTGACGATGTTCTTGCCGATGTCGTGCACATCGCCCTTGACGGTGGCGATCACGATCTTGCCCTTGGCTTTCACGTCTTCGCCCGCCGCTTCTTGCGCCAATTTTTCGGCCTCGATGTAGGGCAGCAAATGCGCCACGGCCTGCTTCATCACGCGGGCGCTTTTGACCACCTGCGGCAAGAACATCTTGCCCTGGCCGAACAGGTCACCGACCACATTCATGCCGTCCATCAACGGGCCTTCGATCACATGCAGCGGGCGACCGCCCTTGGCCAAAATCTCGCGGTAGGCCTCTTCGGTGTCGTCGCTGATGAAGTCGGTGATGCCGTGCACCAGCGAATGACTCAAGCGCTGCGCCACGTTCACGGGCGCATCGGGCGTGCCGCGCCAAGCCAGTTTGGTGGTCTCGTCTTTGGCCGCGCCCTTGGCGCTGTCGGCCACTTCAACCAAACGCTCACCCGCATCAGGGCGGCGGTTCAGCACCACGTCTTCGACCCGTTCGCGCAGCGTGGGCTCCAGGTCGTCGTACACACCGACCATGCCCGCGTTGACGATGCCCATGTCCATGCCCGCCTGGATGGCGTGGTACAAGAACACGGTGTGGATGGCCTCGCGCACCGGATCGTTGCCGCGAAATGAAAAACTCACGTTGGACACACCGCCCGACACCTTGGCGCCCGGCAGGTTTTGCTTGATCCAGCGCGTGGCTTCGATGAAGTCCACCGCGTAGTTGTTGTGCTCTTCGATGCCGGTGGCGATCGCAAAAATGTTCGGGTCAAAAATGATGTCTTCGGGCGGAAAATCTACCTCGTCGACCAGCACACGGTAAGCGCGCTCGCAAATCTCAATCTTGCGTTCGTAGGTGTCGGCCTGGCCTTTTTCATCAAACGCCATGACCACAGCCGCTGCGCCATAGCGCTTGACCAGCTTGGCCTGGCGTTTGAATTCATGAAGGCCCTCTTTCATGCTGATCGAGTTGACGATGCCTTTGCCCTGGATGCAACGCAGACCGGCTTCGATCACCGTCCATTTGGACGAGTCCACCATCACCGGCACACGAGCGATGTCGGGCTCACCGGCCATCAGGTTCAAGAAGCGCACCATGGCCGCTTGGCTGTCGAGCATGGCTTCGTCCATGTTCACGTCGATGACCTGCGCACCGTTTTCGACCTGCTGACGTGCCACGGCCAAAGCCTCTTCGTACTGGCCGTTCAAGATCATGCGGGCAAAGGCCTTAGAGCCGGTGACGTTGGTGCGCTCGCCCACGTTGACAAACAGCGAACCCGTGCCGATGGAGACAGGCTCCAGACCGGACAACTTCATGGGAGGAACAGACACGATGGAAGACGCGACAACAGACACAGGCTCACCTTGGGGTATCAGGTGAGCGTCGTTGTGCAAAATCATTCAGACATTGAACGGCCCCAAGCCTGACCCGCTGCGCCTTGACGGCGGCGGGCTGCAACGCTCCTTGGGTAAGGGCGTGATTTTAACCGCGCCGGTTCACTGAACCTTCACATCTTCCGTGGGCATGAGTTTGCTCAAATCAACACCCTTGCACTGGCCGATGAGTTCGGCACTCGTATTGACTTCGAACTTTTGATAGATGGTGGCCCGGTGTTTCTTGGCCGTGCCTGGTTGGATGCCGGTGATTTCTGCAATCCCTTTGTTGGTCAAGCCCTGCACAATGAGCATGAAGATTTCCTGCTCGCGGGCGGACAAAGTGATGAAAGAACGTCTCAAAGCATCGGTGTTGATGAACTCTTGGTTGCGCTGCCGATCCATATCAAGCGCTTTGTCCACCACTTGGCACAGCTTTTCTCGGTTAAACGGTTTGAGCAGGAAGTCAACGGCGCCGAGTCGAAATGCCTCAATGATTTCGTCCTTGTCACTTTCACCACTGATGAAAACAATCGGGGTCTTGCGACCCAAGGCCTCCAACCTGGCTTGCAGTTCCAAGCCATTCAAGCCGGGCATGCGCATGTCCAGTAAGACCACGGCAGGCGATATGTCCATCGATTTCTCAAGAAATGCGGTTGCATTTTCAAAAGTGTCTACGGTGTAACCCTGCAACACCAACATGTCGCTCAAATAAAAGCGCATGTCGTGGTTATCGTCAACCAAAAAAATGTGTCCGAGGCGTTTTTTCATGAAAGTGCAAAAATCAAATTTAGCAACTAATTTATCAAATATGCAGTTTCATGTAATTGCCCAATTGGGTAATTTTCCGAGAATAACGACAGATTTTCTGAGCGCACTCAACGTTGTTGATGGTGAACCCATGCCAGATAGGCTTGTGGGTACACCCGCTGAAAATGCTTTTTATGGTTTTCATACAGCGCGTCTTCACCCAGCAACTGCGCACTGCCCAGCAACTTTTCGATCACCCGCGGCTCGGGCGAGGTGTGCAGGGCCTCCAAACTGGCCTCCAGCATGGCGCGGGCATTGCCTGGGTGCACCGGCGTGGTGGTCACCTGTGCAAACACAGCCGTTCCACGGAACAACCAGGCGCGTTGCACCACTTGCATCGCTGGGTCACGCCAGAAGCCATAGCGCTGCGCTGGCGGCAGATAAATTTGCCGAACTTGGGCATGGTCATAGGCCACAAAGCCCAAAATGCCCCCCAAAACCAGGGCCAGCCCCGTCGCACGGCCCTGCGCTTGCAAAAATTGCCAAATCCGCCCCCGCAGGAGCCACAGACACAACAACAGCGCCACTTGAAACGGCCCGTACCAAAGCGGGTACTCGAGCAAACTGTGCAAAGCCAATACACCGAGCACGCCCCAAGCAAGCTGTGGCCCGGCACCTTGGTGAAGCCATGGCTTGGCCCGAACCACCCACACCAACACCCCCAGGCTCGCCAACACGGCCACAGGTATCCCCCAAACAAAGGCGATGTGCAAGGGCAGGTTGTGGGCATTGCCCAACATGTCACAAAACCGCAGTGAGGGGTATTCGGTGATGTAGTGCGCATAGCGCAACTGGTCCCAACCCCACCCGCCAAGCGGATGCTGTGCCACCAAGTGCAGCACATTGGCCCAGAGCGCCTGGCGGCTGCCGCAGCCGCCCAGGGCGCCCATGCGGGCCATGGCGCTGTCTGTGGCCTGTCCACTCAGGTGCTGCAAGAGCTGTGGCAAAAGCCAGGAAGCCAGGGCATACAAGCCCAGCGTGAGTGCGGTGAGCAGCAAAGCATCGCGCCCTTTGGGGGCTGCGCGATGCAACAGCATCCACAGGCCAATGAACACCAGCTGGAGCAATCCCGTGCGTGAAGCGGTGGCGGCCATGCCCATGGCCAGCAGGGCCAGCATCCAAATCGAATGGGCGATGGACAAGCCCAAAGCACGCCAGATCAACACCGCCAGCACGCCCATGGCCAGCAAAGTGGCCAACTGGTTGCGCTGGCGCAAATTGCCCATCGCATCACCCAAGTAGGCAGGGACGTGCAAAAAGGGGGCCAAAAGCTCGGCCTGTCCAAAAAACTGCACCAAACCCATGGCACTGCTGAGCAAGGCCGCAAGTACCCAGCCTTGAACCACGGTGGCCAGACTCATGCGCTGCCAGGTCAACAAGGCCAGTGCCAAACAAGCCCAGCTGGTCAACCAAGGCCAGACATGGGGCAAAGGGCTGTTGGAAAAAGGCTGCACCCAAGGCCACGCCAACAGCAACACCAACCACAGATGGTGGAGTCGGCCCGTATCTGGCGTTGTGGCCCGAAGCGCTGTCATGTGAACTCAGTCCACAAACAAACGCCCGGCGCGGGCCGGGCGTTCAGGTGAGCACCAAAAAATCAGGATGCCTTGCACGAAGCGGGCAGGTATTTGAGCGGCAAAGCATTGGTGGCCGCTGGGCCGCAGCGCCAGCTGGCGATGGGCTTGCCGCCGTCGGTGCTACCGTTGACAGCGGTGCTGCCCGTTTGGATCGGGGTCAGGCTGATGCTGTTGGCCGATGCGCTGGTGTTGCCACGCAGCGCCTCATGGTTGCCCACCACGGTGATCACACCATTGGCATCGGCACTGAGGCGGCTGACGAATTTGCTGGTCTGGTTTTCACAGACTTGGGGCAAAGTGGCCGAAACATCGGCCTGTGAAGCGGTGGTGATGGCCTCATTGACCGCCGTTTTGCAGCCGCTTGCCGCCAGCAGCATCTCTGACACCCGTGCCCGAATGCTGTAGTCCTGGTAGGCCGGCAAGGCCAATGCGCCCAAGATACCGATGATCGCAATGACGATCATCAGCTCGATCAATGTCAAACCTTGTTGCCTTTTTTGCATGGCATTTGCTCCCTGGTAATTGGGTGACGATGGTAATCCATACAACACCCGAACTCCAGAAATGATAGCGGCCTTGCCCATAAGGGCAAGGGCCGCTGGCGTGTCAGACCGCTTCTTGCGAATTTGAACGACGCGCCATGATGATTTTGCCCAAAGCCAGCACCAACAAAGCACCGGCAATGCCCAAGCCATAACCCCAGGCCTTGTCTTGAGGCAGATAAGCCACCAAGCCAGGATCGGTCTGGATCATGGTGCCGGCAATCCAGCCCAGCAGCATGCCACCGGCGGTGATGATCATCGGGAAGCGGTCCATCAACTTGAGCACCAACTGGCTGCCCCAGACGATGATCGGGATGCTGACCAGCAAACCGAAGATGACCAAAGGCATCTGGTGGTCGGCGTTGCCCGAAGTCTGGGCGGCACCGGCGATGGCGATGACGTTGTCCACGCTCATGACCAAGTCGGCAATGATCACGGTTTTGACCGCGCCCCAGAGCTTGTCGCTGCCCTGGATGTTGCTGTGGTCGTCGTCTTCATCGGGGGTGAGCAGTTTCACGCCGATCCAGATGAGCAAGAGCGCTCCCACAAATTTAAGGAAGGGGATGGCCAGCAAGGTGAGCGCAAAAAAGATCAAGATCACACGCAGCACGATGGCACCTGCGGTGCCCCACATGATGCCTTTGGTGCGCTGGTGGTCCGGCAACTGGCGGCAAGCCAGTGCAATCACCACGGCGTTGTCACCGCCCAGCAAGATGTCGATCATGATGATCTGGCCGACGGCGAACCAGAAATGAGGGGTCAGAAATTCTTCCACGGGCTTGCCTTTCACCCGCCGAAGCGGGCCCTTTTATTCGATTTACAAAAAGAAAACCGGATTTTCCCTCGGAAAATCCGGTTTTTGTATTGTGGCAAACCACAGCCCTGCTCGGGACTGGGTCTTGTCACTTGCGCGAAAGCGCTGTTTACTTCAACTGAGCCTTGAGCAATTTACCCAGTTCAGATGGGTTGCGTGTGACGATGAAGCCGCACTCTTCCATGATGGCCAGCTTGGCATCGGCCGTGTCGGCACCGCCAGAGATCAAAGCACCAGCGTGGCCCATGCGCTTGCCGGGAGGGGCGGTCACGCCAGCGATGAAGCCCACCACAGGCTTCTTCATGTTGGCCTTACACCACTGAGCGGCTTCGGCTTCGTCTGGACCGCCGATTTCACCGATCATGATGACGGCGTCGGTGTCGGGATCGTCGTTGAAAGCCTTCATCACGTCGATGTGCTTCAAACCGTTGATCGGGTCGCCACCGATACCGACGGCGCTGGACTGGCCCAAGCCGACTTCGGTCAACATCGCCACGGCTTCATAGGTCAAAGTGCCCGAACGGGACACCACGCCAATGCGGCCTTTGCGGTGGATGTGACCGGGCATGATGCCGATCTTGATTTCGTCAGGGGTGATGAGACCTGGGCAGTTGGGGCCCAACAGCAAGGTGCGCTTGCCGCCTTTGGCTTCCTTGGCCTTCATCTTGTTGCGCACTTCGAGCATGTCACGCACTGGAATGCCTTCGGTGATACAAATGGCCAAGTCCAAGTCGGCTTCCACAGCTTCCCAGATCGCAGCGGCTGCGCCAGCTGGTGGCACGTAGATCACCGACACGGTCGCGCCTGTTTGTGTGGCAGCTTCTTTGACCGAGGCGTAGATTGGGATGTTGAAGATGGACTCGCCCGCCTTCTTGGGGTTCACACCCGCGACGAAGCAGTTCTTGCCATTCGCGTATTCCTGGCACTTTTCAGTGTGGAACTGACCGGTTTTACCGGTGATACCTTGGGTGATGACTTTGGTGTCTTTGTTGATGTAGATGGACATGTTTGTTCCTAATCAGTTGCGAACGGCACTTTCAGCACCGTCCTGCAAAGTCATTACTTAACGGCTGCGACGATGGCTGTCGCGGCTTCGGCCATGGTGTCGGCAGAGATGATGGGCAGACCGGATTCGGCCAGCATCTTCTTGCCCAGCTCGTCGTTGGTGCCCTTCATGCGCACGACCAATGGCACGGACAGGTTCACGGCCTTGCAAGCGGTGATCACGCCGGTGGCGATGGTGTCGCACTTCATGATGCCGCCGAAGATGTTGACCAAAATGCCTTTGACATTCTTGTTGGCCAGCATGATCTTGAAGGCTTCAGTGACCTTCTCGGCTGTCGCGCCGCCGCCCACGTCCAGGAAGTTGGCTGGCTCGCCGCCGAACAACTTGATGGTGTCCATGGTGGCCATGGCCAAGCCAGCGCCGTTGACCAAGCAACCGATGTTGCCGTCCAGGCTGATGTAGGCCAGGTCGAACTTGGAAGCTTCCACTTCGGCCGGATCTTCTTCGTCCAGATCGCGGTAGGCCACGATTTCGGGGTGACGGAACAGGGCGTTGGAGTCGAAGTTGAACTTCGCGTCCAAAGCCATCACGTTGCCTTTGCTGTCGCGGTTCAGGGGATTGATTTCCACCAGCGAAGCATCGGTTTCCATGTAGCACTGGTACAGCTTCTTGAAGATGTCCACGGCTTGAGCGGTGGAGTCAGCAGGCATGCCGATGGCGTCAGAGATCTTCTTGGCTTGTTCGTCGCCCAGACCGGTCAGGGGGTCGATGAACTCGGTGATGATTTTCTCGGGGGTGGAGTGGGCCACTTCCTCGATGTCCATACCGCCTTCGCTGGAAGCGATGAACGCGATTTTTTGTGTGGCACGGTCGGTGACCACGGACACGTAATATTCTTTGTTGATGTCAGCACCGTCTTCAATATAGAGACGACGGACCTTCTGGCCTTCAGGGCCGGTCTGGTGGGTCTTGAGCTGCATGCCCAGGATCTCGCCAGCGATGCGTTTCACGTCGTCGATGGTCTTGGCCACTTTGACGCCGCCACCCTTGCCACGGCCACCGGCGTGGATCTGGGCCTTGACCACCCACACGGGGCCGCCGAGTTTTTGGGCGGCTTCGACCGCCTCTTGAACGGTGAATGCCGGGATGCCGCGGGGGACTGGCACACCGAATTGACGCAAGATTTCCTTGCCTTGGTACTCGTGAATCTTCATGAGGTCTTCTCTCAGAGGGTGGTTGATTTGACCGGTCTGCCGCGGTGATTCACCCGCCAGCAGGCTCTGGACACTGCAGCGTGCGACTGTATCATGCTGCAACGCACCAATCCTGAGCTTTGCGTCTTACATTGAATTGACGTAAGGCAAGAATATTCCTGAGAAAGTAATACCCATGGCCAAAATATTCATCGATGGCGAAGCCGGCACCACTGGTTTGCAAATTCGCGAGCGCCTGGCATTGATGCCCCAAGTCGAGGTGCTCAGCATCGACCCGGCCCGCCGCAAAGACCCCGAAGCCAAACGCGAGTTGATGGCCGCGGCCGATTTGGTGGTGTTGTGCCTGCACGACGATGCTGCCATCGAGTCGGTGGCCATGATCGACAGCCTGAGTGGGCGCAAACCGCGCATTGTGGACGCCTCCACCGCGCACCGTTGCCATCCGGACTGGGTGTTTGGTTTTCCCGAGCTGGCCGCCGACCAGCTGGCCGCTGTGCGCCAAGCCCAGCGCGTGGCCAACCCTGGCTGCTACGCGACGGGTGCGATTGCCATCTTGCGGCCCTTGATCGACGCCGGACTGTTGCCACGCGACTTTCCGGTTTGCCTGCCCTCGGTGAGCGGTTATTCGGGCGGCGGACGCACCATGATCGAAGACTACGAAGCCGGTCGTGCCCCCTTGTTTGAGGCCTACGCCCTGACCCTGAAGCACAAACACATCCCCGAAATCATGCGCTACACCGGCTTGACCTGCAGACCCCTGTTTGTGCCCGCTGTGGGCAATTTCCGCCAAGGCATGCTGGTGCAACTGCCCCTGCATCTCGACACCTTGCCCGGCAAACCCACGGGTGCGGATGTGCATGCGGCATTGACAGCGCACTATGCGGCAAGCCAGGCTGCAGGAGGCTGGGTCAGCGTGGAAAGCGCCACCGCGGACTCCAAGCTCAACGCCACAGCACTGAACGACACCAACAAGCTGGAATTGCGTGTCTTTACCAATGAAGAAGCACGCCACGCGGTGGTCATCGCCCGTCTGGACAACCTGGGCAAGGGTGCCAGCGGCGCGGCGGTGCAAAACATCGAGTTGATGTTGGGCTTGTAAAGCGCTTGCGCTTCGTCCATGACCACAAAGGTCATGGTTGATTTGGCCCCTTCAGCGGGGCCAAGTGTTGATCACTTCCAGCGGCTCAGCTCAATGTGCACGCTGCCCCGGTCGCTGCTGAAGGTCACGCTGCCTTCTTGCACCGTGGCTTGCAGCTGCATACTGCGCTCGGCCAGTTTGGCCAGCTCTTGCGAGCCTTCGGTGGGCACGCGCCAGACCTGCAGTTTGTCTAGGCGTGTCAGTTTGGTTTCGATGCCTTTCCACCAGACTTCGGCCGCGTGGTTGAAGCAATACAGCAAAACCTCATCGGCCTTTTGGCAGGCTTTCATGATCGGCTTGTCTTCGGGCTGGCCGACCTCGATCCACATGCGGGTTTGCCCGGTGAAGTCGCGCAGGCTCACGTCCGGATCGTCCGGATCGGACAGACCCGCGCCAAAAGCCAGTTTGCCGTCGCCGTTGCACACGGCCTGCAGCTTGTAGGCATTGATGGCCAAGGCCAACAAGCGGATCATCATGCGCTCATCGGTCTCGCTGGGGTGACGCGCCAGCGTGAGCTGGTGGTCTTCGTAATAACTGTGATCGATGTCAGCGATCGACAAGTTGGCTTTGTAAATGGTGGATTTGAGGGCCATGTGAACCTTAAACCCGGCGGGCCAACTCGGCGGCCTTGCCGACATAGCTGCCGGGCGTCATGACCAGCAGGCGGTCCTTGTCGGCTTGCGGGATGTCCAAGCCTTGGATCAAACCGTGCAGGTCGGCAGCGCTCACGGACTTGCCACGGGTGACTTCCTTGAGTTTTTCATACGCGCCCTGCACGCCATAGCGGCGCATCACGGTCTGGATCGGCTCGGCCAGCACTTCCCAGGCGGCGTCCAAGTCGGCGGCCAAGGCTTCTTCGTTGAGTTCGAGCTTGTTCAGGCCGGTCATCAGCGAGGCATAAGCCAGCGCGGTGTAGCCCAGGCCCACGCCCATGTTGCGCAGCACGGTGGAGTCGGTCAGGTCGCGCTGCCAGCGGCTGATGGGCAGCTTCTCGCTCAGGTGCTTGAGCACGGCGTTGGCCAGGCCCAGATTGCCTTCGGCGTTTTCAAAGTCGATCGGGTTGACCTTGTGCGGCATCGTCGATGAACCGATCTCACCGGCTTTCAAGCGCTGCTTGAAATAGCCCAGGCTCACATAACCCCAGATGTCGCGCGACAGGTCGATCAAGATGGTGTTGGTGCGGGCCACGGCGTCGAACAGCTCGGCCATGTAGTCGTGCGGCTCGATCTGGATGCTGTAGGGCTGGAACGTCAGGCCCAAGCCCCAGTGGCTGGCTTGGGTCTCGCCCAGTTCAGGCGTCTCCACCACTTTTTGGGCAAAGGCTTCCCAGTCAAATTCAGGCCAGGCCGCCAGGTGGGCGTTGTAGTTGCCAACGGCACCGTTCATTTTGCCCATGAGCTGCACGGCCGCAATTTTTTCGCGGCAACCCTTCAGGCGCATCACCACGTTGGCCATTTCCTTGCCCACGGTGGTGGGGCTGGCGGTTTGGCCGTGGGTGCGGCTGAGCATGGGCACTTCGGCAAATTGGTGCGCCATCTCGCGCAACTTGGCGATCAAGCCATCCAGACCCGGCAAGATCACTTGGGCGCGCGCCCCCTTGAGTTGCAGGGCATGGCTGGTGTTGTTGATGTCTTCGCTGGTGCAGGCAAAGTGCACAAACTCAGCAGCTTTTTCCAGTTCTGGGCGGTCTTTGAACTTGGACTTGATCCAGTACTCGACGGCTTTGACATCGTGGTTGGTGGTCTTCTCGAACTCTTTGATGGCCAAGGCATCGGCTTCGCTGAAGTTCTTGACCAGACCCGTCAAATAAGTGCGTGCACCTGGTGTCAAGGACTTGAATTCGGGAAAGCCTGCATCGGATAAGGCGATGAACCAGGCGATTTCGACTTGAACTCGGCGGTGCATATAACCCTGCTCACTCATCAGCGGTCGCAGAGCATTGAGTTTGCTGGCATAACGGCCATCCAGCGGCGACAGGGCGGAAATGGGGGTGAAATTCATCCTTCGATTGTAATTGCCGCCCCAAGTTGGCACGTTGGCGTCCGTTGTCAGCAGCACGCATGTCCCCATAAACACACCGCCTTAAGAAAGATACCAAAAACATACATTGGCTTCACCTAGAATCCGATATCCATTTATTTGTCACTTCTTTTGATTTATGAAACTCATCGGCTCCATCACCAGTCCCTATGTTCGCAAGGTGCGTGTTGTCATGGCCGAGAAAAAGCTGGACTACCAGTTCCTCACTGAAGACGTGTGGTCAGCCCAAACGCAAATTTATGTCTCGAACCCTTTGGGCAAGGTGCCTTGCCTGGTGATGGAGGGTGGCGAAGCCGTTTTTGATTCGCGTGTGATCGTCGAGTACCTGGACACCTTGTCCCCCGTTGGCAAACTCATTCCAACAGCCGGACGTGAACGCGCCGAGGTCAAGACCTGGGAGGCCCTGGCCGACGGCCTGCTCGACGCGGCCTTGTTGGCACGCATGGAAGCCGTTTGGACCGGCCGCGAAGACAGCCAACGCAGCCAAGCCTGGATCGATCGCCAACTCGACAAGATCCAGCACGCGTTACGTGCCATGAGCACCGGTTTAGGCGACAAGGCCTTTTGTTCTGGTATTCACCTGAGCTTGTCCGACATCTCGGTCGGCTGTGCATTGGCCTATCTGGACTTCAGATTCCCACAGATCGACTGGCGCACGCCTTACCCCAATTTGCACAAGCTGCACGAAAAATTGGCGCAGAGGCCCAGCTTTGCAGAGACTGTACCGGTCTGACCCTTTGACCGAGGCTCAAGAACACGGATTGGAAATTCAGGTGTTGGCGCGTTTTTTGAGCCAACGCATCACGCCGCCGAGCACCGGCAGTTTTTCGTACAACTCTTCGGCCGCATCCCAGTAGTCGCGGTGCATCGTCACCAAGCCTTGCTCGTTGAACACCACATGGCTGGCACCGCGCACGGCTTGCAGTGTGGTGGTGTCAAAGCGCTTGAAGCGAAAGCGAAATTCCCAGGTCAGGAAGGCCTGTGAGCCGTCCACCACCTGGCCGGTCACCACAAAGTGCGGCTGGTCAAGTGCCACATACATGTGCCGAAAAATGCGCTCGATCTCGGGCAGGCCCTGCACCTCGTTGAAAGGGTCTTTGAACGTGGCTTGTGCGTCGTAGACCGTGTGCAGCTGGGTCACGCTTTGCGGTGACAGGGTTTCAAAAAACGTGGCCAATTTTTGTGTGGCTTGTCGCTTGTCCATGTTCGGCTTTCAATTCAGACTTAGAGCCCCGTGAACTTGCGCACCAGCGGGAAGTACAGGCGATAAGGCAGCAAGCGCAGCAGTTTGAGCCAAAGCGTGAAGCGCTTGGGGAAATGGATGTCGAACTGACCTGCTGCCCAGCCTTTGAGCATTTGGCGGGCGGCCTCTTCGGGGCTGATCAGGGCGGGCATGGTGAACTCGTTTTGCGCCGTGAGCGGGGTGGCCACAAAACCGGGGTTGACCACGCTCACGCCAAGGCCTTGGTCTTGCAGGTCGATGTACAGCGTCTCGGCCAAGTGGGTCAGGGCAGCCTTGGTTGGGCCGTAAGCCAGACCATTGGGCAGGCCACGCCAACCGGCCACGCTGCTGAGCAGGCTGATGTGACCACTGCCTCGCGCCAGCATGCCGGGCAGCACCGCGTGAATCACCTGCAAAGCACCTTGGTAATTGACCTTGTCATGCTGCAGCAAGTCGTCCATGTCCATGGCCGTGGCGCGTTGGGCACGGTAGTAGCCTGCCGCATACACGACCATGTCGAGTGGGCCTTCGGCCAACAGATCGCGGGTCATGGCCTGCACTTGGGAAGCATCGCTCACATCCAGTGCACGCCACTGCACGCCCGAATCCTTCTCGGCCCAGTCCAACACGCCTTGAGGGTTGCGGGCCGACACCACCACCTGCGCCCCAGCTGAGCGCAGCGCTTGTGCACAGGCCAGGCCAATGCCGGTGGAAGCACCCACCAGCCATACCCGACGGCCTTGCCAGTCGGTCATGGGCGTGTTCAATTGCAGCCAGCTTCTGGCTGGCACCTGCGGGGAGGGCGAAGCAGTTTGTGGACCGACTTTGGGCATGGGCATGTCGGCCGTTTCAGTGGCCAGTGCAACCGCGCCTGAGGTATGGGGGTTCATGCGCATCAACCCGGCTTGGCCGCCAAAGGCGTGCGGCGTGTAAAAGACAAGGTGACTTCGCCCAGTTTCACGCCCCATTTGCTCATGGTGGCTTTGTTGAGCATGACACGGTCGTCCATCAGGTACATCCAGTCGTCAAAATCGACGTTCCAAACCCGGCCATCGACCGGCAAAGCCAGGGTGTAGCCCCAGCGGAATGCGTTGCCACTGACATGGCCCGAGGCCTCGCCCACCACATCGTCGGCAC
Source organism: Limnohabitans sp. 63ED37-2 (assembly GCF_001412535.1). Lineage (GTDB taxonomy): Bacteria > Pseudomonadota > Gammaproteobacteria > Burkholderiales > Burkholderiaceae_C > Limnohabitans_A. Next base: position 3,184,088 of record NZ_CP011774.1, on the reverse strand, counting down.
GGCCGGTGTAGCTGCCGTTGGGTCCGGCTTTGAGCTTCCAGACGCGGCGCTGCTTCGTGCCGTCCGAGTAAACAAAGGCCTCGTCCAGCACGCCTTCGTCGCCGTTCCAGCTGCAGTCCATGACCACCGTGAAGCGTTTGACCACTTGGCCACTGCGGTCGGTGAACACGCCCCAAGCGTCGATGGTGCCGGTGAAGTAGGTGCGCAAATCCAGCAGCGGTTTTTCTTGTGCGTACTGTTGCACCTGCGGCCCAGCGCAGCTGGCCACAAAGGGTGTGGCCGCGACCACGGACAAAGCGCCCAGGCGGCTCAAGGCGGTGCGGCGGTGGATCATGGCGGGGTGTTGTTGTTGCATGGAGGGCTCCCGTGTTGTCTGTTCAAAGCGGCTCATGCCATAGGGTGAGCCGAAGGATGGGCCGAAGGGTGCGCCAATTCAGGCCCCGAAATCAAATCGGGGCGACGCATCAGGCCCGCATACAAAGCCAGTCCGGCCAAAAGCTTGAGCACACAGGGCAGCAGGCCATAAGCCAAGCCCAGCGCCAGCACGGCATCGGCACCTTGCTGGCCTGGGGTGTAACCCCACAAGCCGAGCAATGGCAAAGACAGCCCAGCGGCCAAGGCCAGATTGAGTTTGGTGGCCAGATTCCACCACCCCATGAAAGCGCCGTCTGTGCGGCCGCGCTCACCGCAGCGGTCAATCAGTTGGTTGAGCAGGGCACCGGGCACCGTCAGATCGGCACCCAGCGCCATCCCCGACAGGGCACAAACCACCAGAAAGCCCGTGGTATCCCCCGCGCCCAGCGTGACCACACTCACAAAAGCCAACACCGACAACGCCATGCCGGTGGCCCAAGTGCGCAGCAGGCCCATGCGGTCGATCACCTTGAGCCACAGCGGAAACGACAACGCCCCAGCCGCGAAATACAAACCCAGAAACAAAGGCTCCATGGCCTTGGGCGCTTGCAGCAGGTCTTGCACAAAAAACAGCACCAACGTGGCGGGCACGGCGCTGGCCAAGCCGTTGAGCATGAAGACCATCAACAAGCGGCGAAAGCCCGCGTGTTGCCACGGCTGCCAAAGACTGCCCACGGCATGACCGGAGACGACCGGGACGGTCGATGCCAAGGCACTGCGTGCCACCCGCCGCCAAAAGAACAAACCCAGCCCCAGCATGAGCACCAACAAGGCCGTTGTTGGCCCCCAGCCCCACAGCGCGGGCAAGGCCGACGCCAACAACACCCCCACCAGCGCAAAGCCCTCGCGCCAAGCGACCCAACGGCTTTGCGCGATGCCGCCACCGCCCTGACGCGCCGCCCAGGCCTGGTGCAAGATGCCCAGGCCGCTGTAGGCCAGATGGCTGAGCGTGAGCGCACAAGCCACCCACACCAGCAAACCCGTGGGCGACAAAGCCGCTGCGGGCGGGAAAAACAAAGCCGCAAAACCCAGCGCCACGGCCAGCGCCAACAAGACCGCCGCCAGCCACACGGCCCGCCACGAATGGCGGTACAGCTTGTCGCCCCACCGCCCCAACCACGGGTCCACCACCGCGTCAATGCTGCGGCTGAGCAAGAGCACGGCGCCCAAAGCGGCCAGTGTCACGCCGTATTGTTGGGCGTACAAATTGGGCAAATGCACATAGACCGGCAAGGCCACAAAAGCCAATGGCAAACCCAGCAAGCCATAAGCAGCAGAGGCCTGGCTCGGCAGCGTTGCCAGGTCTGACTGGGCCGCGCCGCTCATGGCTGCAAGCCCTGCAGCAACTGCGCACGCATTTTGGGTTCGGACGTGCGCTCATCGAGCCAGATGCCAAAAAACAATCGCGCGAAAGCCGGATCTTTCACCACACCCACACGCTGCCCGTTGAACCAAAATTCGGCCCCCACGCCTGGCAGATTAAGGCCCGTGATGCGTTCGCCTTGGCGCACATCAGGAAACAACTCGCGCATGGCAGTCAGCCAACTTTGCGCTTGGGCGTCACTGAACGAACCCACGCGCCGCATCTCATCGATCGAGCGGCTGGCAATGGCCGTGCCTTCAAGCTTGCGCAAATACTGCAACTCCAGCGCAAACGGAAACTGCGTGTAAGTGCTGTGCCGAAAACCCACAGGCGTCCACAAACGGGCGTCGTAGACCTCAAAACCCCAGACCCGCAAGCGCACGGGCGCGGTCGGCACCACGCCGCCCAAGCCGGTCACTTCGGGGCGTGAAAACGCCGCATTCGGGCTAGTCACCGTCGTGCTTTGCGCCTGCACCTCACTTGCCAGGGCCCCCAACAACAGCGCACAGCCCAACACCTGCAGACCCCGTGGGTGCAGGCGCAGTGCGCGGATGGTTTGGAGCGAATGGTCCATGGGCATCAGGCCGGTTTGGCCAAGGTGAACTGGATCACATCAATGTTGGCTTCGTCGAAGGCCGCTTCACAATAAGCCAGATAGAACTCCCACAAGCGGATGAAGCGGTCGTCAAACTTCAGGGTCCGCACGGTATCGAGTTGCGCCATGAAGTCCGCACGCCAGCGGCGCAGCGTTTCGGCGTAATCGGGGCCAAAATTCAGCTCGTCCACCACCTGCAGCCCCGCTGCTTGTGCTTGTTTGCGGAACTCGCTGGGGCTGGGCAAACAGCCGCCCGGAAAGATGTACTGCTGGATGAAATCGGTCGACTGCAAGTAACGCTCAAAAAATCGGTCGTCGATCGTGATGCTTTGCACACACGCGCGTCCACCCGGCTTGAGCATGCGGCTGATGGTCTGAAAGTAGGTGGGCCAATATTCCTGGCCCACGGCCTCGATCATCTCGATCGAGCACACCGCGTCGTAAGGGCCGTCGTGGATGTCGCGGTAGTCCTGCAAGCGCAAATCCGCACGCTGCTGGACGCCGTGCGATTGCATGCGGGCGTTGGCAAAAGCCAGCTGCTCGGTGGACAAGGTCACACCCGTGATGTGGGCACCAAACTCGGTGGTAGCCGCCTCGGCCAAAGCGCCCCAGCCGCAACCAATCTCCAGCACGCGGTCACCTGGCTTGGCGTTCACCATGCGCAAGGCGCGGCGCACCTTGGCCTTTTGGGCGTCGGCCATGTCTTGGGTGTGGTCGCCTTCGAACCAGGCCGACGAGTAATTCATCGTGCCGTCGAGCCACAGCTCGTAAAAAGCATTGCCCAAGTCGTAATGCGCGTGGATGTTTTTGCGGCTGTTGCTGCGGTTGTTGCGGTTGAGCAGGTGCTTGATGCGGTAGAACAAACGCCCCAGCCAATGGCCATAAATCGCGCTCTCGATGTGGTCGCGGTTGGCAATGGTCAGTCGAAGCAAGGCGGCCAAATCGGGCGTGGTCCAGTCGCCGGCCATGTAGCCCTCGGCAAAACCAATGTCACCCGATTTCAGCACCTCGGCGCACATCTCCCAACGGTGGATGTGCAACGCCGCAAACGGGGCCTCGTGCGTGCCAAAGACTTGAAAATTACCGTCGGGCGCATGCACCGTGAGCGTGCCAATTTTCAGGCGCGTGAGCAGGCCCAGCAATCGTGTGGCGGCCTTGGGCAAGCTGGCGTGCAGGATCTGCGTCGCAGCGCTGGCAGCACCCAGGTCAGTGGCAGGGTTGGCGGTCTTCATCGTGGTGGGCATCCGGTGTGGTCCAGTGTTCATCGGGTCACAAAATCGCGGGGCGGCTCGGGCTTGCGCCAAAACGGTACTTTTTTCAGCCAGAGCAAAAGCGCATGCCAGTGGATGCGGGCCACCACGCCAAAGGTCAGCAGCGGAAAACGCCACATCACACGGCGCAGCGCGGCTGCAGTTGCGGGCTCGAGCACGCCGCTCCAGCTGGTGTCGATCAAGGGGCCGTCGGCATCGCCGTGGTCTACACGCGCGACGATGCGGTCTTGGCCTTGGTGCTGCGTGCGCATGAAACGGAAACGGTACTCGCCCTGCACATCACAAAAAGGCGAGACGTGAAACACCTTGTCGGCCAGCATGGTTTGACCGTATTGCGGCTCGGGGAGCAAATAGCAATGGCGCTCGCCAAAGGTGTTGTTCACCTCGGCCACGATGGCGGCCAAACTGCCATCGGCGCGGTGCGCGTACCAAAAGCTCACGGGTTTGAAAGCGTGGCCCATCACACGGGGGAAAGCTTGAAGCCAGACCTCGCCTGTGGCATCCTCGATGCCTTCGCGCTGCAGCAATGCATCGAGCCAGGCCAAGGCTCCACCCGTCTCGGCCGGGCGGCCGTCACCGTGGTCGGCGTCATGGAAAGCGAACCAGGCGCTGCGGTTGATGGCCAGATCGGTGCGGCATACCCCCGCTCGCAAGCTGCGCATGGGCAGCATCAAAAACGCGGTCGGATACGCGAAGGCGTGGTGCGCCGGGCGGTGGCGCGTATGCCGCACCTGGCCCCAGCCGATGAGCGCGGTGGCAGGGATCATGCGGCCAGTCTGTCCTGAACAGGGCTGGCCTGTTCGTGGATGAGTTTGAGCAAAGCGCGGCCCACTTGCAGGCCCGATTTCAAGCCGTCTTCGTGGAAGCCATAACCCGTCCAGGCCCCGGCGTACCAGGTGTGTTGCTGGCCTTGCAGCAAAGGCAAGCGCTTTTGCGCCTCGATGGCCGCCAAGTCAAACACCGGGTGGGCGTAGTCGTATTCGCCCACGATGGTGGCCGGATCGATGTCGTGCAAGGGGTTGAGTGACACCACTACCGGCTGAGTAAAGGGGATGCGCTGCAAACGGTTGAGCAGGTAATGCAGACACACCCGTGAGGACTCGCGCTCGCTGCTGGCGGCGCGTTCGTAGTTCCAAGCGGCCCAGGTCTTGGGGTTGGCGGGCAGCACGCTGGCATCGGTGTGCAGCACAGCGCGGTTGTCTTGGTAGCGAATGGCGCCCAGCAGGCTGCGTTCTTCACCAGACGCCTGACGCAGCAGGCCCAAGGCCTGGTCGGTGTGGGTGGCAATGACCACCTGGTCAAAGCGCTCGGCATGGCCATCGGTGATGATGCGCACGCCTTGTGCGTCGCGCTCGATCAAGCGCACCGGTGTGTTCAAGCGTTTGTCGTACACACCCGACAAAATTTTCTCGACGTAATTTCGGGCACCGCCCACCACACTGAACCACTGCGGGCGGTTCGTCACCTGAATCAAACCGTGGTTGTGGCAAAACCGGATCATGGTCGCCACCGGAAACTGCAGCATCTGGTCGGTGGGGCAACTCCAGATGCAGCCCAGCATGGGCAAGAAGTACCAATCGCGAAACGGCTCGCTGAACTTGTGCGTGCGCAAAAAATCGCTCAAGGGTTGCTGCAACTCTTTTTCGCGCTGCTCTTTGGCGATGCGGGTGCACAGGGCGTTGAAGCGCATCACATCGGCCAACATGCGCCAAAACCGCGGGTTCACCAAGTTGCCGCGCTGCGCGAACACGCTGTTCAGGTCGGTGCCGCTCCACTCCAAAGTTTTGCCGTTCAACGCCCCGGGCACCTTGACCGAAAACGACATGTCGGACGGGGCGGTCTCGACCTTTAGCTCGGCAAACAGGTTGATCAGGTTGGGGTAGGTGCGCTCATTGAACACCAGAAAACCCGTGTCCACACCATGCGTGACCGGGCCCTGCGGTGTAGGCAGTGTGATGTCGACCGTGTGGGTGTGGCCGCCGAAATAGTCGCCCGCCTCGAACACGGTGATGTCGGCATGGTCTTTCAAGGTCTGGGCCACGGCCAAGCCCGAAATGCCCGAACCCACGATGGCCAGTTTCATGCGCGGCTTGCTTGTCGCGATCATGGCTGCGCTTTCAGGGCTTTGTCGATGGCCGACAAGAGGGTTTTGCTGTCCGGTCCAATCATGCTGTTGTATTGGTCAATGACCTTGCCGTCGCGCCCGATCAGGTATTTGTGAAAGTTCCAACGGGGCTTTTGACCGGTTTGTGCGGTCAGTTCTTTGAACAAGGGGGCTGCACCCTCACCCGTGACCTGGGTTTTGGTGAACATCGGGAACTTCACGCCGAAGGTGCTTTCGCAAAAGGCTGCAATGTCTTTGTTGCTGCCTTTTTCCTGTGAAAAGTCATTCGAAGGGAATCCCAGCACCACCAAACCTTGATTTTTGTACTGGGTATTCAAGGCTTCCAGGCCTTTGTACTGGGACGTGAAACCGCAAAAACTGGCGGTGTTGACCACCAGCACGACCTTGCCTGCATATTGGCACAGCGATTGGGGCTTTTCGTCCTGCAAACGCTCAAAGGTGTGGTTCAAGATGGCGGGGCAGGCTCCCGCGCTACCGCCCTTTTGCGGGCTGGCTTGCGCAGCTTCGAGCCCAAAGCCCAGCACAGCAGCCACCAAAGCCAGAAGCAGGCTGGGGCCCCATTGTTTTAGCCATGAGTGGTTCATTTGCACCTGAATATCCATTTTGTGACTGATCAGTTTAAACTTGTTTGTTCACATTGTCACGCCAGCCCCTTTTCACCGGAGACGCACATGCCCAAACCCTCAGGTTTTAAAGGGAACAAACAGGATTTGCCCCAAAAACCTTGCGCCGTCTGTGGCCGCGCCATGAGCTGGCGCAAAAGCTGGGCCAAAAACTGGGACAACGTGCTCTACTGCAGCGACCGATGCCGGGCCGACAAGGCCAAGGCCCCGCGTTCCTGACCCCACCCTCAACGCCCGATTCACGAAAGACAAGGCATGACACGTCACCTGATCTTGGTTTTGGGCGACCAACTTGGCTGGGACAACCCGGCCTTGGCCGACTTTGACCCTGCCCAAGACCGGCTCTTGATGATCGAGGCCGACAGCGAGGCCGACGAAGTCTGGAACCACCAAGCCCGCATTGCCATTTTCCTGTCGGGCATGAGGCACTTTGCCAACGAAGCGCACCGACTCCGCTGGCCCTCCACTTATATGAAGGTGGATGACACCGAACTGCCCCCAGACTTTGCCGGGCGCTTGGCCCTCGCCTTGGCCACCCACCAACCCAAAGCTTTGGTGGTCATGGAAGCCGGGGCTTGGCGCATGGAAAGGTTGGTCGAAGACGCCGCAGCACAGGCCCAAACCCTGCTGCGTTGGGTGGGCGACACGCACTTTTTGTGCAGCCGCGCCGAATTTGCCAAGTGGGCGGGCGACAAAAAAGAGCTGCGCATGGAGTTCTTTTACCGCGAGATGCGCAAAAAGCATGGCGTGCTGATGGAAGGTAAAGAGCCCATCGGCGGCCAATGGAACTACGACGCAGAAAACCGCAAAGGTTTTGGCGCCAAAGGCCCGGGCACCGTGCCGCCACCCGCCCGTTTTGCACCTGACCGCGTCACACAAGACGTGATCGCGCTGGTGCAAACCCGCTTTGCCCAGCACCCGGGCACGCTCGAGCACTTTGCTTGGCCCGTGACACGCGAAGACGCGTTGGTGGCGCTGCAACACTTCATTGACCAGCGGCTCGAAAACTTTGGCGCCTGGCAAGACGCGATGTGGACCACATTGCCTTTTGGTTGGCACGCGCTGGTGGGCAGCAGCCTGAACCTGCACCTGCTCAATCCGCGCGAGGTGATTGTGGCGGCCGAGCAGGCCTACCACGCACGCGGCCTGCCGCTGGCCAGTGTCGAAGGCTTCATCCGCCAGGTGCTGGGTTGGCGCGAGTTCATCCGCGGGGTGTACTGGATAGACATGCCGCACATGGCCGAGGCCAACCACTACGGCCACACCCGCGACCTGCCCCCGTGGTACTGGTCAGGCAACACCCAGATGGCCTGCATGCAAGCCACCATTGGCCAAAGCCTTCAACACGGTTATGCCCACCACATCCAGCGCCTCATGGTCACCGGACAGTTTGCCGTGCTGGCCGGACTGTCACCGCAGCAAGTCAGCGCCTGGTACCGCGCCATGTACGTGGACGCGGTGGAATGGGTGGAGACGCCCAACACTTTGGGCATGGCCCTGCACGCCAACGGCGGGCGCTTCACCAGCAAGCCTTATGTGGCCAGCGGCCAATACGTCAGCCGCATGAGCAACTACTGCAAAGGCTGCCGGTACCAGCCCGAAGTGCGCACCGGCCCCAACGCCTGCCCCATGACCACGCTGTATTGGGACTTTTTGATCCGCCACGAACAGGACTTTGCCGGCAACCCGCGCACCGCGCTCATGGTCAAGCATGTGTGCAAGATGAGCGCGGACGACAAGGCGCAGATCAACCTGCAAGCCAATGCCACGCGGGCGGGGCTGGATCTACTGTAAGTGACCCGCCCCAACTGTGCGTTGGCGTCGAAATTTGTCGGGTCATGACAGGCCACGCAGCCCTTTTTCTAGGGACAATCAAGCCTCTATGTATGTGTCCGCTTAATCGAAAACATGGTTTCGTTATTCAGAAAATTGGGCTTCCATGCCAATGGCAAGCCTCGTGCTTGGTTGAAATCGCTGGTGTTTGACGACCAATTATCACCCCGCCCCCTCTTCCAATCATGGGTTGAACCCCGAGTCGGTGACATTCACCCGGCTTTTCGTTCATGGCTGCTTCTGGCATTGCAAAATCCGGCACCGTCACCCATGAATGATTGGCCATTACGCCGACAACAAATCCTTCAGCTAAAAACCTTGAGTTCTTCGGGCAGACTGCGCATCGTTTGCACCCGTGCCACCACTTTTGTGGCGCACGCCTTGCAGACCCATGTATCCGCTTTGGGGTTTGCTGTGCGCATCGAACAAGAGATGCCCGTGGATTTTCACGACGACCTGTACCTGGTCATTTGTCCACAAATGTTTTCTCGTTTACCGCCACGCGAAAGACGCATCGTTTTCCAAATGGAGCAATCTGTCCACCCCCGATGGTTCACGCCTGACTACTTGAACATCCTCTACAACTCGATGGCGGTTTTTGATTACTCTGTTCAAAACATCCAATTTTTGATTCAGCAAGGCATTCCGTCCTACATGATTTTTCATGTGCCCTTGTCGCCGGTACACAACTACCCGGGTGCTGATTTCTCGCGCGCCTTGTCCGTCGCCGAGCATGCAGACGCTTGCGATGTGCTGTTTTATGGCGATTGGAAAAACAAAAGAAGGCAGGCCTTTCTCAAAGTGCTGAGCGAACACTTTGATGTCCGGGCGGAACGAAGCCTGTATGGCCACGACTTGTGGCATGCCATGGCGCATGCCAAAGTGGTGGTCAACATTCACTATTACGAAAACGCCTTGCTTGAAAGTACACGAATTTGTGAATGCCTGTCTTTGGGCGCTCGTGTCGTTTCAGAAACCGCCACAGATCAAGGTCAGCATCCCGACTGGGAAGATCGGGTGGTCTTCACCCAGATCAACGATGCACAAGCCATGGTGAAGGCCATCCATCAATGCTTGCAGCAGACGCACGTTGCCGCTTCCAATCTGCAGGAGCGGCCATACCGAATGGGGCCATCCATTAAAACGGCATTTGAGGCTTTGAATCTGCTCACTGATCGATAACGCATGACCCTGGGCCAAAAATTCAGGTCACACGTCCAACACACCTGTCATTTGCGCCGACTGATCTGTTTGAGCACATGCTGCTTGAAGGCCAGCGCCAGTGGTGACAGTTTCTTGCCGGCCGGATAGACGATGTGCCAAGCCGAGGGCAGGGGAAAGCCTTGCACGTCGATCACACGCACGCCATTTTCTTTTTGATGCCCGTGCAAGGCGTGGCGCGAGACCACGCCCACCCCCAAGCCCCCGGCCACCGACTCCTTGATGGCCTCGTTGCTGCCCAGCTCCAGACGCACATCGGGGCGGAACTTCATCTGCTTGAAAAACTGGTCAGCGGCCATGCGTGTGCCCGAGCCTTTCTCGCGAAAGATGAACCGCCGCTGCGCCAACTCGTGCAAAGGCACAGCGCTGCGCTTGGCCAAAGGGTCGGACATGGGCGCGATCACCACGATCGGGTTGGGCATGAAGGCCTCGTCGCCCAGGTCCATGTCTTTGGGTGGCATGGACATGATGTAGAGGTCATCGCGGTTGTCACGCAAGCGCTGCACCACGCCATCGCGGTTGAGAATTTCAAGCGACACGTCAATGGCCGGATGCTGCTTGCAAAAGCTGCCAATCAAATGCGGCATGAAGTACTTGGCCGTGCTCACCACCGCCACCCGCAACTTGCCGCGCGACAAGCCCTTGGCGGCGTCCACGTTTTGCTCAAAGGTGTCCCAGGTGTGCGCCACAGCACGGGCGGTCTTCGCCAGCTCTTGGCCCACCTCGGTCAGGTAGAGTTTTTTGCCCACCAGCTCATACAGAGGCAAGCCCACCGATTCACTGATGTCTTTGAGCTGTATCGAGGCGGTGGGCTGGGTGACGTGCATCACTTTGGCCGCGGCACTCACGCTGCCGGTTTCGGCCAGCGCCAGAAAAAGTCGCAATTGGCGAAAGCTGACGTTCATAGACTTTTATCTATATTCAAAGGTTGAAGAATCGATTTTACAAATGTTCTATCCATTTTTAAGATCGGCACAAGGAAAAACTTCATGCAAAATCTGATCGATCCCGCCATCCTCTTTTTCATCTTCGGCGTGCTGGCGGGCACCGTCAAATCGAACCTCGAAATCCCGCCCGCCATCTCCCGCTTCTTGTCGCTCTACCTCTTGATGGCCTTGGGCCTCAAAGGCGGTTTTGCGCTGTCGCAATCGGGCATGACAGCCACCGTGGGCATCAGCCTGGCCGCTGCTGTATTTCTGGCCATCGTCATTCCACTCATCGGTTATGCCGTGCTGCGGCGCTTTGTCTCGGGTTTTGACGCAGCGGCCGTGGCCGCCACCTATGGCTCGGTCAGTGCGGTGACCTTTGTCACAGCGGTGCAAACGCTAGAGAACCAAGGCGTGCCTTATGGTGGACACATGGCCGCGGCCATGGCCCTGATGGAATCGCCCGCCATCATTTTGGCGGTCGTGCTCGCCAATTCATTGCGGCAAAAGCAGGCTTCAAGCGGGGTGGTGCCAGCGGGCGGTGGGGCCGCCTTGGGTGGACCTGCTGCGCCTCATGGCGCGTCGGTGGGCAAGATCTTGCACGAGTCTTTCACAGACGGTGCCCAGTTGCTGCTCTTGGGGGCCATGGTCATTGGCCTGGTGACGGGCGAGGCGGGCAAGGAAGCGATGGCCCCCTTCTCGGTCGACCTGTTCAAAGGCATGCTGGCCTTCTTCCTGCTCGACATGGGCTTGATGGCGGCACGCAACCTGCCGCAAGTCAAAGGCCAATCACCTGTGCTCATCGCTTATGCGGTGATCGGACCCCTGGTGCACGCAGGCCTGGCCTTGGGCCTGGCCATGCTCTTGAAACTCAGTCCGGGTGACGGGGCCTTGCTCATGGTGCTGGCCGCCAGCGCGTCCTACATCGCCGTACCCGCGGTGCTGCGCACCGCCTTGCCCGAAGCCAAACCCGCGCTCTATTTTGGGTTGAGCCTGGGGCTGACCTTTCCCTTGAACATCGTCCTGGGCATTCCGGTCTATCTGGCGGTGGCCCAGGCCTTGCTGGCATGAACATGACCCAACATCGTTTTTATGAAGGCCGCCCCGTTGCTTTTTTGACGCAACACGGCAAACAGGATCTGGTGCGTGAACCCCTCGAAGCCGCATTGGGCTGCCAGCTGGTGCACACCGATGCGTATGACACCGACCAGTTGGGCACCTTCACGCGTGAACTCACGCGAGCCGGCTCCCAACTCGATACCGCCAGAAAAAAGGCCACGCTGGGCATGGCCCTGACAGGCGCATCTGTGGGCATGGCCAGTGAAGGCTCGTTTGGCCCGGACCCTTTTGGCGCCTTCATGCCCTGGAACACCGAAGTGGTGTTGTGGGTCGATCCATTGCAGGAGATTGAAATCACCGGCTTTGCACACGGACCGGCCCAAAGCCTGCACCGGATGGTGAAGAGCCTCCAAGAACTTGAGCGCTTTGCAACAGAGGCCGGGTTTCCAGAACACCACTTGGTGCTGCGACCCGAAAACCCCGATCACCCCGACATGGACAAAGGCCTGCGTGACCGTGACGCCCTGGTCAACGCCTTTGTCTTGGCCCAAGCCAAATCCGCCAATGGTGTGGTGTTTGTCGAAAACGATTTGCGGGCTTTTTGCAATCCGACACGCCAAAAAACCATTGTCAAAGCAACCGGGGACCTGATTCAAAAATTGCTGTCGGTATGCCCCAGTTGTGAGTCGCCGGGCTACTGGCTCAGCCAGCAGGTTCCGGGTTTGCCCTGCCGCGACTGCGGCAGCTTGACCCGCTTGCCCAAAGCCGAAATTTGGGGCTGCAAAAAATGCGGCCATGAAGAACAAAAGACTACGAATGCACAGCCCTGGGCCGATCCCGCCCGGTGTGACTTCTGCAACCCTTGAAGCAGCGGGTGGTCAACGACCGGCAGTGCGCATACTCGCAAGCGCTCAAACCGAGCGCATCAAGCCCCCATCCACACGGATGTTCTGGCCCGTGATGTAGGCCGCGCCTTCGGAGGCCAAAAAGGCGATGGTCGCGGCCACTTCCTCGCTGGTGCCGTAACGCTGCATGGGCACGCTTTCGCGGCGCTCCTCCTTGGCGGGCAGGCTATCGATCCAGCCCGGCAACACATTGTTCATGCGCACGTTGTGCGCGGCGTGTTCATCGGCAAACAGCTTGGTGAAAGCGGCGAGACCTGCGCGTGCCACAGCAGACGTCGGAAACATGGCGCTGGGCTGGACCACCCAGGCGCTGGAGATGTTGACAATGGCCCCCGCTTTTTGCTGGACCATGATGGGCGCCACCACCCGCACGGCCCGCACCACGTTCAAGAAATACATGTCGAGCCCCAAGTGCCACTGCGCATCGGTGAGCTCCAGCACCGGGCCTTTGGGTCCGTGCCCGGCACTGTTGACCAGCACGTCGATGCGCCCCCAACGCGCCATCACCTGATCCGTCAGCTTTTGCAAGTCGTCAGGCGACTGGTTGGAGCCGGTCATGCCAATGCCCCCCAATTCACGGCCCAGCGCCTCGCCCTTGCCGGACGACGACAACACCGCCACCTGAAAGCCATCCTGAGCCAACTTGCGGGCCGCAGCCGCACCCATGCCACTGCCGCCGCCCACCACCATCGCCACTTTGTTATCCATATGCAGTCCTGTTGTAAGTTGTCCAAATTGGTTCATCCACCCTGGCTGATCGCGCACCGGATGCAAGCCTTTGCGCAAGACACAGACATCATGCTCGCTTCAAGAGGCAAAGTCTGCCACCATCGGCAAAGGAGGCGCTCGCCAGCGGTACCGGGTGTCGAGCACATTTTTTTCCGGCAAATGTCCCAACCAGTCTATGCCCAGCAAATGCATCACACTGTGCCCCAGCCAGTCCGTTCGCACCGGTTGCGAAAAGGTGGCCGGAGGCAAGTTTGCAATGCCCGCGCCCCAGACCAGCAAGGGCACGCGGTAGCCATCTGCCGTCGCCGCGCTATGGCCGACATGGTTGCCGACATGGCCCACCTCTTGTCCATGGTCAGAAAAATAAACCCAAGAGGCATTGTTCCCCAAAGTGCGTGTCATGTTCAAGGTGGCCGCGACCACCTCGTCATGGTAGTGAATGGCCGAGTCGTAGTCGTTGCGCAAATCCCGGACACGCGACGAACGCCCTTGGTCCTTCAAAGCTTGGTAGATGTCATCTTTCACGTTGTTGAAAGGCGTGCGCGTGGCCGGATGCCTCAAGGCGTAATGCGGGTGTGTGCCGAGCAGGTGCACCACAATGAGTTTTCGGGCCGCCTGGCTTTTCAGGGCTGCCGCCAAGTGGGGCAATGTGCCCTCGTCGAGCGAGACCCCAGATCGACCCGGCGTCTTGTTGAGCATGTGAACCCGATCGGCCAGCTTGGCATGCTCCTGGTCAATGGCCAGATCATCGTGGTTGCTGATCCACCAGGTCTCATAACCCGCCTTGGAGGCTAATGCCATCAAATGCTGCGGCTGATCCTCGGCATGACCGAAATAGAAAAAATTGCGTAAAGCCTGAACCGTGCTGGCGTCCACTGACCAAGCATGCGCAAAAACGCCCAGCTGATCCCCCTCGGTCTGTTCAAGCTGCATGAGCGCAGGCGTGGTGTTGCGGGGATAGCCGTACAGCGACATATGGCCCCGGTTGATGCTTTCACTGATCACCAACAACAGGGTGTCTGGCGCCCCGGCTGTGATGTGTGGATTTTGTGCCTGCGCATTGGCAAGCAAACGTTGCCGCTGCTCACCCAAGTTGTCCCACTGGTCTCGCAAAGAAGACACCTCGGTGACCCAATGCGTCCAGAAAAGCAGGGGATGGTGTTGTCGCCAAGGCTTGTTCACGAAGGACACAAGGACCACCGTCAGCACCAGCAGCATGGCCGCCAAACGCCAGCCTGCCAGCTTCAGTGGCGGCGAAGGTGTGGTCCACCATCGCGCAAGGCTGACGATAAAAAAGCACAGCGATACAAGCGCAAAGAATCCCCAAAGCCAAACGCTGGGACCGTTCATCGCCATGAACTCCGTCATCTCCTGCGGTGTGGTGTTGGCCACCGCCGTGATGACCATGGCACTGGCCGGGCTGGCCTCATAAACGTCCAGCAAAAAACCCCTCACGGCCGCATCGGTGATGAAGACCAGCCCCATCGTGCCAACAAAGCCCACCTGCAAGGCCCGCCAGCCCGCATGGCGGCTGGGCCAACACAAGCAAAGCACGGCAGGCAAAGCCAGCACACCGATCTGAAAAATCCGTTTGCCGTCGTAAGCCAGCACCCACGCCAAGCAGATGGCAGTCAAGGCCAAACAACCCGGCCACAGGCGCCGCAGCTGGGACGCCAGCGTGTTCATCAAAGCGTGACCGAGGGCACTCATGCCCCCCGCGTCACCTTCTTGAACATCCGCCCAGTCCACTGCCCCAGATCATCCAGGTAAGTGAACACCACCGGCACCACCAACAAGCTGAGCACGGTGCTGGTGAGCAAGCCGCCGATCACGGCAATCGCCATGGGCGAGCGGAAACTCGCGTCGGCCGCGCCCCAGCCCACCGCAATCGGCAGCATGCCCGCGCCCATGGCAATGGTGGTCATGACGATGGGCCGGGCACGTTTGTGGCACGCGTCCAGCATGGCGTCCCAGCGGCTCATGGGGGGCACAGCGGGCTGATCCCCTTGGGCAGGTTTGCCGCGCCGCGCCTCGATCGCGTATTCGACCAGCAAGATGGAGTTTTTGGTGGCGATCCCCATGAGCATGATGAGGCCAATGAGCGAGGGCATGGAGAAACTCTTTTGCGCGATCAGCAAGCCCACAAATGCCCCGCCCAGCGACAGCGGCAGTGCCGCCAAAATCGTGATGGGGTGCAAGAAGCCTTTGAACAACAACACCAGCACGATGTAGATGCACAGCACGCCGATCATCATGGCCAGGCCAAAGCTGGCAAAGAGTTCGCCCATGACTTCGGCATCACCCACCTCCACCACCTTGACGCCCGGCGGCAGGCTTTGCAGGGCAGGCAGCTTTTGCACCGCCGCTGTCACGTCGCCCAGCGGCATGCCCGAGAGTTCAATCTCAAAGTTGATGTTGCGCTGGCGGTCATAACGGTCAATCACCGCCGGGCCACCTGCCACCTCGATGCTGGCGACCTGGCCGAGCATGACGGGGCCACGGCTGCCGGGCACCATCAGGCGCTCGAGTGTGCTCAGATCGTGCCGGGACTCGTCGCCCAACTTCACAACGATGGGCACCTGCCGCTCCGACAAATTGAGCTTGGGCAATGCCGCGTCGTAGTCACCCAAGGTGGCCACGCGCAAGGTGTCGCTGATGGCGGCGCTGGTCACGCCCAAATCGGCGGCCTTGGCAAAGTCAGGGCGCACCGCGATCTCGGGCCGCACCAAGCTGGCGGTCGATGCAATGGAGCCCAAGCCTTGGATGGTGCGCAGGTCACGCTCCACCGCCATGGCAGCGGTTTGCAGGGCCTGTGGGTCTTCGCCTGTCAGCACCAGCACGTATTTCTCGCCCGAGCCGCCCAAGCCCACCTTGCTGCGCACACCGGGCAGTTGTTGCAAAGCGGTACGGATGTCGTTTTCGATCGCTTGCTTGCGCGGGCGTGTGCCGCGTTCGCTCAGCTGAATGGTGAGCGTGGCCTTGCGCACCTCGGCCGCGCCACCGCCCGCAAACGGGTCACTGCCCGCGCTGCCGCCGCCAATGGTGGTGTAGACGCTTTTGACGTCGTTCACCGTCATGAGCAGCTTGCGGGCGTGCTCGGCACTGGCCTGGGTTTGCGCCAAGGTCGATCCCGGTGGCAGCTCCACATAGACCTGGGTTTGCGAGTTGTCGTCCGGTGGAATGAAGCCTTTGGGCAGCAAGGGCACCAGCATGATGGAGCCGATGAAAAACAGCGTAGCCAGCACCATGGTGACCAGGCGGTGCTTCATGCACCAAGTGGCCCAGACCATGTAGCGCTTGAGCCAACCCGGCTCGTGCGCGGCCGTGACGATGGGCTTCAAAATATACGCCGCCATCATGGGCGTGAGCACCCGCGCCACCACCAGCGAGGCGAACACCGCGAGCGACGCCGTCCAGCCAAACTGCTTGAAGAACTTGCCCGGAATGCCGCTCATGAAAGCCGTGGGCAAAAACACCGCAATCAAGGTGAAGGTGGTGGCGATCACGGCCAGCCCGATTTCATCGGCCGCTTCCATCGCCGCCTGATACGGCGACTTGCCCATGCGCAAATGGCGCACGATGTTTTCCACCTCGACGATCGCGTCGTCCACCAGCACGCCGATCACCAAAGACAGCGCCAGCAAAGTCACCACGTTGATGGAAAAGCCCAAGTAGGCCATGCCAATGAAAGCCGGAATGACCGACAGCGGCAGCGCCACCGCCGAAACAAAGGTGGCCCGCCAATCGCGCAAGAACAGCCACACCACCAGCACCGCCAAAATCGCGCCTTCATAAAGCAAGACGAGTGAGCCGTCGTATTCCTCTTCCACCGGGGTCACGAAGTCGAAGGATTCGGTGATCTCGATGTCCGGATTTTGCAAGCGGTATTCGGCCAGCGCCTGGCGTACCAAGCGGCCCACGGCCACTTCGCTTTCGCCTTTGCTGCGCACCACCTCAAAGCCGACCACAGGCACTCCGTCCAAGGTGGCTGCCGAGCGGGCATCGGCCAAGGTGTCACTCACCGTGGCCACTTGGTCCAACCGAACGCTGCCGCCTCGCGATGTGGCCAGCTCAATCTGGCCCACCTCTTGCGCCGTTTTCACCGTACCCAGTGTGCGCACGGGTTGTTCGCCCGTGCCCAAATCCATTCGCCCGCCCGAGCCTTCTTGCTGCACCTGCTTGAGCTGGCGCGACACCTCGGCCGCCGTGATGCCCAGCGATTGCAAGCGGTTCACATCGAGGGCCACACGCACCTCACGCGTCACGCCGCCCACGCGGTTGACGGCGCCCACACCGCGCAGCGACAAAAGCTTGCGGGTGATGTCTTTGTCGACCAGCCACGACAAGGCTTCGTCGTCCATGCGCGACGAGCGCACGGTGTAGGCCAACACGGGCGAGCCCGCCAAGTTGAGCTTTTGCACCACCGGGTCGCGCAGGTCACCCGGCAAATCAGCCCGCACGCCCTGAATGGCCGAACGCACATCGTCCACCGCTTCTTGGGTGGGCTTTTCCATGCGGAACTCGGCAGTGATGGACACCACGCCGTCTTGCACCTTGGTGGTGATGTGTTTGAGGCCTTGCAGCGGCGCCAGCGCGTTTTCGAGCTTGCGCGCCACATCGGTCTCAAGCTGCGAGGGCGCCACACCGGGCAAGCTGGCGGTCACCGAGATGGTGGGCACGTCCAGATCCGGAAAGTTCTGCACCTTCATGGACGCGAAGGCGATGAAGCCCGCCACCGTCAGCAGCACAAACAGCATGACGGCAGGGATGGGGTTGCGGATTGACCAGGAAGAGACGTTGATCATGGCGTCTCTTTATTTGGCGGCTGGGGCTGCTGGAGGCGCTGGCGCGTCCACCACACGCACTGTATCGCCGTGGTTGAGGAATGCACCACCGCTGGCCACCACACGGGCATCGGCTTTCAGGCCGCTGGTCACCTCCACGCGGCCTTCGCTTTGGCGTCCGGTTTGCACTTTGAGCTGGCTGACTTTTTGGTCGGTGCCCACGGTGTAGACATAACTGAAACCGTCGCGCACCACCACCGCCGCTTGCGGCACGGTGAGCGCCTGGCTTTGGCCCAGCGCGATCTCGCCTTGGGCGTACATGCCTGCCCGGGCGCTGCCGGTTTGCGCAGGCAAATCGACATACACCAAGGCATTGCGGGTTTGCGCATCCACCGAAGGCGCCACCATGCGCACTTTGCCTTGCAGAACTTGGCCGTTGGCCGCTTTGATTTGCACAGGTGCACCCACCTGGATGCGGCCAATCTCGGCGGCCGTCACTTCAGCCCGCCACTCGATGCGGCCTTGGCGAATGAGGCGAAACAATTCAGTGCCTGCACCCACCACGCTGCCCACCGTGGCCTGCCGGGCAGAGATGACGCCCGCATCCGGCGCACGCACCTGGGTTTGCGAAAGGCGCACGTTTTGCAGCTGCACCAGGGCGCGGGCAGACTGCACTCTGGCCACGGCCGAGGCTTCTGCCGCGAGTGCCTGACTGAGCTGGGCAGCACTAAAGAATCCTTGCTGCTGCAGGCTGCGGGCGCGATCGGCCTGAGCCTTGGCCTCTTGGGCGCTGGCCGCAGCTTCGGCCAGTGTGCCTTCGGCCTGCGCCAGCTCGGCCCGCAAGCTGTCGGCCTGCAAAACCGCCAGCACGTCGCCGCGCTGCACCCGGTCGCCCACGTTCACACGCACCTCGGTGATCTTCAGGCCATTGGCCTCGGCCCCGACGATGGCCTCTTGCCAAGCGGCCAGGTTGCCGTTGGCGCTGATTTTTTGCGCCAGACTGGCCGTTTGCGGCGTAGTCACAGTGACCGTGAGTGAAGGCTTGGCGGCACTTGGCGTTGCGGGCGTCTGCCCTTGTGCGGGGATGCCCGCCAAAAAAGTCAGCCCGCACAGCAGGCCGAGGGTCCGGTAAATTTTGGTCATTGTTTCTCGAACAGTAAGTCGTGTTGCGAGTTTACGACCTGCGCCCTTTCTCTGAGGGCTTCGGTGATTTTTTGGGCGCTTTACACAGCGGCCATTGTGCGGTTTGTAACACCCTCTTTCTAGAGCCTAGCCGAGGCCGGATTCAGAACTTGGCAAGCAAGGCCAAGCCCAGTGTGCGACCCCATAAAGAATGGTCCCGCGTGTTGTAGCCAAAAACCTGCGCCGCCGTGGCAGAGAAAGCTTGTGGCGCCTGACGATTGAGCACATTGCCCATGGTGGCCCGCAAACTGACGTTGGTGTTGACCTGGTAAGTCGCAGTGAGATCGAGGGTGGTGAAAGATTTGACATAAAAACCCGTCAGCGGCGTACTTTGGAGCGTTGTCAAATTGACGCCCGAGCGGTCTCTGTCGTCATAGCCCGAGGTGTAATTCACTACCCCGTGCAGGCTCCAAGTGGCCGTAGTCAGCCCCGCAATCCAACGCAGGCGCATGCGCGGGGTGATCGTGTCGGTGATGCTGTTGTACCGTGCCAGATCGGACGTGTAGGCCTCACCGGGCACTGACTGGTCTTTGGACTTGAGGTTGTAGGCGCCCTGCACAAACAGGTTCAGTTGCCCCATGTCGACCGGAGCACGCCAACGCATGTCAAAATCAATGCCTGACTTCTCGCGTTGGCCAATGTTGTAGTTGGGCAATTGCATGGCCAACTTGTTGTTGTTATCGAGCAAATAAAACTGCGAATATTTGATCGGGTCGGCATAAACGATATCACCGGCCAATGTGGAGATCACATCATGCATGTGGACCGACCACCAGTCAGCGGTCACCGAAAAATTGCGTGTGGGCCGGTAAGCCAAACCCAATGACTTTTGTGTCGACAATTCGGGTTTCAAATCAGGATTGCCTGTTCCGTAAATTTGCAACAAGCTCCTTTCGCAAGCCACATTTCGGTTTTGTCTGGCATTGAGGTTGGAGAGAACCGTCAAGATGTCTGGGCCACATTCATTGAGGAAGGTCGTGCTACCAATGGCATAAAGTTTGGTCAGGTTCTGGAGTTGCGCCACGGAAGGTGCCCGAAAACCAGTACCCCAAGACGCCCTGGCCGACCAGCCGTTTTCAAAGTCATAACGCGAGGCCAGTTTGTTGTTGTGTGTGGTGCCCAAATCGCTGTACCGATCCCAGCGCGTGGACGCGGTCACGTCCCATTGGGGTGTGACCGGCAACTGCAGCTCCAGATAAGCGGCTTGAATGTCCCGCTCGGCCTGAAAACTCGGCTGCTGCTCTGTATTCGACACATATTGGTAGTTCGTGCCCTCGCGTCGCCATTCCAGGCCTGCGCCCAACATCACGTCCTTGCCCTGAATTTCCATCAATGGGCGTGATGCCCTGACGTGCCCAACGGTGGTGTGGGTCTTGCTGTCGTCCCAAGTGTTCCACACATTGCGCAAACCGTTCAGTGTCGCCGTCAAGGGGTTGTCAGGCGTCAGAGGTCTGAGCATGTTGGGGTCAGTCAAGACCCGCCCACTGACCAGCCCTTGACCCGCAAAGTCTGTGACCTCAAGTCTGCGCACCACATGCGCTTGGGCCTTGTACAGCTCGGCTTTGTAGTCCCAGCCTTGCCACTCGCCTTTGAGGCCCGTGGCCACACGCCAATTGTTCTGCTCGTAGGCCCGCAAGAGGCCGTGCATCAAACTCGGTGACCACAAAAACTGGGTCCTGGCCGGGTCCATACCCGCACGCAACGCCTCTTGGTAACCCACCGAATCGGGCGACTTTCCCAAGGTGTAGATCAACTGCCGCCAGCCTTGAGCCGCCATCTCACTGTCCTCGAGTCGTGAGTGCAAGATTTCGGCATAAGCGGTGGTCGTTCCACCCAACCATTTTTCCCCGCTGAGCAAGAGCTTGCGGCTGTCTTGTTGAGGGTAAAGGGTCAATGCCGAGTAGGTGTTGTACTGGCACGAAGGTTGCCCCAAAAAGGGCACATATCCGGACGGGCACTGCCCGTCCTGGTGCAACAAACTGAACACCTTTCGGGGTGATCCCGTGGCTGCATTGGCAGACTCAAAAAATGTACCTGGTGTGGCGTAAGAGGTCACGCGGCTTCCATCGATGGCGTAACGCTGCCCATCGCGCTCCACCTCGTAGCGACCTTGCGCATACTGGGGCCGGTCGCTGGCTTGAAGGGCGTCGCGGTGGAACAACTCAGCCGTCAGGCGCAAGCTGTAGCCATCTTTGTTCAAATTGCCCTTGCCCGCGTTCAAGCTGATTTGATGCCCTTGGCCACCGCCCTGGGATGTACCCAATTTCTCGGCCATGATTTCAACGCCTTTTTGCTCGGTGCGCGTGATGATGTTGATCACCCCCGCGATGGCGTCCGATCCGTAGAGTGATGAGGCCCCGTCCGAGAGTATCTCGATCTTTTCGATGGCCGACAACGGCACGGTATTGATGTCCACACTGGGCCGATCGACACCGATGATGGTTTGCCGCCCATACGGTGCAAGCCGTTTGCCATTGAGCAAGAGCAAAGTCCCTGCGGGCAGACCGCGCAAAGAGGCGGTGGTGTAACCGCCGATGGTGGTTGACATGGCCGTGCTGTTGACCCACATGGACATGGCAGGCAAGTTGTGCAGCACATCGACCATGCTGCTCGCACCGGAGCGGCGGATGTCATCGCGCGTGATGATTTGCACCGGCAAGGCCTGCGTTTGTTCTTTGCGAACAATGGACGATCCGGTGATTTCCACCTTTTCAAACTGACGGTATTCCAGCGGCTTGTCGACCACCTCAACCGGCGGGTAGGTCTTGGGCGCAGGGTTGCTGGTTTGCGCCCAAGCCGGGGACTTGGCACACGCCGCGCCCAGACACAACACAATGGTTTTCAGTTGAATCGGTGACAAGGTTTTTTTCATGACCAGCTCCCAGGGCGCAGGTGTGCGTTGAAGCTTTGAATTTTGTCATAAATAAAACTTTAGTGTCCAAAAATAGACAGTTTTAACCGTTTGAGGGTTGAAGACCACCACTCAGCCCATCACCACGCGCCACAGCGCCAACACCGCCTCGCGCTCGCTGGCCAGCAGGGCCAGCGGCACATCGGTGGGCTCTTCGTTCAGACGGGCGCGGTGTTGCACGCGGCGCAGCTCCCGGTAAGCGTTGGCGGCAGCTTGCCCCATGCCCGGCGGCAGCAAGCCCACAGCCTCGACGCGGATCAGCAGCGCAATGTTGCCCACGTTGTCGGCCAGCTCGGGGTGGGCCGCGGTGTGCAGCAGCACCAGGTATTGCACGGCAAACTCCGCGTCCACCATGCCGCCAGGGCTGTGTTTCACATCAAAGCGATCGGCCTTGACCGGGTGACCCAAGCGCACTTTGTCGCGCATGGCCACGATTTCGGCCTTGAGGCTGGCCGCATCACGCGGGGCGCTGATGACGGCAAGGCGCACCCCATCGAAGCGCGGGGCCAGGCTTGGCAGGCCCATGACAAAGCGGGCGCGGGTCATGGCCTGGTGCTCCCAAGTCCAGGCGGTGTTGCTGCCGCGCTGCTGCTGGTAGTCAGCGAACGCTTCAAAGCGCGTGACCAACAAGCCCGAGTTGCCGTTGGGCCGGAGCGCGGTGTCGATTTCGTACAGATCGCCGTCGGCGGTTTTCACCATCATCCAGTTGATGAGTTTGCGCACATAAGCGGCGTAGATTTCTTGGGCGCGTTCGTCCTCGTCTTCATACACAAACACGATGTCCAGGTCGCTGCCATAACCCAGCTCCTTGCCACCCAGCTTGCCGTAGCCAACGATGGCAATCGCTGGCACTTCGCGGTGGCGGGTTTTGAGGCGGCTCCAGCACCAGCGGGCCGTCACGCGCAGCACGGCGTCGGCCAGGGCACTCAGGTCGTCGGCCACTTGCTCCACCGTGAGCACACCTTCCACATCTCGCGCCAAGGTGCGGAACTGCTCGGCATGGTGGGCGCGGCGCAGCAAATTGAGCAGGCTCTCCTCGTCGTCTTCGCCCGTGCGCTGCAGCGCCACCAAGCGGGCCTGCAACTCGCCCTCGAATTCGGCAGCGTCAAAGCGGCTGTCAAACAGGTTGCCCCCGGCCAGCTCGTCGATCACGCCAGGGTGTTGCAGCAGGTAGCGGGCGGGCCACTTGGCCGCGCCCAGCAAGCGCAGCAAGCGTTCGTGCACCGAGGGGCGCTCGAGCATGAGGGCCAGATAGCTTTCGCGTCGCAGCAGCGGCTCGATCCAGTCGACCATGCGGAGCACAGCTTCTTCGCTCACACGGCCCGCGTCCAGCCACTGGGCGGTGCGCTGCAGCAAACGCATCAAGCGGCCCCGGGCGTCGTCGCGCAGAGACTGCACACGCGGGTTGTCGGCCCACTGGGCCAGGCGCTCGCGCACCGGGCCACTGAAGTCGACCAGCACCGCGTCCAGCTCGGCGTGCTCGCGGTTGTTTTTGCCGTTCTTGCCATTGCAGGTTTTGCATTCGCGATCGCCGCCGAGCAAGGTGTCGAACTCCTGCGCGACCACCTCGCGGTGGGCGTCAAGTTCGCTCAAAAAGGCGCAGGCATTGGCGTGGCCCAACGTCTGTGCAATCCAATTCAGGTCGTCATCGCGGGTGGGCAGCACATGGGTTTGCTGGTCGTCCAGGTACTGGATGCGGTGCTCCACCTGGCGCAAAAATACATAAGCCGCGCCCAAGGCGTCGGCTGTGGCCTGGGGCATGAGCCCGGCCTTGGCCACGCGCTGCAGGGCGTCCAGCGTGGGGCGGGTGCGCAGCTCAGGAAACTGACCGCCACGCACCACCTGCAAGAGCTGCACCGTGAACTCGATCTCGCGGATACCGCCGCGTGAGAGCTTGACATCATTGGCGCGTTCGGGGTGGCCCGCGCTGCGCTTGGAAGCGTGGTCGCGGATTTGCTGGTGCAAGGTGCGCAGCGACTCGAACACGTTGTAGTCGAGGTAACGACGAAACACAAAGGGCAGCACCACACCACGCAGCGCCTGCGCCGAGCCATTGAGAACCGCGCTGCGGGGCGCGACCACACGGCTTTTCATCCAGGCAAAGCGCTCCCACTCGCGGCCTTGCACCAGCAAATACTCTTCCAGTGCGTCGAGCGAGACCACGCTGGGGCCGGAGTTGCCGTTGGGGCGCAAGGCCAAGTCCACCCGGAACACAAAGCCGTGCTCGGTGGTGTCGCCGATCAGGGCGTACATGCGCTTGACCGCGCGGGTGAAGTACTCCTGGCACGAGACCTTGTTGCGGCCCTCGCTGTTGCCCAAGGTCTGACCATCTTCGTCGTAGACATAAATCAGGTCGATGTCGCTCGACACGTTCAGCTCACGGGCACCCAGTTTGCCCATGCCCACAATCCACATCTCGGCCCGCTGGCCGTCGGGCTTGGTCGGGGCGCCGTGCAGGGCGTCCAGGTCGGCCATGACTTGCTGCCAGGCGATGTCGAGGGTGACCTCAGCCAGCCAGGTCATGCCGTGTGTGACCGCCGACAAATCGGCCTGGCGGCTGCAGTCGAGCTGGGCCAAGCGCTCCAGCGTGAGCTGGCGCAACACCCGCAAAGCCGCGCTGGTGTCCAGGCCTTTGGCCTGCAAAGCGGCATAAGCCGCGCTCAAGGTGTCGCGTGTGGGGGGGCCGGGCGGCAACAGCGGCAGTTCATCGGCGTAGCGGCGGTGCAGGCGCTGCACAAAGCGGGAATACAAGGTCAATTCAACGGGCAAATCTTGAGGGCCGGGCACACCGGGCGGCAAAACAATCGCGGCAGAAGGGTCAAAACGGTCGTCCGAAGACTGGCTGCGGGTCATAATTCCTGCTGACTTTCTAATTCATACGTTTGTGTCGTCTTCACCCACCTGGCCCCCTACCGAAGCCCCGCTGCGCCCTTGGCTGGCGCGGGTTGTTCGGCTTGTCTTATGGGGCTTGCTGGTCGCCGGGCTGGTCTTGGGCCTGGCCTGGGCAACATTGCATTTTTGGATTGTGCCGCGAATCGCCGAATTTCGCCCTGTGCTGGAAAGCCTTGCCCGGCAATCCCTGGGTGTTCCCGTGCGCATTGGCGGTGTTTCGGCCCAAAGCACGGGCTGGGTGCCGTCTTTTGAGCTGAGCGACATCGAACTGCAAGATGCGCTGGGCCGTCCGGCGCTGCACCTGCCCAAAGTACAGGTAGCGCTGAGCCTGCACTCGGCCATGCAGGGGAAGCTGGACCAACTGGTGCTGGATGCGCCCGAGCTGACCCTGCGCCTGTTGGCCGATGGCCGATGGCAAATCGCCGGGATCGATTGGCGCCCCACTTCCGGCCAGGATTCGCCCGCCGCCGACTGGCTGCTGAGCCAACGCGAAGTGGTGGTGCGGGGCGCACAGCTGCATTGGCATGGGCCAGGCCACAACCCCAACGCCACGCCCGCTCTGACCAGCACAAGCCCAGAGCCTTTGACGCTGCGCGACGTGGACCTGGTGATCCGCAACACGGCACGGCAACACGCACTCCGCCTGGACGCCACCCCGCCCCCAGGCTGGGGCGAGCGTTTTGTGCTGATGGGCCAGTTCAAGCGCAATCTGCTGTCTTTGCACCCGGGGCGGCTGAGCGATTGGTCGGGCCAAGCCTTTGCCCACTTTCCGCAACTGGACGTGGCCCCCTGGTCAGCCCAGGGTTTGCCCATACCCGCCAGCCTGCGACCTGAAGCCGGGCCCATGCAAGGCCAAGGGCATTTGCGCCTGTGGGCCGATGTGCAGCGGGGCCAGTGGCGTGGCGGCCTGGCCGATGTGGACCTGAAAAACCTCCAGCTCCGACTCCACCCGAGCCAGCCCGCCGTGAACCTGCAAAGCCTGTCGGGTCGGTTGGGCCTGCAGGTGCATGCCGAAGGCTTTGTGGCCGAATCTCAGGAACTGCGGGTCATCGGCGAAGAGGGCCTGAGCTGGCCTGGGGGCCAATTGACCCTCGACTACACACACGCCCAAGGCACGCGCCCGGCCAAGGGCCACTTGAAGGCTGAGCAGCTGGATTTACAGGCACTACAAGCCCTGGCCTTGCGCATGCCCATCGACGAAACCGTGTCGCCCCGACTGCACAGCGCTTTGCAGGCGCGCGAAGTGCGGGGCCGGGTCACGTCTTTGAACCTGCGCTGGGTAGGCGACTGGAACAGCCCCGAGATTCAGGAAGCACAGGCCAAGGTCGAGGGCCTGAGCTGGCAACCCGGCTCCGCGGTGGTGGCCGCCTGGGGCACGCTCCCCGGCGCCGACGTGCCCGGCCTGCGCGGCGGACAGTTGACCTTGGCCATGACCGCCAATGGGGGCCGACTGGATTTGCAAACCGGCGCGGGCAGCGCTTTGTGGTTGCCGGGTTTGCTGGAGCCCTCCGAAGTGCCCCTGCAACAGATGCAAGCGAGCCTGAGCTGGGCACGCCAAACTGGCCACAACGCCCACGACAGCTGGCATGTGCCGCACTGGTCGCTGCGTCTGGCCAATGCCGACCTGCAAGGCCAATGGCAAGGCCAGTGGCAACCCGCCCCCCAAGGCCAAGGCCCCGGCATCCTGAGCTTGAAAGGGCGCGTTCAGCGGGCGCAAGCGGCGGCCGTGCACCGCTACCTGCCCCTGAACCTGCCGATCGAAGTGCGCCACTACTTGCGCGATGCACTGGTGCAGGGCCGCTATGAAAATGTGCAGGTCCAAATCCAGGGCGATCTGGACAAACTGCCCTTTGCACGGCCCGAAGACGGCACCTTCCTGTTCACAGGCGATTTGAAAGACGGCGAACTGGACATGGTGCCCCCCTCTCTGATGGACCCGGGTGAAGTCCCCTGGCCGCGCCTGCATGCTCTGCAAGGCCGACTGACTTTTGACCGCCTGGGCATGCAGCTGCGCGAAGCCAGTGCCCGGGTGGGCGTTGGTGCACAGGCCATCGAGCTGAAAGCCGCCTCGGTGGACATTGCCGACATGGCCCACCAACCGGTGCTGCGTGTGCAGGCCCAAAGCTTGGCCGATGCCCCCTTGGTACTGGGCGTGGTGCGGCAGTCCCCGCTGAACGAGCTGCTCTCGGGGGCGCTGCAGCCCGCCCAGGCCAGCGGCCCCGTACTCACCCGCTTTGCCTTACAGCTGCCCCTGCTTGACCTGAACAACACCCGCGTGCAAGGCAGTGTGCAGTTCAATGGCAACGACCTGCGCATGCTGCCCGGCACACCTTGGCTGAACAAGCTGTACGGCACGCTGCAGTTCCACGAGCGCGGTTTTGAGGTGCGTCAACTCCAGGCCACGCTGCTGGGCGGGCCCGCCGTGATCGATGGCGGCATGCACTCCCCCAACCCGGTGGCAGGCCAACCAGCCCCCAAGCCCCCTCAGACGGTGTTTGAAGCCCGCGGCCGCGTGAGCGCGGCGGGCCTGCAGGCGGCCAACGATGTGGCCCCGCTGAACCTGCTGGCCCAGCACGCCAGCGGCGCCACCGACTACCACGCCCGCCTGGCATGGCCCCAGGGCTTGCCCGAGCTGACGGTGCGCAGCCAACTCGGCGGCCTGGGCTTGCAGCTGCCCGCTCCCTTGGGCAAAACCGCTGCAGCCGAAAAACCCCTGGCCCTGCAGATCCGCTCCAAACAAACCCCCACCGGGGCTCAAGACGAAATTAAACTCGCTTTGGGCGACAAGGTGCATTTGGTTTACGAGCGCGATTTGAGCACCGACACCCCGCAGGTGCTGCGCGGCCGCTTGGGCCTGGGCGTGTTGCCCGAAAACCTGCCCGCACTGCCCACAAGCGGGGTCACGGCCCACGTCGTATTGGACCGGCTGGTGGTCGACGATTGGCTGGACTTGTTGCCTCCGCCAACAAATCCAGCTGCAAATCCAGCGCCAGCCCAAACACCGCCACAAACCGCAGCGGTGGCCACACCCCGTTCAGCTCCACCGCTCTCCGTCTGGCAAAACTACCTGCCCACGCGCATGGGCCTCAAAGCCAACAGCCTGATCGCCAAGGACCGGCACCTGCACCAAGTGCAAGCGGGTGGCACCTACGAAGATGGGCTCTGGCGCGTCAACATCGACGCGGACGAGCTCAGCGGCCATGTGGTCTTTGTGCCCGCCATGCCCGGCCTGAGCGACCAAGCCGGTCAATTGTTTGCACGCCTGAGCCGCCTGAATTTGCAGCCCTCGAATGCACGCGAGGTGGAAAGCCTGCTCGAAGCGCCACCCACCAGCCTGCCCGCGCTGGACATCGTGGTGGATGCATTGGTGCTGCGCGGCAAACCCATGGGGCGTGTCGAGATCGAAGCCGTCAACGCCGACAAGGGCCTCGCCCAAACCCCTGTTGCGCGTGAGTGGCAGCTGAAAAAGTTCAACATCGATCTGCCCGAAGGCACCCTGCGCAGCACAGGCCGCTGGCTGGCCGCCCGTGAAGGCAGTCCTTGGCGCAAGACCGAAATGAACTTCGTGCTGGATGTGCGCGATGCCGGAGCCCTGTTGACCCGATTGGACACCCCCGACGCTTTGCGTGGCGGCACAGGCCAGATCGAAGGCATGGTCAGTTGGCAGGGCTCACCCCTCAACTTGCATTACCCCAGCCTGAACGGCCACCTGGATGTGCGCATGGGACGCGGCCAATTCCTCAAAGCCGACCCCGGGGTTGCCAAGCTGCTGGGCGTGCTGAGTTTGCAGGCCTTGCCCAGGCGCTTGCTGCTCGATT
The DNA here is from genome assembly GCF_001412535.1 of Limnohabitans sp. 63ED37-2. GTDB lineage: Bacteria > Pseudomonadota > Gammaproteobacteria > Burkholderiales > Burkholderiaceae_C > Limnohabitans_A. Next base: position 3,155,437 of record NZ_CP011774.1, on the reverse strand, counting down.
TCAGGGATGTGTTTGCACAGGGCTTTGCGTTTGACTCGGTCCAAGGCGACGTGACCATCGTGCACGGCATGGCCAACACCCGCAACCTGCAGATCAAAGGCGTCAACGCGCTGGTGCAACTCGACGGCTCGGCCGACCTGGCCCGCGAGACCCAAAAACTGCGTGTGCACATCCTGCCCATTGTCGACACAGGTACTGCTTCTTTAGTGGCAGCCATCACCGTCAACCCCTTGGTTGGCCTGACAACCTTCATCGCCCAATGGCTGCTGCAAAACCCCCTGGCACGCGCCTCGGCCCAAGAGTTTTTGGTGGATGGCAGCTGGGCCAATCCACAGGTCACACGCGTTGACCAACGCCCGGCCCAGACCCCTGCGCCCATCAACCCGCCTTGATCGGCACCACCCCACCCGGCAAGTCCCATCCAGCCGTCCCACCCGACCCCCAGCCACTGGCCCCAAGGTGCAGGACAATGCGGGCATGACAGCCCCAGCGCTACAGCGCCTGATCCCCACACTCAAAGCACGCACCCTGGCCTGGTGGCTGGCGGTGGAAAACGCCATGCCCGGTGGGCGCGGCCGCCGCAGCCTGTGGGCTGCACTGATTGCGCTGGTCATGGCGGTGCTGGTGACCTTGGTCTGGCTGGCTGGGCGTTACGAAGCCAGCCAATTGCAAACCGAGTTGGAACGCGACACCGCCAACGCGGTCAGTGATTTACGCACCCAACTCTCGCGCCATGTTCAAGCGCTGCAGGGCCTGCAATCGAGCCTGCCATCTGAAGCCTTTTGGTCGCTCGAGGCACAAGCCCTTTTGCGCGAAAACCGCGACATGCTGCGCATCGAATGGCGCGACACCACACTGAACCTCAAGCAATTGGCCGACTCCACCTTGCGCAGCCCGGTGTTTGAACGTGTGCGCCGCACCGAAACCCTGAGCGAAACCCAGCAAGCCTGTCAGCGTGCACAACGCAGCAGTGGGCCCAACTATTCACGCTCTTATTACCTGCCGCAAACCGATGGTTTGGGCATCGAGGTGATGGACATGTGTTTGCCCAACACCCAAGGCGGCGTGCTGGTGGGCTTCACGGTGGTCACGTATGGCTTGCAAGAGCTCCTTGGCGCCCGCCTGGGCGAAGGCTTTGGTCGCCGCAACGAAATCTCTTTCACCGAACCTGACGGCACCCGCCTGGCCATCACGGGCACCCAAACCCGGGGCTTGCGCGTGTTCACCGCCCAGCAGCTGGTGGACTTGCCGGGCAACACCTTGGTGCTGCGCATGGACGGTCGCCGGGGCGAGCCCGACCTGTTCCCCAACGTGCTGACCGCCTTGGTGACCGGCATGTCGATTGCCTTGGTCACGGTGATGGTCTTGCTGGCCAAAGACTCGCGCCGCCGCCTGAAAGCCGAAAACGACTTGGCCGAGGCACTGGCCTTTCGCAAGGCCATGGAAGACTCGCTGGTGACCGGCCTGCGTGCCCGCGACCTGGAAGGGCGCATCACCTACGTGAACCCGGCCTTTTGCCAAATGGTGGGGCTGACGGCGGAACAACTCACGGGCAAGCTGGCCCCCATGCCCTATTGGCCCCCAGAAATGGTGGACGAATACAAGCAGCGCCAAGCCATCCGGCTGGCGGGCAATGCCCCGCCGCGCGAAGGCTTCGAGTCGGTCTTCATGCGGGCCGATGGCACACGGTTTGAGGTGCTCATCATCGAAGCGCCGCTCATCAGTGGCCAAGGCCAGCAAACCGGCTGGATGGGCGCGGTGATCGACATCAGCGAACAACGGCGCATCGAAGAACTCTCGCGGGCCAGCCAAGAGCGCCTGCAAGCCACCGCCCGCCTGGCCACCGTGGGCGAGATGGCCTCCTTGCTCAGCCACGAGCTGAACCAGCCGCTCGCCGCCATCGCCAGTTATGCCAATGGCTCGCTCAACCTCCTCAAAGACCCCGCCGCCGTGCCGCAAACCCTGGACGATGTGCACATGGCCCTGCGTCGCATTGCCGAGCAAGCCGGGCGAGCGGGCAAGGTCATCAACAGCGTGCACGACTTTGTGCGCCGCCGCGACCAGGCCCGCGAAGCGGTCACGCCTGTGGCCTTGCTCGACGCGATTGCCCCGCTGGTCAACCTGCAAGCCCGCAAACTGCAGGTCAAGGTGCACACCCGCATCGAACCCAAACTGCCCCCGGTCTTGTGTGACCGCACCATGGTCGAGCAGGTGCTGCTGAACCTGGCCCGCAACGGCATGCAGGCCATGGACCAACCCGGCAGCACGGAGCGGGTTCTGGTGCTGCAGGTGCGACGTGCCGCATCGAACGCCGAACACGGCTGGGTGGAGTTTTCGGTCAGTGATGTGGGTGTGGGCATTGGCGAAGACGTGGCCGGGCAGCTGTTCACGCCCTTTTTCACCACCAAGGCCGAAGGCATGGGCTTGGGCCTGAGCCTGTGCCGCACCGTGGTCGAGCAACACGGCGGCCACCTGAGTTTCGAGCCCCTGACGCCCCGGGGCACGGTGTTTCGCTTCACCTTGCCCGCTGTGCTTTTGGATAAGATCACCGCATGAATTTCACCGACACGCCCACCGTTTTCATTGTGGATGACGACGCCAGCGTGCGCGAGGGCATGGCCTGGTTGCTGCGCACACGGCGCTTGCTCAGCGAGTCTTTTGACAGCGCCGAAGCTTTCTTGGCCATGGTGCAGGGCCACAGTGCAGGTGACGGCGCTGCTTGGCAACCCGACCCAGCCCTGCTGCAGCAATCGGCCTGCATTTTGCTGGACGTGCGCATGCCCGGCATGAGCGGCCTGGCCTTGTTTGAGCAACTGCTGGCCAAAGGCATAGCGCAAGCCTGGCCCGTGATTTTTTTGACCGGCCACGCCGATGTGCCTACCGCAGTGGACAGCGTCAAACGCGGGGCTTTTGATTTTTGCGAAAAGCCTTTTTCGGACAACGCCCTGGTCGACCGGGTGGAGCAGGCCCTGGCTTTGTCACAAGAGGGCTTGGTGGCCCGACAAACCCAGCAGCGCCTGCAGTCGCGCCTGCTGGAGCTGACCGAGCGCGAACGCGATGTGATGGGCCTGGTGGTGGAAGGCCTGCCCAACAAACTGATCGCCGACCAGCTCGACATCAGCGTGCGCACGGTGGAAGTCCACCGCGCCCGGGTGTTCGACAAGATGGAAGTGAAGTCGGCGGTGGAATTGGCCAACTTGATGCGGCAACTGGCATGAACACAACCGGGCAGCCCAACCTGCGCCGCAGCTGCTTGCTCAGCGGTCTGGGCGCCGCCCTCTTGCTGGCAGGCTGCTCATCGCCCCCGGCCAAACACCCTGCGCCCCCAAGTGGTGTGCCCGCCAACCCTGCAGCATCGCGCAGGGGGCCACCGGACCCCTACAACAGCGTGCGCAACGATGTGGCCATGGTCGCGCTGTCTTTGCTCGACACGCCCTATGCCTGGGGCGGCCGTGGCCCGGCCACGGGCTTTGACTGCTCTGGCCTGGTAGCCCATGTGATGCGCGAAGGGGGCGGCTTGCGGGTCAAAGGCTCTGCGGCCGACCTGGGCCGCCTGTCCCGCCCCATCGACCGGGCCGACTTGCAACCGGGCGATTTGGTGTTTTTCAACACGCTGGGCGCACGCCACTCGCATGTGGGTGTGTACGTGGGCGACGGCCGCTTTGTGCACGCCAGCAACCCGCGCACCGGGGTGCGCATCGATGCACTCAGCAGCACCTATTACGCGCAGCGCTTTGAAGGCGCACACACCCTGCTGGACTGACCGCTTCAGCGGCGGCTGTCGTCAGGTGTTGCTTGGTTTGTAGGGGCTTCTTTTGGCGCTGGTATTGGGGCCGCCTCGCTCAGTGCATTGCCCGGGGCATGCGGGCTGGCCTCGTTGGGGGCTTGTTCAGGGGCTGACGGGGCTTGGCGCAATTCACCTTTGCTGCGGCCGGAAAACATGGTCCACCAGACAATCACAATGAAGATACACAAGGCCAGCAAAGCTTCCAGCAAAATCAGACCCATGCAAAAACCCCGTTTCTTGACCCGCCGCCCGTTGCGGGTCGGCTTCTTGATGGCCGCGATTGTAGGCATGCTGGCCGCTTGCTCGGTCGCCCCCGTGGTGCAAACCCCGCCCACCTCAAGCCCATCGCCCATGCCCCTGCCCGTGCCCAGCATGGAAGACACCCGCCCCCTGCCGCCCGCCCTGGTGCGCGAGCAAAGCCGCTGGGTGCCCGTTCGTTGGGCTGAACTGCCCGGCGTGGACACCGACGCCGTCAACGAAGCCTGGCCTGCCTGGCTACAAAGCTGCCAACGCCCGACCCCCGACTGGCGGGCGCTGTGCCCCGAGATCGCCCAACTGGCCAACGCCAGCGCCAACGAACAGCGCCGCTGGATGCGCGACAAACTCCAGCCCTACCGCATCGAAGCACTGGACCAACGCGGCGAAGGCCTACTGACCGGTTTGCTCACCGGTTATTACGAACCGGCCTTAACGGGCTCGCGCCGGGCACAAGGCGCATTCCAGGTGCCGCTGTACGCGCCGCCCGCCCAGCTGGGTCAGCGCAAACCTTGGTTTAGCCGACAAGAAATGGAAACCCTGCCCGCCGCCCGCGCCGCCCTGCGCGGTAAAGAGCTGCTGTATTTGGCCGACCCGGTGGACGCCATGGTGCTGCACATCCAAGGCTCAGGCCTGGTGAATGTGACCGAGCCCGACGGCCGCCAGCGCTGGGTGCGCATGGCCTACGCCGCCACCAACGACCAGCCCTACAAAAGCATTGGCCGCTGGCTGCTGGACCGCAAACTCATCACCGACGCGAGCTGGCCCGGCATCAAGGCGTGGATCGACCGTAACCCCTCGCGGGTGAACGAGCTGCTGTGGCAAAACCCGCGTGTGGTGTTTTTCCGCGAAGAAGCCTTGCCTGTGGGCACAACACCGCCCGGCCCCAAAGGCGCACAAGGCGTGCCGCTCACAGCCGAGCGGTCCATCGCAGTAGACCGCCGCAGCATCCCCTACGGCACCCCGGTGTGGATGAAGTCCACCGGGCCACAAACCAATTTGGACCGCTTGGTGTTGGCACAAGACACCGGTACCGCCATCGTGGGCGCGGTGCGGGCCGACTACTACGCGGGCTCTGGGCCGGTCGCGGGCGAGCTGGCTGGACGCCTGAAGCAGCCCCTGCAACTGTGGGCCCTGTGGCCTCGCTGAACCGGATGCCTTTGACCGGATGACTTTGACCTGCCGTCCTGGCTGCGCCGCTTGCTGCACCGCACCCTCCATCTCCTCGCCCATTCCCGGCATGCCCCAAGGCAAACCCGCGGGCGTGCCTTGCGTGCAACTTGACGACCAACTGCGCTGCAAAATTTTTGGGCAACCTGAACGGCCTGCGGTGTGCGGGCATCTACAAGCTTCGGTGGAGATGTGTGGGCCTGTAGAAGATGGCGGGGTGCACGCCCGGGCTTGGCTGATGCGGCTGGAGGAGTTGACGCGACCGGATTGATAGTGAATGTTCTTACGTTTGAGCGAAGCGGGCTTTGACGTTAAGTTGCTAAGCTAAGCTTGGCGAAAATGTAGTGTGTGGTAGCGGACGCGGCCTAACAGACAGCCGTTAGTGCTCCGCTTAAGCGATTAGTTGTCCTGACAGGCTTCTACTATTCAAGTCCTCTGGCCCAAGGATGGTCCACCTCACAATAGCCATCTTCGAACATTTCAATATCAACCTTACGAAAATCGCTTTTTCCATTTTTACGTGAAACATCGTAGAGAATTACCTCTGTAGGCTTGATTTTGCCGGCTTTAACTTGGCGAATAATTTCGACGAACAGGTGTGGTGAATGGGTCTCAGCGAGTATATGTACTGATTTGTCGCGAACAACATCTACAAATATTGATGCAAGCTGTCTTGCCGCTCCTTCGTGCAGATGAAGCTCTGGTTGTTCGAAAAGTAGTGTTGCACCCTTTGGCGCAAAACTACACTGAACTAATACAGGTAAGACTTGGGATACACCATAGCCAAGATCAGGAATTGATAATTTAGCGCCGTCTTCTAGCGTGACTGAGAGATCGAAGAGGTCGGTCTTTGCTACTGGAATGACTTCTACCTTTTTACCCAGTTTCATTTGACCAATCCAGTCACTGATTCGCTTGGCGGATTCAAGTACGAGGTGCAACAAAGATAAACCCGGTGATGGGTGGCTGAGGATGTCAAGGCATCATGGCCACTCAAACCGCCAAGTCCAAGTTGCCAGATGTACAAGCACCTCAGCCGAGAAGAACGATACCAAATTCACAGCCTCTTGAAAGCCAAACAGACCATCAGCGAGATCGCCCGTTCATTGGGCAGGAGCCGCAGCACCATCAGCCGCGAACTCAGCCGTGGCCGCGGTCAGCGTGGCTATCGCGCCGAACAAGCCTGCGCCAAGGCTTCTGAGCGGGCACAGCGAAGCCGTAATGCCCGCCGTTTAGATTCCAAAGTCTGGTCCGATGTGGATTTCTACCTTGGCATTCAATGGAGCCCCGAGCAGATTGCAGGCAAGGTGGCGGTCAGCCATGAGAGCGTCTATTTGTATGTCTATGCGAACAAGGCTGCCGGTGGTGATTTACACACGCACCTGCGTAGCCAAAAGCCTCGGCGCAAACGCCACCTGTGCGGGCGTGATAGACGTGGTCAGATCCCGAACCGCCGCCCGATCAGCGAGAGACCAAGCCACATTGAAGATCGCAAGCAAGTGGGCCACTGGGAAGGTGATACCGTTATTGGCGCGGCTCACAAACAAGCCATCGTGACACTGGTAGAACGCAAGAGTGGCTTTGCTGTGCTGGCCAAAGTGCCCAACAAGTCTGCTGATTTGGTGGGCCGGGCTATTGAAGGCATGCTCAAGCCCCTGAGCTCACGGGTGAAGACCTTGACGGTAGACAACGGCAAGGAGTTTGCCGATCACCAGGCCATCGATCAGGCCCTTGGCATCCAGACTTACTTTGCCGATCCGTATTGCAGCTGGCAGCGCGGCAGCAACGAGAACTTCAATGGTTTGCTGCGCCAATACATTCCCAAGAAACGGCGCATGGAAACTGTCACCGATGAGGAGTTGACTATGATCGAAAACAGATTGAATCACCGGCCCAGAAAGCGGCTGGGATTCAAGACACCCCACGAGGTGTTTCACGCCTCGTTAAACCGTGTTGCAGTTCGTACTTGAATCCGCCCTTCAAATTTGGATGTTTTGTCTTTGATTTAGAAAATTCGTTGGCGAGCATTGGAACCGCTGCTTCACCTGCTGCGCCAACCTCCGTCGGTTGTGAACCGCGGGTGGGATATCTTCTGAGTGGGCCTTGCCGGAAAGGCCCCAAATACAGCGTCCTCCGCAACTCTCGGTTCAAGCTTTGGCTCACGCTTTCACTCATGATGTAAGCATCAAGCGCATCCTTTGATGGGTCTTTATTGTTTTCGAAAGCAATCTGTGTGCGAAGTCCAAGTCGGCCGTTTGACGCCGCCGAAAACGGGAGTTTTTCTCCGTTTCGAGTAACTGTAAGTTCGGTTTTGCTTCCTTGCTTTTTAGCAAATGTGTAATGAGCTTTACCCAGCTGCATGGATGCCGAGTTAATGTATATCTCTTGCGCTGCAGACTTCGCCTTAAATTCGATTTCAATTTGTAGCGAAGGTTCAGTTTCTGTCTCTTCTTTAGTACGAGTGAACATATAAGAAGGTTTGTTGAGCCCGATTCCAAGGCTGAAAGCATCAGTAATTGATTGAGAATGGACTACATCCTTGAATCTTCCCAAGTGCACTTGCGCATACTCGTCATCAAGAACAACTGGAACTTGCGATGCAGATAGTTTCACTGTCTGCGCCATAGCGGCAAGAGCGTGAATACAACTGCTCTTTCCTGAAGAGTTGGGCCCGCAGAAGATCGTAATCGGCCGGATCTCAAACTCTTGGCGATCGGCTATTCCCTTAAAGTTTGCAATGATGAGTTTGTCAATAGGCATATTGTGTTTTCAAAGTAAGGGCACCAAAAAACGGTAATTGTGAGATCGGGCTTTGTTGTAGAGGACAAATCAGCAGTCAGCACAGATTTTTTGTCGATAACAAATTTGCGAAATAGGTAAAAATTCCTTTTTGAATCAATGGTTTAACTTGGTCTCCATGGAAAATTCCAAGCATCAAATCAAACAAGTCACCAACCTATTTCAAAGATATCGCCCCCACACTTTACCTTAAAATTATTACCAATTTACTCATTTTTTCCATTCGAAAAACAACTAAGCCATGACACATGCAGCTTGTACCTTGCTCCTTTAGCCAAATCCAACACCCCATTCCCCAGTCACCAACAAGTCATCCCCCCGCCCCGCTTGCCGCTAAGCTGAATTACTTTTGTTGACCATCCGGAGCACGGCCATGGCGTTTGAGATTCCTTCTTTGAAAGACAGCGTTCACCCCGACGAATGGCAGCTGCGGCTGGACTTGGCCGCGTGTTACCGGCTGGTGGCGCTGTACGGTTGGAGCGATCTGGTGTTCACCCACATCAGCGCCAAGTTGCCCGAGTCGGTGGCAGGTCAGGACCATCAGTTTTTGATCAACCCCTACGGCCTGATGTTTGACGAGATCACCGCTTCCAGCCTGGTCAAGGTGGACATGCAGTGCAACAAGCTGCACGACAGCCCCTTTCCGGTGAACCCGGCGGGCTTTGTAATCCACAGCGCGGTGCACGAGGCGCGGCCCGATGCCGGTTGTGTGCTGCACACCCACACCCGAGCGGGCGTGGCCGTGAGCGCTCAGGCGCACGGCGTGCTGCCCATCAGCCAACAAAGCACGTTTGTGCTGGCCTCGCTGGCCTACCATGGCTACGAGGGCGTGGCCATTCACGACGAAGAAAAGCTGCGCCTGCAGGCCGACTTGGGCACCGCCAATTACCTGATGCTGCGCAACCACGGCTTGCTCACCGTGGGCAAAACAATTGCCGACGCGTTCTTGTCGATGTACACCTTCGAGAACACCTGCCGCATCCAGGTCGATGCGCTGGCAGGCCAAGCGGGCCCCAAAGACCTGACGGAGGTGGACCCCCAAATTTTGAACGGCGTGGCCAACGCCATGCGCGTGCAAACCGGTGGTTTGGGCGGCGCGTTTGTTTGGCCTTCGCTACTGCGCAAGCTGCAACGCGAAAGCCACGATTACACCCATTAAGGACACCATGCGCTCTTTGTTTGAACCCTGCCAGGTCGGCAGCATCGCTTTGGCCTCTCGCATCGTGATGGCCCCGCTCACACGCAACCGCGCACCCGGCTCGCTGGCCAACGCCCGCATGGCCACCTATTACCGCCAACGCGCCAACCCGGCCACGGGGGCGGGCCTGATCGTCACCGAAGCCACAGCCATCAGCCACCAGGGCCAAGGCTACGCCGATGTGCCCGGCATCTGGAGCGCTGAACAAGTCGCTTCGTGGAAGCAAGTCACCGACGCGGTGCACGCCGAGGGCGGCAAGATCGTGATGCAGCTGTGGCATGTGGGCCGCGTGTCGCACACAAGCTTGCAGCCCGGTGGCGCAGCGCCAGTGGCGCCTTCGGCACTGACGGCTGCGACGAAAACAGTGCTGCTGGTCGACGGCCAGCCCAAGTTTGAGCCCGTGTCCGCGCCGCGTGCGCTCGACGCGGCCGAGCTACCCGGCATCGTGCAAGACTACCGCCGCGCTGCGGCCAACGCGATTGCCGCCGGGTTTGATGGTGTGGAAGTACACGCGGCCAATGGTTATTTGATCGACCAGTTTTTGCGCAGCAGCAGCAACCACCGCACTGATGCGTATGGCGGCTCCATCGAGAACCACGCCCGCTTTTTGCAAGAAGTGATTCAAGCCATCGTGGCCGAAATTGGTGGCGCACGCACGGGCATCCGCATCTCGCCCGTGACACCCGCCAACGGCGTGATCGACGAACAGCCGCAGCCCTTGTTTGAGCATGTGGCGCGTTTGTTGGCCCCGATGGATTTGGCTTTTGTGCACGTGATCGAAGGCTCGACGGGCGCGGCACGCGACCACCAACAAGGCGACAAGCCCTTTGACTACGCCGCTTTGCGCCAGGCCTACACCCAAGCGGGTGGCCGCGCCGCATGGATGCTGAACAACGGCTACGACCTGAGCTTGGCCGATCAGTCTCTGGCCAGCGGTGCGGACCTGATCGCCTTCGGCCGCCCCTTCATTGCCAACCCCGATTTGGGTGCACGCCTGCGCCAAGGCGGCCCCTTCAACACGCCCGACCGCGCCACTTTTTACGGTGGTGGCGATGCGGGGTACACCGACTATCCGTTCTTGCCGAAGGCTTGAGGATGCGGCGCAGTCCTCAGCCCAAACCAATGGGCGCGGGGGCGCGTGTGACGATCAGGCTGAAAAGCCTTTCATAGGCCTCAGCGGGCCGGTAGTGACCTGTGAGAGGGTCAGCGTTTTCGGCAAACGCCTCGTTCAGCAGCCGCCAGTCATCGTCCGAAAAGCAGCGCTCGGCCTCGGGCAGGATGACGTTTTCTTCCAAGTTCATGTGCTCCAAATAAGCATCGATGTACTGGCCAATGGCTTCTTCAAATTCCGTGCGCCTGCTCGGGCCCAACAAATCCCAAGCCAACAGCAGGTGCTGTAAATCGCGGGCGGCTTTTTCGCTGCGCATGTGGTCACGTTCGAGCTTGTCCACCGCGCCCATGACTTTGGGGGCGAGCTTGACCACTTTAGGAAAGAGCAGGTTTGACTCTTTGGGGTGGTGCAGGCGCTCCGGGAATTCGTCGATGTAAAACAGCATGCCGCGCAGCACATCAAAAAACTGGCGTCGGTTGTCGCCCGGCCCTTTTTGCACCATGAGCCGCATGGATTGCAGCATGGCGGCCAAACTCGCGTGTTCGTCGCGGATGGTCTGAAGGGCGCTGTGGCGGGTCATGAAATTTCTCCGTGAAGTGAATGCCTTCACTCTGCGCTTTTGTCCCACACCTCGCCATGATGCACGTCAAGAAAATGTGCTTCAGGGCTTCCAACGCTTCAGCAGCAATGCATTGGCCATGACACTCACCGAGCTGAGCGCCATGGCTGCGCCCGCCATCATGGGGTTGAGGTAACCCAAGGCAGCCATAGGGATGCCCGCCACGTTGTAGGCAAAGGCCCAGAACAGGTTCTGCCGAATCTTGGCCACAGTGCGGGCCGAGATATCGAGCGCCGCGCCCACCAATGCGACTTCGCCGCGCATGAGGGTAATGCCCGCCGCATGCATGGCCACATCGGTGCCGTTGCCCATGGCCATGCCCACGTCGGCGGCGGCCAAGGCGGGCGCGTCGTTCACCCCGTCGCCCACCATGGCGACCACCTTGCCACCCGCACGCAGTTTTTGCACCTGCGCAGACTTGTCACCGGGCAGCACATTGGCCAGCACTTCTCCCGCTTCGGGGCGCAAGCCCAAGCGGCGGGCCATGGCTTCGGCGGCGGCCTGGTTGTCGCCCGAAATCATCACCAGCTTCAAGCCGCGATCGCGCAACATCGTTAATGCTTGCGCTGCGCCCACTTTGGGTTCATCCCCAAAACCCATGAGCAGCAGGGCATGCAACCCCGCATCGGTGCGCTCTGCCAAAGCCGACAGGCTTGCGCCTTGCGCCTGCAAAGCGTTGATGTCTGGCTGCCACATGCCGATGTCCAGACCTTCTTCTTGCAGCCAGCGCAAACTGCCCAGCAACAGCTGCCGTTCATCTACCTTGGCCAACACGCCCTTGCCGGGCACGGCTTGCAGGTCTTGCGCGGTGGCGCCTGTCAGGCCCTGCTGTTGTGCGGCGCTGACCACCGCACGCGCTAAGGGGTGTTCACTGCCGCTTTGCACGCGTGCAGCCAAGGCCAAAGCGGTTGGTGCATCGTGCCCGGGCGCGGGCACACGGGCCAGCAAGCGCGGTTGGCCCACGGTGAGCGTACCGGTTTTGTCAAAAGCCACGGTTTGCACGCGGTGCGCCAATTCCAGCGCTTGCACGTCTTTGATCAAAATGCCGTGTTTGGCCGCCACACCCGTGCCCGCCATGATGGCCACAGGCGTTGCCAAGCCTAGGGCGCAAGGGCAGGCAATGACGAGCACGGCCACCGCATGGATGAGCGCGGTTTCAAAATCTGAGCCCAGCGCCATCCACGCACCCAAGGTGAGCAAGGCGATCAGCAGCACCACGGGAACAAACACTTCGGCCACTTTGTCTACCAGCCGCTGAATGGGCGCTTTGGCCGCTTGTGCGTCTTCGACCAAGCGGATAATGTGCGAGAGCACGGTTTCGTGGCCCACCGCCGTCACGCGCATGAGCACGCGCCCTTCGCGGTTGATGGAGCCGCCCGTCAAAGCCTCACCCGGTGCCTTGGCCACGGGCAAGGGCTCACCAGTCAGCATGGATTCGTCCACCTGGGTTTGGCCTTCGACCAATTCGCCGTCCAGCGGAAAACGTTCGCCGGGCCGCACCACAATCCGGTCGCCCACCAGGATTTCGTCCACAGGCACATCGACCTCGCCTTCTTCACCCAACCAATGGGCTTTGTCTGGGCGCAAGGCATGCAAAGCGCGAATCGCCTCGGTGGTTTGGCGCTTGGCACGCGTCTCCAGCCATTTGCCCAACATCACCAAGGTGATGACCACGGCCGAGCCTTCAAAGTACAGGTGCGGTGTATGCCCCTCGTGCGCCGTGAGCCACAACCAAACCGACAAGGCCCAGCCTGCGGTGGTGCCCAAGGACACCAACAAATCCATGTTGCCCGTGAGCGCCTTCAGGGCATGCCAACCGGCTTTGTAAAAACGTGCGCCCAACACAAACTGCACAGGCGTGGCCAGCGCAAATTGCACCCATGCGGGCAGCATCCAGTGGCGGCCCCACAGCTCGGCCAACATGGGCAAAACCAAGGGCGTGGTCAGCAACAGACCCACACCGACCGGCATGAAGCCTGCCCAGGGTGACTCGCGGCCCACTTCGGCTTGTGCTTCGGGTGTGCGGGGCTCGTACCCGGCATCGCGCACAACGCGTCGCAGGCGTGCGTCAGTCACGTCATGGGTTGCCACTTCAATGCGGGCCGATTCGGTCGCGAGGTTGACCGTGGCGCTGAGGACACCGGGCATTTTTTTCAAGGCTTTTTCGACCCGCGCCACACACGATGCGCAGGTCATGCCGCCGATGCCGATGTCGTAGGTGATGGGAGGTTCGTTCTTGATCTGTGTCATGCCATGAAGTCCTGGATGGTCTATGCTCAGACCAGACCCCAACGGGTCGTGTTCAGTTCATTAAAGAGGATGCATCATGAACCAAATTTTCACCGTTGAAGGCATGACGTGTGGCCACTGTGAAAAAGCAGTCACCAAAGCTTTATTGTCTTTGGATACACAGGCCAAGGTTGTGATCGACCGCACACACAACAGCGTGCAAGTGGATTCAGAAAAAAGCCGTGAGGCTTTGGCTCAGGCCATTGCCGATGAAGGTTACCGCGTCACCGCTTGAATGTCTTTACACGCGGTCAGGTTGTCTTTACAAATCAGCACCATTCGGGCACAGCCCGTATACATGGGCGGATCACACTGCAGGCATCCCACCAACCAAAGGATGTTTCCATGAAATCGATTCGCACCACCTTGATCGCCACAGCCTTGATGGCCGGTTTGACCGGTTTGGCCTTGGCCCAAAACACCACGGCGTCCGCAGACAACACGCGTGCTGGCCGCATGGAGAAAATGCGCGAGCACAAGAGTGAACACAAAGGCGAACGCCACACGCAACGTTTGGCCGAACTCAAGACCAAACTGAATTTGCAAGCGGGGCAAGAACCTGCGTGGAACACGTTCACCCAATCCATGCAACACCCCGACCGCACGGCACGACCCGAACGTGCGAGCATGGAAAAAATGACCACGCCCGAACGCTTGGACATGATGCAAGCCATGAAAGCCCAACGCGATGCGCACATGCAACAACGCGCCGAAGCGACCAAAACTTTTTATGCCAGTTTGAGCACAGAGCAAAAGCAGGTGTTTGACCAAGAAACCGCTCGCATGATGAAGGGTTCTGGCATGCACGCAACCAAGCACGAAGGCGGTCACGGGCGTCATTGATGCTCACTTGGCCGGGTTCTTGCCCGATGTGTTGAATTCAAAAGGCTGCTTGGCAGCCTTTTCTCATTTGATGCAAGTCAAATTCTGAAATCGCGCGGCGGGTAAGCTCAATCGCATGACACAAGCCTCCCCACCACCAAACCATTCGCCTGATCCCTTGCACGGGCAGCCCCAAGTCAGGCGTGGGCGCTTGAACCTGCCTAGCGTTTTGCCCATCAACGGCCAACAACCTCTGTTTTGGCTCTATTTGGGCCTGAAAGACATGTGTCATACCCCTTGGCTGAGCTTGGCCCATGGCTTGGTCATGGCCCTGGGCGGTGGCCTGATCACTTGGTTGGCTCATGACCGTTTTTGGTTGCTCGCCAGTGCGGTGTCTGGTTTTTTGGTTGTGGCACCTGTTTTGGCCACCAGCCTGTACGCCATGAGCCGCGCCATCGAAAGAAACGAGACCGTGAACCTGCAGCTTTTGTTCAAGACCTGGACGCAATGGCAAACGCTGCAGAACAACGAGCCTGTGAGCTATTGGTGTTTGGTGCGTTTTGGCTTGTTGTTGGCTTTGGCGGGCACGGGTTGGGTTTTGACCTCATCGGCCCTGATCACTTTGATGGCCCCGGTGCCCATCCACACCCCCATGGATTTCATTCGCCATGTGGTACTGAGCCGCGAGAATTATTTGTTTGAGCTGTGGCTGATGTTAGGCGGCCTGTTGGCAGCCCCGGTTTTTGCCTCAAGTGTGGTGGCCATGCCTTTGTTGCTCGACAGAAAGTTGAACACCTTGCAGGCTGTGCTGACCAGCTGGAAGGTGGTTTTGACCCATCCTTTGCCCATGGCTTTGTGGGCATTTTTGATCATGGGCCTGAGCATGATGGGCATTTTGAGTTTGTTCATTGGCTTGATCGTGATCGTGCCCATGTTGGGCCATGCCTCTTGGCATGCCTACCGAGATCTGGTGAACACGCATGATGTGCCTGAACGCATGCCCCGTCAGGAGGCTGTGTGATGTTGAATTTCACCGAAGAACAGTTTGCCTGGTTCGGTCTGACCATTGGTGTGGCCGCTTTCATGCTTTACATGCTGTTCATCGTTGTGCAGCTGGCCTGGGAATCTAAAGCTGGCAAGTTTGGTACCTTCGTGATTTTTTTAGGTCTGGCTTTTGGCATGCTGGGTTTTGTGGCTAAGGGTGTCATTCAATGGTTGCTCGGAACTTGAAAACGGCAACAGGACAAAGCTGTGGATAAAAATAGCGCAACCCATGAGTTATCCACAGCTTGATCCCGATTTGAGAAGTTGTTCATGTTTGTGCGACAGCTCAAAAGCAAGGTCACACACATGCTTGAAAAACAGTTAAGTGCTTGTCTGTGCTGAAAAAAAATGCTTTGTCCACAATGGTGCCACTCCCTTACTACTACGATTATTTAAAGATATAAGACCATAGAGAGATAACAAAAAACAAGTGCACTGTTAAGATTTAGCTTTTCTCCCCCACTGATGGCAATATGTCAATCGCTTCAGAAAACCCGCACAACCCTTGTTTTGAAATCAAAAGTGCCGATTTGTCATTGGTTGCTTTGTTGCTCAAAACCACCGATGTGGCCGAGGTTTCGCGGGCTTTGAAGCATCAGTTGGCTGAAAGTCCAGGTTTCTTCGACCAAGATCCTGTGGTGATCGACATCAGTGCTTTGACCTTGAAGGAAGATGAAACCATCGACTTCAAGGCTTTGATCGCTGCTTTGCAAGAACATGCGTTTGTGCCTTTGGCCATCAAAGGGGCATCTGCGCGACTTTTGGACTTGGCCAAGGGGCATGGCTTGGTGGATGCATCAGATGCCCGCATTCGGCGTTCTATGCCCATTGCTGAGGCTGCACCGATCCAAGCGCCGGTGGCTGAACCCGTTGCACCAGCACTCACGCACTTGAGCGCTATGCGCATTGACAAGCCTTTGCGCTCGGGTCAGCAAATTTATGCTAAAGGGCGTGATCTGATCGTGATGGGCATGGTCAACGCAGGCGCAGAAGTGATTGCTGACGGCCATATCCATGTTTATGGCACATTGCGGGGCAAGGCGATTGCAGGGGCTCGGGGCAATACACAAGCCCAAATTTTTGCCCAGGTGATGGAGCCAGAGTTGATTTCTATCGCTGGGGTGTACCGAACCAGCGAAAATCCGTTACCCAAAGATGTTTTGGGCCAACCGGCCCAGGTTTCTTTGCAATCAGGTCCAGATGGTGACAAATTGCTGATCACCCCTCTGAAGAACTGAGTTTCATTTGTTAATTTTGTCCAAGAAAGTTCATCCATGACAAAAATCGTTGTTGTGACATCTGGTAAGGGTGGCGTGGGCAAAACCACGACCAGCGCCAGTTTCGCCACTGGTTTGGCCCTCAAAGGCTTCAAAACCGCCGTCATTGACTTTGATGTGGGCCTGCGCAATTTGGACCTGATCATGGGCTGTGAGCGCCGTGTGGTGTATGACCTGATCAATGTGATCCAGGGCGAAGCCAATCTGAATCAGGCCTTGATCAAGGACAAGCAGTGCGACAACCTGTTTGTGTTGGCCGCATCTCAAACCCGCGACAAAGATGCTTTGTCGCAAGATGGTGTTGAAAAAGTCTTGGATGACTTGAGAGCCATGGGTTTTGACTACATCGTGTGTGATTCCCCTGCGGGCATCGAAACTGGTGCTTTGATGGCCATGCACTTTGCCGATGAGGCTTTGGTGGTGACCAACCCCGAGGTGTCTTCGGTGCGCGATTCTGACCGCATCTTGGGCATGTTGGGCAGCAAGACCAAACGTGCGATTGAAGGCCTCGAGCCGATCAAGGAGCATTTGCTGATCACCCGCTACAACCCGGCTCGGGTGGAAGAGGGTCAAATGCTGTCTCTGCAGGACATTCAGGACATCTTGCGCATCAAATTGTTGGGGGTCATTCCTGAAAGCGAATCGGTGCTGCAAGCTTCTAACCAAGGCACACCAGCGATTCATATGAATTCCAGCGATGTGTCAGAAGCCTACAAAGACGTCATTGCCCGCTTTTTGGGTGAAGAAAAGCCCATGCGCTTCACCGAAGCGGAAAAGGCCGGTTTCTTCAAGCGCCTGTTCGGAGGCAAATAAACCATGTCCTTTCTTTCCTTCCTCTTGGGCGAAAAGAAGCAGACGGCCAGTGTGGCCAAAGAGCGCCTGCAAATCATCCTGGCACATGAGCGCAGTGGCCGCAATGCCGCTGAGCCCGATTATTTGCCCGATCTGCAGCGTGAATTGGTAGCTGTGATCAGCAAGTACATCAAGATCAATGTTCAAGACATCAAAGTCAACTTGGAGCGCCAGGACAACCTGGAAGTGCTCGAAGTCAAAATCGAATTGCCCGATTCGCGCTGAGCGCTGGCTTGGCGGTGCTGGCAGTTTGCTTTCATTGCCGCTCGATGTTTGACCTACAAACCCATTGCTTCTTCACGAAGCAATGGGTTTTGTTTTTTAGGCAGCGCTCAGTGAGGCCCACAAAGAACGTGCGGCCCGGATGTTGCGTTCTTTGACGTGACCGTAGCCCTTGATGTTTTCAGGCACCTGGGCTACAGCTACGGCATGCGCATGGGTTTCTGAACTCAATGAGCCCAGCACACGGTCAATGTGTTGCATGTACTCGCGGATCAGTGCGCGTTCGGTTTGGCGCTCTTCGGTTTTGCCAAAGTAGTCCAATTTGGTGCCGCGCAGACCTTTGAGTTTGGCCAAGACTTTGAAGCCCGTCAGCATGATGGGGCCGAACTTTTTCTTGACCAATTCGCCTTGGCTGTTGCGCTTAGACCAAATTGGCGGGGCCAGGTGGTAATGGACTTTGAAGTCACCTTCAAAACTGTTTTGAATGCGCTCCATAAAACCCGTTTGGGTGTGCAAACGGGCTACTTCGTATTCGTCCTTGTAGGCCATCAAACGATACAGCTGTCTAGCCACGGTTTCGCTTAACAGTGTTTTGCCCAATGGCGCTTCTGTGGCCCGAACTTTATCGACGATGCCTTGGTAGAGCAGGGCATACGCTTGGTCTTGGTAGTCGGTTAGACGCGTCATGCGGTCGGTGATCAAGTCTTCCAGCGACTCGCGTTTTTTGAACTGGATGACTTGTGAAGGCTGAATGGCTTTCATCAAGGCGTCGAGCTGGTGGGCTGCGTAACGACCCCACTCAAAAGCGGCGAGGTTGTTTTTGACCTGTACATCGTTGAGTTCGATGGCACGCACCAAAGATTCGCGGTGCAGAGGCACCCAACCTTTTTGCCAAGCGTAGCCGAGGATCATCGGGTTCACATAAATCGTGTCGCCCATGAGTTGTTTGGCCAAAGCATCGGCGTCAAATGCGCCCACACCTTCCACGCCGACTTGTGCGGTGATTTCGGCCACGCATTGCTCGGCCGGGTTTTGCCAGTTGCTGTTTTTTACAAAGGCGGCAGTGGGGGTGCTGTTGCTGTTCAAGGCCACATGGGTGCGGCCTGCACGCATGCGCAAAGTGGTTTCTTTGGACGCGCTGACGATCGGGTCACAACCGATGATCAAGTCGGCAGCGGCCATGCTCACACGGGTGGTTCGGATTTCGTCTTGGTGGTTGGCCAGCAAGATGTGGCTCCAGGTGGCGCCACCTTTTTGTGCCAGGCCTGCTGAGTCTTGCGTGACGATGCCTTTGCCTTCCATGTGCGCCGCCATGCCTAACACCTGACCGATGGTGATGACACCTGTGCCGCCCACACCGGCCACCACCATCCCCCAAGGCTCGTGGATGGTGGGCAGGGCAGGTTCTGGCAATGTGCCCAGGCTGGCTGGGTTGATGCTGGTGGTAGAGGCTGTGGCTTTCTTTTTGAACGTGCCACCTTCCACAGTGACAAAGCTGGGGCAAAAGCCTTTGAGGCAGCTGGTGTCCTTGTTACAGGTGCTTTGGTTGATGGTGCGCTTGCGGCCCAAAGGGGTTTCGAGCGGTTCAACCGACAAGCAGTTGGACTGCACACCACAGTCGCCACAGCCTTCGCACACTTCTTCGTTGATCATCACGCGAACGGCCGGGTCGACCATGGTGCCGCGCTTGCGGCGGCGGCGTTTTTCGGTGGCGCAGGTTTGGTCGTAAATGATGACGGTGGTGCCTTTGATTTCGCGCATTTCGCGTTGGATGCGATCGAGTTCGTCGCGGTGGAACACACGCACGCCATCCACCAAAGCTACGCCTTCGTATTTTTCTGGCTCGTCGGTCACGACCACAATGCGCTGAGCGCCTTCGGCCTTCATGCTCATGGCGATTTGCACCACGCTGTGGCCTTCAGACCGCTCACCCACGGGCTGGCCGCCGGTCATGGCCACCGCATCGTTGTACAAAATCTTGTAGGTGATGTTCACACCCGAGGCCACGCTTTGGCGCACGGCCAAGATGCCACTGTGGAAATAAGTGCCGTCACCGATGTTGGCAAAAATGTGCTGGTCGGTGCAGAAGGGTTGTTGCCCCGTCCATGGCACGCCTTCGCCACCCATTTGGGTGAAGCCCGTGGTGCTGCGGTCCATCCAGAGGCTCATGAAGTGGCAGCCAATGCCCGCCATGGCGCGTGAGCCTTCGGGCACCTTGGTGGAGGTGTTGTGTGGGCAGCCGGAGCAGAACCAAGGCGTGCGCTCGGCAGCCGCACCCAGGGTCAGGGTTTGCAAGGATTTTTCTTTGGCGTCCAGCACGGCCAGGTGGGCGTCGATTCGGGCAGTTGTGTCGGCATCAACGCCCAGCTTTTTCAGGCGTTTGGCAATGGCCCTTGCAATCAAGGTAGGGGTGAGGTCGGCATTGGCCCGCAGCAAGGTGCGTTGAGTTGGATTGGGCGTTGACCATTCTCCACCCGCTGTATCGCCCTCGGTCTCGTCGAATTTGCCCACGATGGTGGGACGCACATCGTCGCGCCAGTTGTAGAGTTCTTCTTTGAGTTGGTATTCGATGACCTGGCGTTTTTCTTCGACCACCAAAATCTCGCGCAGCCCGGTAGCAAATTCGCGGGTGGTTTGTGCCTCGAGTGGCCAGACCACACCCACCTTGTGCAACCGAATGCCCAAGCGTTGGCAGGTGGCGTCGTCCAGCCCCAGATCCAGCAGGGCCTGGCGCGTGTCGTTGTAGGCTTTGCCGCTGGCGATCAGGCCAAAGCGGTCATTCGGTCCCTGGATGACGTTGTGGTTGAGCTTGTTGGCGCGGATGTAGGCGAGAGCCGCGTACCATTTGTAATCAAACAAACGCGCTTCTTGTTCCAGCGCGGTGTCGGGCCAGCGGATGTGCACGCCGCCGGGCGGCATCACAAACTCGGGTAACACGATCTGCACGCGCTCGGGGTCGATCTGCGCGGTGGCACTGGACTCGACGATTTCTTGGATCGTCTTCATGCCGGACCAGATGCCTGCAAAGCGGCTCAGGGCCAGGGCGTGCAAGCCTTGGTCCAGAATGTCTTGCACGCTGGCCGGGAAGAAAACGGGCAAGCCGCAGGCCTTGAAGATGTGGTCGCTCTGGTGCGCTGCGGTGGAGCTTTTGGCCACATGGTCGTCGCCCGCCACCGCCAGCACGCCGCCCCAAGGGGTGGTGCCCGCCATGTTGGCGTGCTTGAACACGTCCGAGCAGCGGTCCACGCCGGGGCCTTTGCCGTACCAGATGCCGAAGACACCGTCGAATTTGTTGGTGCCGGGCGGTGCAAAGCCCAGTTGCTGTGTGCCCCATAAAGCGGTGGCGGCCAGCTCTTCGTTGACGCCGGGCTGGAACACGATGTGCTGGGCCTTGAGGTGGTCCTTGGCTTTCCACAGTGACTGGTCGTAGCTGCCCAAGGGCGAGCCCCGGTAACCGCTGATGAAGCCTGCGGTGTTTTTGCCCTGCAAGGCGTCACGTTGGCGTTGCAGCATGGGCAGTTTGACCAGCGCCTGCACGCCGCTCATGAAAGCGCGGCCCATATCGAGGCTGTATTTGTCGTCCAGCGTTACCGTCTCTAAAGCCTGGCGGATCGATTCGGGCAAGGGGGCGTTCATGGTCTGTCCTGCTTCTGAAATGGAATGCACAGTGTAGGACGCTGCTCGGGACAAGTGCTTGCTTTCGGCGACAGGATTTGCCCTATGATTTGAAAGAATCTTGCTCAAACAGGTGATTTATGGAAACGTTGGACAAATTTGATTGGGCGATATTGAATGAATTGCAAAAAGACGGTCGCCTGACCAATGCCGAATTGGCACAGCGCGTGGGCTTGTCGGCCGCACCTTGCTGGCGACGCGTGCGGGCGCTGGAGGAGTCGGGCGTCATCCAAGGTTACCGGGCCGAAATCAACCGCCAAAAGGTCGGCCTGGATGTACTGGCTTTTGTGCGGCTGGATGCAGAGCGCAACCGAGGTGACATCACGCGCCAACTGGAAGAGGCGATCCTCAAAATCCCCGAGGTGGTGTCTTGCCACTACATCAGCGGCACCGGCACCTTTGAGCTGCAGGTGGTCAGCAAAGACCTGAACACCTTCAGCCAGTTTGCCCGCGATGTGCTGATCAACTTGCCCAATGTGAAAGACTTGCACACCAGTTTTTCATTGGGCGAAGTCAAAGCGGCAGGGGCCTTGCCTCTCAAGTCTTGAGGCCATGGGCAAGCGCTACCCCTGCCTGTAAAATAAGCAGCTTCAGCCGACCCCGTGGCAGGGCGGCCCACGGCGCAGGCGGTGCCCATTTTTGGCCTTCACACAAGGCGGATTTTTCATGCTTTACCCTCAAGAATTCGATGTGATCGTGGTCGGTGGTGGCCATGCCGGTACCGAAGCGGCGCTCGCGTCAGCCCGCATGGGTTGTAAAACGCTTTTGCTCAGCCACAACATCGAGACGCTGGGGCAGATGAGCTGCAACCCCAGCATTGGCGGCATTGGCAAGGGCCACTTGGTCAAAGAAGTCGATGCTTTGGGTGGTGCCATGGCGCTGGCCACCGACGAGGGCGGCATCCAGTTCCGCATCTTGAACAGCTCCAAAGGTCCGGCCGTGCGAGCGACCCGCGCCCAGGCCGACCGCATTTTGTACAAAGCCGCTATCCGCCGGATGCTGGAGAACCAGCCCAACCTGTGGCTGTTCCAGCAAGCCGTGGACGATCTGATGGTGGAGGGCGACCGGGTGGTGGGGGCGGTCACACAAGTGGGCATTCGTTTCCGTTCGCGCACCGTGGTGCTGACGGCCGGCACATTCCTGGACGGCAAGATCCATGTGGGTTTGCAAAACTATGCGGCGGGCAGGGCAGGTGATCCGCCAGCCGTCAGCCTGTCGGCGCGTCTGAAAGAACTCAAGTTGCCGCAAGGCCGCTTGAAGACCGGCACACCGCCACGCCTGGACGGCCGCACCATTGATTTTTCCAAGTGCTTGGAACAACCCGGCGATGGCGTGCCCGGCGGCATGAACCCCGAGGGTGGGGTGCCAGTGTTCAGCTTCATGGGCAACGCAGATATGCACCCGCAGCAAGTGCCGTGCTGGATCACTCACACCAACGAGCGCACCCACGACATCATCCGCTCCGGCTTTGACCGCAGCCCCATGTTCACCGGCAAGATCGAGGGCGTGGGCCCGCGCTATTGCCCGAGCGTCGAAGACAAGATCAACCGCTTTGCCGATAAGGACAGCCACCAGATTTTTCTGGAACCCGAAGGCCTGACCACCCACGAGTATTACCCCAACGGCATCTCGACCAGCTTGCCGTTTGACATTCAGTACGACCTGGTGCGCTCGATGAAGGGGCTGGAAAACTGCCATATCCTCAGGCCAGGCTACGCCATCGAATACGACTACTTTGACCCCCGTTCGCTGAAGAACAGCTTTGAGACGCGTCAGATCAACGGCCTGTTCTTTGCTGGGCAGATCAACGGCACCACCGGTTACGAAGAGGCAGCGGCCCAGGGTTTGTTTGCGGGCATCAACGCCGCGCTGCAATGCCGAGGCGAAGCAGCCTGGACGCCTGCACGCGATCAGGCCTATTTGGGCGTGCTGGTGGACGACTTGGTGACCCAGGGCGTGACCGAGCCCTACCGCATGTTCACCAGCCGAGCGGAGTTCCGGTTGCAGCTGCGCGAAGACAATGCCGATGCCCGCCTCACCGAAGTAGGTCGCCAAATGGGTTTGGTGGACGACGCCCGTTGGGACGTGTTCAGCCGCAAACGCGATGCTGTTTCACGTGAAACAGAACGCCTCAAATCCACCTGGGTGAACCCGCGCAACCTGCCAGCGGCAGAGTCCGAGCGTGTGTTGGGCAAAGCCATTGAGCACGAGCACAACCTGTTCGATTTGTTGCGCAGACCCAATGTGAACTATCCCGCTTTGATGACGCTGGACGGCGGGCGCATGGCCAGCACTGATGTTTCACGTGAAACGTTGGGCGACTTAAGCCCTTCGGTGATTGAGCAGGTTGAGATTGCGGCCAAGTATTCCGGCTACATCGACCGCCAAAAAGGGGAGGTGGAGCGTGCCGCGTTTTATGAGCATCTGCGCCTGCCCGAGAGTCTGGATTACATGCAGGTGTCGGCCTTGTCGATCGAGGCACGCCAAAAGCTGGCCAAGCACCGCCCCGAAACCCTGGGTCAGGCTTCTCGCATTTCGGGCATCACGCCCGCCAGCGTGTCCTTGCTCTTGATTCACCTGAAGAAGGGTGGCTTCAAAGGTTTCATGCAAGCTGCTGAGGAAGGCGTGCAGGCATGAGCGTGAATTTGGAGGCGGGCCTGCGCTCGGGTGCACAAGCCTTGGGCTTGGTTTTGACGGATGCGCAAATCCAGCACTTGTTGGACTATGCGGCGCTGATCCAGAAATGGAACAAGGTCTACAACCTGACGGCGCTGCGCGATCCGGCGGACATGCTCACGCACCACCTGTTGGACAGCCTGACCGCCATCGCCCCCTTGCGCCGACACACCCAGGGCCAGCCCATCCAGGTGTTGGATGTGGGCTCAGGCGGCGGTTTGCCTGGGGTGGTCTTGGCTATTTGTATGCCCGAGTTGAATGTGAGCTGCGTGGACACGGTAGCCAAGAAGGCCGCCTTTGTTCAGCAGGTGGCTGTGAGCCTGAAGTTGCCCAACTTGCGGGGTTTGCATGCGCGGGTCGAGTCCCTGACCGATCCGTACCAGGTCATTTGTTCCCGCGCCTTTGCTTCTTTGCCTGACTTTGTGACCTGGTCCCGTTCGGCACTGGCCGAGGGTGGGGTGTGGATGGCCATGAAGGGCAAACACCCTCAGGGAGAAATCGACGCATTGCCTGCCGACGTGAAGGTGTTTCACGTGGAACCATTGGCGGTGCCGGGCCTGGACGTGGAGCGCTGCATGGTTTGGATGAAGGCCAAAACAGACTGAGTCAGTTGGTGTTTCACGTGGAACACATCCAATGTTCAGGCCGCGGGAAAGCATCACGTACACTCACCGCATCCCCCTGAAAGTGCATTCATGTTTGGTATCTCGGATTACGGCGCATTCGCTGCGGCCTTTGTCCTCCTTTTGTTCTTGCCCGGCCCCGGTAACTTGGCCCTGATCAGCTCGGCCAGCAAAGGGGGAATGGCGGGCGGATTGGCCTCGGTTTTGGGCTTGCTTTTGGGCGATCAGATTTTGTTGTGGCTCACGGTGGCCGGTGTGGATGCGGTGCTCAAATCCAATCCACCTTTGTTCATCACTCTGCAGTGGGCGGGAGCGGCTTATCTGGTTTGGCTGGGTGGCAAGATGCTGTTGTCCAAACCCGGGCAGGGCCCTGGTTTACAAATCACGCCCGGGTATTATTTTCGGGAAACATTGCTCATCACCTTGCTCAACCCCAAGGCGATCATGTTTTATCTGGCGTTTTTTCCGCAGTTCATTGATCCGGTCCATCACCAAGGGTGGGTGACTTTTGGGGTGATGGCGGGGACAATTGTTGTACTGGGTTTTGCGTACTGTTTTGGCGTAGTTTGGGTCACCCACCACATGGCCGAGCGCATCCGTGCAAATCCCAAGTGGACGTCATGGTTGCAAAAGTTGGCAGGTGTGTGCTTGATTGGTTTTGGACTCAGGATGGTGGTGGCCAAATAAGGCGCCCCGGACCGTCTCACTTATTGGTAAAGAGCCTCTTTCATGTTTTTCGGCATTTCGGATTACGGTGCATTTGTAGCCGCCATTGTGGTGTTTCTGGCCATTCCCGGGCCGGGTAACCTGGCCCTCATCACGTCCACCAGCAAGGGCGGCATGGCTGGCGGGCTCATGGCCACATTGGGGGTGATTGCGGGTGATCAGATGCTGATGTGGCTGGCCGTGGCGGGTGTGGCGGCGGTGTTGACCACGTACCCGGCGGCCTTTGTGGCCATCCAATGGCTGGGTGCGGTGTACTTGGCCTGGTTGGGTTGGAAAATGTTGGTGGCCAAACCCGGCGATGCGCCCGTTTTGAATATTCGGCCCCGTCAGTATTTTCAGCAGGCCTTGGCCATCACTTTGCTCAACCCCAAGGCGATTGTTTTCTACATGGCATTTTTTCCGCTGTTCGTTGATCCGCAAACCCATCTGGGTTTGATCAGCTTTGCGGTCATGGCGGCCACCATCGCCGCTTTGACCTTTTTGTACGGTTTGGGCATGACCTTGTTGACGCACCACTTGGCCGAGCGCATGCGGGCCAACCCCAAGGTGGGGCGGGTGCTTGAAAAGGTGGCGGGTATTTTTCTTGTGGGCTTTGGCATCAAACTGGCCATTTCCAAATAAAAGCGGGAGCACGACATGGCCAAAATTTTCTGCGTTGCCAACCAAAAGGGTGGGGTGGGCAAAACCACCACCACGGTGAACCTGGCCGCGGGTTTGGCCAAACTGGGCCAGCGTGTGTTGTTGGTCGATCTGGACCCGCAGGGCAACGCCACCATGGGCTCGGGCATCGACAAACGCCAGCTGGAGCTGAGCGTGTACGACGTCTTGCTGGAGTCGGCCACCGTGAACGAGGCGGCGGTGCTGGCCGAAAAGTGTGGCTACCGGGTGCTGAGCGCCAACCGCGAACTCGCCGGTGCCGAGGTGGAGTTGGTGCAACTCGAGCACCGTGACCAGCGCCTCAAAAATGCGCTGGCAGCGGTCGATGCCGACTACGATTTTGTGCTCATCGATTGCCCGCCGTCCTTGTCCATGTTGACCTTGAATGGCCTGTGTTCGGCCCATGGCGTGATCGTGCCCATGCAGTGTGAGTACTTTGCGCTCGAAGGCCTGACCGACCTGGTCAACACCATCAAGCAGGTGCATGCCAACCTGAACAAAGACCTGAAAATCATTGGTTTGCTGCGCGTCATGTTCGACCCCCGCATCACGCTGCAGATGCAGGTCAGTGAACAACTCAAGTCGCACTTTGGCGACAAGGTGTTCGACACCGTGATCCCGCGCAATGTGCGCCTGGCCGAAGCGCCCAGTTATGGCTTGCCCGGCGTGGTGTTTGACCCGCACGCCAAGGGCAGCCAAGCGTATGTCGACTTCGCGGCCGAAATGATCAAACGGGCCCCCACGCTTTGAACCTGAACAACACGCTCACGACCGATCCCTCCAGCGCAGTCCAGTCTGATGGGCGCGGTAGGGACACGGCCGTGGACCAAGACCTGACGGTGCTGCTCTTGCCCGGCTGGCAAGGCAGTGGCCCCGATCACTGGCAAATGCGCTGGGCCAAGGTGCACGGTTTCAGTGTGGTGGAGCAAAACGACTGGATGCGGCCACGCCGGGGCGACTGGCTGGCGCGTTTGGACGAGGTGGTCATTGACGCCCCGGGGCCTGTGGTGCTGGTGGCACACAGCTTGGGCTGCATTTTGGTTTCTGCTTGGGCTGCCTTTTCGCGGCACACCGCCAAGGTGCGGGCGGCCTTGTTGGTGGCACCGGGCGACGTGGAAGCGCCCGCCATGCAAGAAATGTTGCCGGGCTGGTTGCCCATTGAACAACAGCCGCTGCCTTTTCGCAGCATGGTGGTGGGCAGTGACAACGACCCGTATTGCAGCGCCGAGCGTGCGCAGCAACTGGCCCGCGACTGGTCTGCCCGCTGGCACAGCTTGGGCGCGGCCGGGCACATCAACGCCGATTCATCGCTGGGCGATTGGCCGGGCGGCCACGCGCTTTTGCACACTCTTTTGAAGGATTGAACATGGTCACCAAAAAACCCAAAGGCCTGGGCCGCGGACTGGAGGCCTTGTTGGGCCCCAAAGTGGAAGAGGCGCCCGACACGGCTTCTTATGCCGAAAGCGGCTTGCCCAGCCAGCTCAAGCTTGACCAGATGGTTGCGGGCATGTACCAGCCGCGCACGCGCATGGACGAGGGCGCTTTGTACGAACTGGCCGAGTCCATCAAAGCGCAGGGCATCATGCAGCCGATTTTGGTGCGGCAGTTGCACGACGGCCCCAATGCAGGGAAATACGAGATCATTGCGGGCGAGCGGCGGTTTCGTGCCTCGCGCCTGGCGGGCCTGGACGCCGTCCCTGTTTTGGTGCGTGATGTGCCCAACGAGGCGGCAGCCGCCATGGCCCTCATTGAGAACATCCAGCGCGAAGACCTCAACCCGCTGGAAGAAGCCCAAGGCCTGCAACGCTTGATCAAAGAGTTTGGGCTCACTCACGAAACGGCGGCCCAAGCCGTTGGCCGCTCGCGCAGCGCGGCCAGCAACCTGCTGCGTTTGCTGAACCTGGCCGACCCGGTGCAGTCCATGCTGATGGCGGGAGACCTCGACATGGGCCACGCACGCGCTTTGCTGTCCTTGGACAGGGCGGCCCAAATCACCGCCGCCAACCAAATTGCGGCCAAGAAGCTGTCGGTGCGCGAGGCCGAGAGTCTGGCCAAAAAGCTGGGGGCCGAGTTCAACCTGGTCACCCAAAAGCCCAAAAAGGAAAAGTCCCGCGACATCCGCCGGGTGGAAGAAGAGCTGTCGGACCTGCTGATGGCCGAGGTCGAAGTGCGTGTGAAAAAGCGCGTCAAGCGTTTGGGCAAGATGGAAGAGATGGGGGAGTTGTCGATCCAGTTTGGCTCGCTCGACGAACTCAACGGCCTGATTGACAAATTGCGCGGGTAAAACGGTGCCGCACCTCGCGCAAAAACTGTCCCGAGCCATGTGGCGAAGCCTGTTTCGCCCGGATGGCTTTTTGCGCCAGGAAATGCTCACGATCTATTTGATCTTGGTGAGCGTCACGACCTTCTTGGGTTATCTGTTCACGCCGATGCAGGCGGTGTCACAGGCCAATTTGGTGGTGTCGGTGTTGGCGGTGTGTCTTTTTGCCGTGGTCCGCATCCGGGCCATTTTCAGCCACCTGGTGCACGCCGTGACGGGGCTGACCATGTTGCTGACGGTGTACACGGCCATGCACACGGGCGGCATCAACTCAACGGCCGTGGTTTGGCTCAACGTGCTGTCGGTGCCGGTTTTGTTGATGTTGGGACGTGGGGCCACCCTGGTCTGGATCGCCATCATGCTGCTGGCCATTTGGAGCTTGACCCTGATGACGTGGCTGGGTGTGGTGAGCAGCCATGTCGACGTGTCGTCTTCGGTGGTGACCTGGGCTTATCTGAACCACGTGTTTGCCTTGTTGAACCTGATGATGGGGGTGCGCATTTATGAGCACCTGCACAAAGTGCAGTTGCGCAAACTCAACCAGCGCAACGACGAGCTCAAGGCCACGCATGAGGCGCTGATTCTGGCGCAGGCGCACAAGGACGAATTTGTGGCCGCTGTGGGCCACGAGCTGCGCACGCCCATGAATGTGATTTTGGGCTTCAACGGCGTGTTGCGCCGGGAGTTGGCCGAGGAGCCCGAGCCCTTGGCGGTGGTTGGGCACATCCGCCGCTCCACCGAGCATTTGCTGCAGGTCGTGAATGACATCCTGGATTTTTCGCAGCTGCAGGCCGGAAAGTTGCGCCTGAACCGCGTGGACTTTGCCTTGCAGACCCTGCAAGACGATCTGCAACACCGCCACTTCACAAAAGCCCAAAGCAAGGGCTTGGCCTTGTGTTTTGAGCGCAGCGCCGAATTGCCCGACCGGGTGCATGGCGACCCCAACCGTTTGCTGCAAATCCTGAACAACCTGGTGGACAACGGCATCAAGTTCACACACCAGGGTTCGGTGACCGTGCGCATGATGGCCCAAGGCGAGCGATTGCGATTTGAGGTGCAAGATTCTGGACGGGGCATTCCCCGTGAACGGCAGGCCCACATTTTTCGGCGCTTTGAACATGCCGATGTGCAAACCAACCGGGCCTATGGTGGCACGGGTCTGGGTTTGACGCTGTGCGAAAAACTGGTGACGCTGCATGGCGGCCAGATTGGGGTGGACAGCCAAGAAGGCCGAGGCGCACTGTTCTGGTTTGAGATCCCCCTGGAGGCGGCGCAAAGCGTTGATCCGCTCGAGGACTTGATCGACGACAACCTCAGCGATGAGCCCTTGAGCATCTTGGTGGTGGACGACAACAACGTCAACCTGATGGTGGCCCAATTGCAATTGCAAAAATGCTGGCCCAGGGCGCAAATCACCACGGTGGACAGCGGCGCCAAAGCGCTCAGCCTGATCGATCAGCAGTTGTTCGATGTGGCGCTCATTGACATGGTCATGCCCGAGATGGACGGCATGCAGGTCACACGCCAAATCCGCCAGCAATTTCCGGCCATTGCAGCCCGCATGCCGATCTTGGCGCTCACCGCCAACACCAATCCGGTGGACCGCGAACGTTGCCTGGCTGCGGGCATGAACGATGTGCTGCACAAACCGATGGAGATGGCCATGCTGATGCGCACGGTGGGCCATCACATTGCTTTGGCAAGAAGGGGCCGATCGTGAAACCCATGGCCTTGATCGGTGCGGCGTTGGCCCGCATGGTGACCCATCTGCCCAAGCGCTATCAGCAGGGCAAGATGCCCTATGTGTTTTTCTTTGTGGTGGTGGTGATCGCGGTTTTGTTGACGTATGCCGTGTTCAGTCCCTACTCCTACGCGAACGTGATCTTCACCAGTTTTGCGGCCTGTCTGTTTGCGTTGCTGGTGATGGTCAATCGGGGCTTTTCATTGGACTGGGCCACCCATCTGGCCACTGGGCTGGGGGCGTTGGTTTTGTTTTATGCGGCATGGTCTGCCGGGGGCGTCTACTCGCCTCGGTTGGCCTGGATGCTGATTTTGCCCTTGACCCCGTTTTATGTGATCAGCCGCAGAGCGGGCATTTTTTGGCTGTTGGCGGTGCTGCTGCTGCAATTTTTGATGGTCGTGTCGAACCATCAGGGCTGGATCCAATCCTTTGAGACCGGCATGGCGCATGTGCCATCGTCCTTGTTGACCTACACACTGGTGACCTGCGTGCTGATTGTGGTGCCCTTGATGTACGACCACATGTACCGTCAGGCCCTGGAAGAAAGCCGCAAGCACCAGCGTGAATTGGAAGCCCGGCGTGAAGAGCTTGAACACACCTCGGCCATGCGCGAGCATTTCATTGCCACGGTGAGCCACGAACTGCGCACCCCCATGAACGCCATTTTGGGCTTCAACGCCTTGTTGTTGGCCCGCGTGCAAGGCAAACCCGAAGCCCTCAAGGTGCTCAACCACACGCGCCAATCCGCCGACCACCTGATGACGGTGATCAACGACATCCTGGACTATTCGCAACTGCAGTCGGGGCAATTGGTCATCCAGCCCGAGACCTTTGAATTGCGCCACATCGCCCAGCACGCTTTTGAACTGTTCAAGCCGCGTGTGGAAAGCATGAATCTGGATTACCGCCTGGTGCTGGACCCCGCTTTGCCCGTTTGGGTGCACACCGACCGCCACCGCCTGATGCAGGTGCTGGTCAATTTGCTGGGCAATGCACTCAAATTCACGCACCAAGGTTCGGTGGTTTTGCAGGTGCGCTGGACCGATCCCGGGGTGGAGTTTTCCGTGCAGGACACCGGGATTGGCATTGCCAAGGAGCGGCAAGAACAGATCTTCAAACGCTTTGCTCAGGCTGAAAACGACACCCAAACTTTGTACGGGGGCAATGGTCTGGGGCTGGCCATTTCTCAGAAGCTGGCCCAATTGCTCGGGGGTGCCATTGGTTTTGAAAGCGAGCCCGGTCAGGGTTCTCGCTTTTGGCTGCAACTGCCCTTGACCGCGGCCAGCGCCCCCCTTAAGTCGGCCGAGCAGCTCCTGCAGCCGCTGCAAAGTGCCGACCGGGCCTGGACTTTCTTGGTGGCCGATGACCACCCGGTGAACCGCTTGCTGCTCAAGCAGGTGTTGCAAAACGCCTGGCCCCACAGCGTGGTTTTGGAAGCTGTCGACGGGCAAAA
Source organism: Limnohabitans sp. 63ED37-2 (assembly GCF_001412535.1). Taxonomy (GTDB): domain Bacteria; phylum Pseudomonadota; class Gammaproteobacteria; order Burkholderiales; family Burkholderiaceae_C; genus Limnohabitans_A. Next base: position 3,124,121 of record NZ_CP011774.1, on the reverse strand, counting down.
GGCTTTGGACGTGTTGCGAGAGCAGCCGGTGGACCTGGTCTTCATGGACATGGTCATGCCGATCATGGACGGCATCGACGCCACCCGACTCATTCGCCAAGATGCGTTGGACCGCATCCACCAAGTGCCGGTGTTGGGCCTGACCGCCAACGTCAACCCGCTGGACTTGGAGTGCTTCAAATCGGCAGGCCTGAACGGCGTGATGCTCAAGCCATTTGAGCCCGCCACTTTGTGCCACCGGGCAGAAACCTTGTTGCTGCCCACAGGCGACGCCGCATGACGCCGATTTGGCGTGATGTCTCGGCATCATCACTGGTGGCCGGGTTCGTGGCGGTACTGGTGGGGTTCACGAGTTCGGCCGCTATTGTTTTTTCGGCTGCACAGGCTTTGGGCGCCAACCCGGCACAAACGGTGTCCTGGATGTGGGCCTTGGGTTTGGGCATGGGCCTGAGCAGCTTGGGACTGAGCCTGTGGTATCGGCAGCCGGTGCTGACGGCTTGGTCAACACCGGGGGCAGCTGTTTTGGCGGTGAGTCAGGGCGTGACCTTGCCGGAGGCCACGGGCGCGTTCATGGTGTGTGCCTTGTTGATCATGCTGGCGGGCTACAGCGGATGGTTTGAACGCCTCATGTCCAAAATTCCCATGGCCCTGGCCAGCGCCTTGTTGGCGGGGGTCTTGGCACGCTTTGCCTTGGACGCGGTGGGGGCGGTGGCCCATGCGCCCGTGTTGGTGATCGCCATGACGATGGCTTATTTGCTGGGCCGCCGTTGGTGGCCACGTTGGTCGGTGCCTGTGGTGTTGATGGTGGGCATGGGGGTGGCCGCTGCACAAGGCCAGCTGCATTTGTCCAGTGTGGACGGGTCTTGGGGTGTGCCCGTGTGGGTGAGTCCCACTTGGAGTTGGGCGGCCATGGTCAGTGTGGCCTTGCCGCTTTTTGTGGTGACCATGGCGTCTCAGAATTTGCCGGGTGTGGCCGCGCAACGCGCATCGGGTTACAACACCCCGGTGTCCCCGGTGGTGGGTGCGACCGGTCTGGCCAGTTTCTTGTTGGCGCCTTTTGGGGGCTATGCCCTGAACTTGGCGGCGATCACCGCGGCCATTTGTATGGGCAAAGAGGCCCACCCCGATCCGGCCCGCCGTTACACCGCATCGGTTTTTGCGGGGTTGCTGTACATGGCCCTGGGCCTGGCCGCAGGCACCATTGTCAGCCTGATGGCGGCGTTTCCCCGGGCCTTGGTCTTGGCGGTGGCTGGTTTGGCCCTGTTGGGCACGATGACGGCTGGGCTGACAGCCGCGGTCAAGGACGAGCAGCACCGCGAGGCCGCAGTGCTGACCTTTTTGGTGACCCTGTCGGGCGTGACACTGGCCGGGGTGGGCTCGGCTTTTTGGGGTGTGGTGGTGGGTGGTCTGGCCCAGTGGCTGTGGACACGGCGCCATTGAGCTTCCCACCACTGCATGCATGTTTACGCACGATCTGTGACGACAGCAGTCAGGGCTTTTTGGTCATATGAAGGCCCACGACCTTCTTCGCTTGACCAGCATCCTTGTTTTGAAGGATGGGATAAACCCGATTGGGATTTTTCCTTGGCTGAAATTTAATCAACGCTCCAACGTGAAGACATTCAAGGACCCTGCATGTACCTCAGCGCAAAACAAACCGTGTTGTTGGGCCAGATCATGCAGACCTTGGCCGAGCCGCACGAAGAGCAAGAAATCCGAGAACTGGTCGGTGACCTCGTCATGCAGTTGCTTGGCGCTCAGTTTTACGCCAGCTTTGTCTGGCAGCCGGAACAACTGCGCTTTGGCAAGGCCCTTCAGATCAACATGGACTCGGAAAACCTGCGGTCTTATGAGCGCTATTACCAGTTCAACGACCCGATCACCCCACACATGCAGCGCTTCCAGGTGGCCGTGCGCGCCACCGATGTGTTGGCTCATGAGGAATTGGTCAAGACCGAGTTCTTCAACGATTTCCTTCAGAAGGACGGGCTCTACTGGGGTGTGAACCTGTACGCTTGGCACCAGGGCAGAAACTTGGGGGACATGCGCATCTGGCGTGACCGGCGGCGCGACAACTTTTCAGACGATGAGTTGCGCTTGCTGGACATGCTGCAGCCGGCCTTTGTGACGGCGCTGGCCCGGGCACAAAGTGGCCATGACGTGCAAGCTCTGAAGCTCAACACGCTGGCCGAGCGACTGACGCCGCGCGAGCAGGACATTGCGCGACTCGTCATGCTGGGTCGCTCGGACAAAGAAATCTCGCGTGAACTGCAAATCGCCAGCACCACCGTGCGAACCCATTTGGAAAACACCTTCCGCAAGGTGGGTGTGGGCAATCGGTCCACACTGATCCATAAATTGCGCACATGAGCATTGGCGCTTCCTGCATTTGCAGGATGGTTGGCTGCTGCAGGTCTTCTTAGCATGGCATGAACGCCCATTGAGGCGTTTCAACCACACAAGGAGACCCCCATGACCCCGAACACATCCCGTCGGAATTTCTTCAAAAACACCACCGCTGTGTCAGCAGCTGCCATGTTGAGCGGCGCAGGCCTCACGGCATGTGGTGGCAGCAACAGCGCCTCGCCCTTGTCTGAAAGTGCGCAGCTGGAACTCACCGCCACGCAAGTGCTGGCCGCCTACAAGGCCGGTACCCTCACGGCCACGGCCTACGTCACCCACCTGATCAACCGGGCCAAGTCCTTGTCGGAGCTGAACGCGATGATTAGCATCGACGAAGCTGGCGCTTTGGCTGCGGCCAAACAAGTCGATGCCGACCGCGCTGCAGGCAAAACCATGGGCGCCTTGGCAGGCTTGCCGATTGTGGTCAAAGACAACATCAACACCCAAGGCATGAAGACCACGGGCGGGACTTCATCGCTGCGCAACTTCACACCCAAAACCAACGCGCCCAGCGTACAAAAGCTGGTCGATGCGGGCGCCATTATTTTGGGCAAGTCCAATTTGCACGAGTGGGCTTTCGGCATCACCACCACCAACTTCACGCTGGGCATTGACCCCATCACCAAAGAAGCCAACCGGCCTTGCAAAAATCCCTACGACACCACACGCATCCCCGGCGGTTCTTCGGGCGGTACGGCGGTGGCCATTGCCGCGCGGTTTGCGCCAGCGGGCCTGGGCACGGACACTGGCGGCTCGACCCGCGTGCCCGCATCGTTTTGCGGCATTGCAGGCTTTCGCCCCTCGGTGGGTGAAGGCGCGGGGAATGGCCGCCGTTATCCTGACACCGCCAACGATGCGCTGCCGATCAGCACGACGCGCGACACCGTGGGTCCCATGGGCCGCACTGTGGCCGATTTGGCTTTGCTCGATGCCGTCATCACGGGCGGATCAATGCCCACAGCCAAAGCGCTCAAAGGCTTGAAAGTGGGTATCCCAGCCGCCTTTTGGTCGGACTTGGACGACAGCGTTAAGACGGTGGCCGATGCTGCCAAGAAAAAACTGGCGGATGCTGGCGTGGTGTTTGTGGATGCCGACCTGACCGGCATCATGGCGCTCAACGACGCGATCTCTTTCCCGATTGCTTTGCACGAACCCGTTGCCGCGATTCCTGCTTATTTGACTGCCAACAGTGCCCCTGTCACCACCGTGGCCCAAGTGCAGACCGGATTGGCCAGCCCTGACGTGGTGGGTGCTTTTGGTGCGATTGCGGGCGATGTCTTTGCTGCCGCCTATGCCGCCGCCATGGTGCCCGCCACCGGGGGCCGCGCACAACTGCAAAAACTCTACAAAGACTATTTCGCTGCGCAAGGCGTGGAGTGCGTGTTGTTCCCAACCACCCTCCTGGCTGCGCCCAAGATCGATGCGGCAACGGGCTCCAGTTCAGGAAAACTTCCCTACACGGTGGGCGGTGTGGCGAAACAAACCGCACGCGACACCTTTGGTACCTGCATCTTCCATACCGACCCGTGCACCAATGCCGGCATTCCCAGTCTGTCGATCCCCGCGGGTCTAACCGCTGGCGGCTTGCCCGTGGGCATGGAGATCGACGGCCCTTTGGGCTCGGACACCAACTTGCTGGCCATCGGCATGGCCATGGAATCGGTGTGGGGCTCGGTCAAGGCACCAGCGATCTGATGCCCTGACGTGCTCAAGGCCTGTGACCGGGCCTTGCGCAGGTTCACATCGAGAAAATCTTGCCTGGGTTCATGATGTTGTGCGGGTCCAGCGCCCGCTTGATGGTGCGCATCATGTCCACCGCGCCTTCGCCGGTTTCTGTGCGCAAGAAGTCCATCTTGTGCAGGCCAATGCCGTGCTCGCCCGTGCAGGTGCCGCCCAGGCGCAGGGCGCGGCTGACCAGTTGCTGATTTAAAGCCTCTGCGGTTTCGCACTCTTGCGGGTTGTTCGGATCGATCAAATAGCCGAAGTGGAAGTTGCCGTCGCCCACATGGCCGACCAGAAAGTAAGGCAGGCCGCTGGCATCGGTTTCGGTGATCGAGTCGAGCAGGCAATCGGCCAGGCGACTGATCGGCACGCAGGTGTCGGTGCTGATGGCGCGGCAGCCGGGTTTGCTCTGGATGGCCGCAAAGTAAGCGTTGTGCCGTGCGGTCCACAGGCGCGTGCGCTCCTCGGGGGTGGTGGCCCATTCAAAGGCATTACCACCAAATTCGCTGGCGATTTCTTGCACGGTCTCGGCTTGTTCTTTCACGCCCGCAGGCGAGCCGTGGAATTCCATCAGCAGCATGGGCTCTTCACGCAGGCCCAGCTTGGCATAGGCATTGACCATGCGCACGGTGTTGTGGTCGATCAGCTCTACGCGGGCAATCGGCACGCCCAGTTGGATGGTCTGGATCACGGTGTGTACCGCCGCCTCGATGCTGGGGAAGGAGCAAATCGCGGCCGAGATGGCTTCGGGCAAAGGGTACAGGCGCACGGTGACTTCGGTGATCACGCCCAGCGTGCCTTCGCTGCCCACCATCAGGCGCGTCAGGTCGTAACCGGCGCTCGACTTTTTGGCGCGGGTGCCTGTGCGGATGACTTCACCCGAAGAGGTGACCACTTCCATGGCCAGCACGTTCTCGCGCATGGTGCCGTAGCGCACCGCGTTGGTGCCGCTGGCGCGTGTGGCGCTCATGCCCCCAATCGTGGCGTCCGCGCCGGGGTCGATGGGGAAGAACAAGCCGGTGGATTTGATCTCTTCGTTGAGTTGCTTGCGCGTCACACCCGGCTGGACCGTGACCGTCAGGTCTTCGGCGTTGATGGCCAAGATTTTGTTCATGCGCGTCAGGTCGATGCTGATGCCGCCCTGCACCGCCAGCAAATGGCCTTCGAGTGAGGAGCCCACACCAAATGGGATCACCGGCACCTTGTGCTCGGCGCACAGCTTCACCGCATCGGCCACATCCTGGGTGTTTTCTGCAAACACCACGGCAGCTGGGGGCGGCACATGGGTGAAGGCCGACTCGTCGCGCCCGTGCTGCTCGCGCACGATCATGGCCGTGGAGCAGTTGTTGCCAAAGCGGGCTTTCAGCGCCGTCAAAAAGGCTTCGGGCACGGCGCGTTGCGCAACTTCAGGGGCCAGGTGGGCGGCAGCGGTGGGGGCGTTCATGGGTGTCTCCAGGGGTGGCGGGCCAGGTCCGCCAGTCATGTGAGGCTGCAGTTTACGCCGCAAACAATGGCTTTGCTGTCTTTTGTCAGACAAGCCAAGGGGACTTGGCCGACAATCAAGCCTCTTTGCGGCGGCCCACTTCTTGGGCCATTTCTGCAAACCTGCACCTTTGAGCGAAAAAAAGAGATCAATACCATGGGCAACCGACTCACACAAATCGCTACCCGCACCGGCGACAACGGCACCACCGGCCTGGGCAACAACCAGCGCGTGTCTAAAAACAGCCTGCGCGTGCACGCCATGGGCGAGGTGGACGAGCTCAACTCCAACATCGGCGTGTTGCTCTGCGAAGACATGGCCGCTGACGTGCGCGAGGTGCTGGTTGAGGTGCAGCACCAGCTTTTCAACCTGGGTGGCGAGCTGTCGATTCCTGGCTTTGAGTTGCTCAAAGAAGAGGCCGTGGCAGCCTTGGATGAGGCGCTCGAAAAATACAACGCCCAGCTGCCCAAGCTCGAAGAGTTCATCTTGCCCGCGGGCACGCGTGGCGCCTCGCAAGCGCATGTGTGCCGCACCGTGGCCCGCCGCGCCGAACGCGCTTGTGTGGCCTTGGGCAATGAAGAGGCCATCAACGAAACCCCGCGTCAATACCTCAACCGCCTGTCTGACCTGATGTTTGTGCTGGCCCGTGTGCTCAACCGCATGAACGGCGGGGACGATGTGTACTGGAAAAGCCAACGCATGAACAAAGACAAGGCCTGAAGCCGTGAACCGTCTGACACACATTGTGGGCTTTGCGGCGCTGAGCTTGGCCGCCATCGGCCCCGCTGCGGCCGCGCCGTCTCAGGTGGTGCTCAGCTGTGCGGTGGCCTACTTGCCACAGCGCAGCACCTGGGTGCGCGAGGTGCGCATCGATTGGGACAAAAAAGCCATTCGCAGTTTGCACATCGATGGCTTGCAGCCCCATGGGTTTTCACTCATTCCCCAAGGCGTGATGACGGCGGTCGACAACGAGCGCATTCAGATTGACCTGGTGACCCGCCAGTGGCAAAGCGATTTTCGGGGCCATGCCACAGGCCAGGGCCGCTGCGAAACGGTGCCCGGCTGAAAGCAGCCCGGCCTGTCACCTAGGCGCATGTTTCAGGGTTGATGCGCGTGACAGCGGGGTATGGCCGCTGATACGCTGCAACGCATGAACACCGCGACAAAATCCTCCGATTCGGCCCCCTACCTGCCTCAAATTCGGCTCTACCAAAACTGGCTGCGTGACGAACGCGGCCTGAGCTTTGCCACCTACAACGACCTGTGGCGTTGGTCGGTGACCGAGCTCGATGCGTTTTGGCAAAGCATCTGGGATTACTTCGACTTCCAGTCGCCCACGCCGCATACGGCCGTCTTGGCGAACAACGTCATGCCGGGTGCCAAGTGGTTCCCCGGGGCCCAGACCAATTACGCCCACCAAGTGCTGCGTCATGTGCAGCCCGCGCATGACGCAGGGTTTTTGGCCGTTATCAGCCACAACGAAAAAGGCCTGCGCCGCGAGATGACTTGGCCCGAACTGCGCCGCCAGGTCGCGGCCATGGCGCTGCACCTGCAGGCCCAAGGTGTGCAGCCGGGTGACCGCGTGGCGGCGTATCTGCCCAACATCCCCGAGGCCATGGTGGCATTTTTGGCCACCGCCAGCGTGGGTGGTGTGTGGAGCATTTGCGCGCCTGACATGGGCACCAACGCGGTGCTTGACCGATTCAAACAGATCGAACCCAAGGTGCTGATCGCGGTGGATGGCGTGAGCTATGGCGGCCGCGACTTTGACCGCATGGGTGTGGTGCAGGAGCTGCGCGATGCTTTGCCCAGCGTGCAGCACGTCATCATTCACGACAACCTGGGCACCTTGGACCTGACCAACTGCGATGTGGGGGGCAGCGTGCAACTGTCGGCCATCACCGCGCGGGATGACGCCGAAGTGCAGGCTTTTGAGCCGATGTGGCTGCCCTTTGACCACCCCTTGTGGATTGTGTATTCGAGCGGCACCACCGGCTTGCCCAAGCCCATCGTGCACGGCCATGGCGGCACGGTGATCGTGGCTTTGGCCAACAAGATTTTGCACAACGACATCGGTTGCAGCTACCACCCCAACAGCTGGGGCGAGCGCTTCCACTGGTACAGCTCCACGGGCTGGGTGATGTGGAACGCGCAGGTCGCGGGCCTGCTCAATGGCGTGACCTGCGTGATCTATGACGGCAACCCTGGCGGCAGCAAAGACAACCCCGACTGGGGCATTTTGTGGCGCATGGCGGCGCAGGAAAAAGTCACGTTTTTTGGGGCAGGTGCGGCCTACTTTGCCAATTGCCACAAAGCGGGCTTGGACATTTCGCGTTGCGGTGATTTGTCCCTGATCCGTGCCCTGGGCACCACGGGTTCGCCCCTGTCGGCTGACACGCAGACCTGGGGCGTGGAGCAATTCAAGGCCATCGGCACCGACATCTGGTGGTGCAACATCTCGGGCGGCACCGACTTTGCGGGCGCCTTTGTGGGCGGCCATCGCGAGTTGCCGCAAGAGCCCGGCGTCATGCAATGCCGCGAACTTGGCTGCGCGGTCGAGGCCTGGAACGAAGCGGGCGAGCCTGTGTTGGGCGAAGTGGGTGAACTGGTCTGCACGCAACCCATCCCATCCATGCCGCTGTTCTTTTGGGGCGACAAGGACAACGCCCGCTACCTGGCCAGCTACTTCGAGATGTACCCCGCAGGCCACGGCCGAAAGCCCGGTGGCGGCGACGGCCCGGCCAGCATGGGCGGTGTTTGGCGGCATGGCGACTGGTTGCGCATTGGCAATGCACAAGGCGAGGGTGAAGGCTGCGTGATCTTTGGCCGCAGCGACGCGACCATTAACCGCCACGGCTTGCGCATGGGCACCAGCGAGCTGTACAGCGCCGTTGAAGCCCTGCCCGAAGTCATGGACTCGATGGTGGTGGACCTGGAGTATTTGGGCAAAGAAAGCTACATGCCGCTGTTTGTGGTGCTGCGCCCGGGCACGGCGCTGGACGATGTGCTCAAGGCCAAGCTGAACAACGCCATCAAGGTGGCGCTCAGCCCGCGCTTCATCCCCAACGAGATTTTCCAGGTCGCCGAGATCCCGCGCACCCTGTCCGGCAAAAAGCAGGAACTGCCGATCAAGAAACTCATGCTGGGCCAGCCGCTGGAAAAGGTGGTCAACAAAGACGCCATGGCCAATCCGGGGTGTCTGGATTGGTATGTGGCACTGGCCAAGCAGCACCTGGCCAGGGTCGCAAAACCCGGTGTTTGATGGGACGGCGCCCGTCCCAGGCTGGACGCGGCGCTCAGTGGGTCGGTGATTTTTTGGGTCGTTTCAGGCCCGGCGGGTCAGAGGCAAACCACAACCACTGCGTGTCGGTACCACCCTTGCGCAAGACCCATTGGTTGAATGTCAAGGTCAGCCAGGCGCCCGCCAGAAAAACAAGGCCCAGCGACACCAAGCCCCCTAAGGCCCAGAGCCAGAGGGTCAGCAAGGGCACGTTGGGCGCCAGGCTTTGGCCACCCAACAGGGCCAGCAGCGAGAGCATGACCGCTGCACAGCCGGATTTCAGCACCAGAAGCCGTCGTGAATTCATGCCGCTTTGCGCTTGAACAAGCGTCCTAAAAGCATGGCCACCGCACCTCGAGCGCGTTGCACCATGCCGCGTAAAAAAGCCATGACCGAAGTCTTTTTCGCAAAGATGCGCCGGGGCAGCGCCGCGTTTTTGCCGGGCAACTCCAAACGGCGTGTCGGCGTCCAGACGCTGCTCACCACCAACTGCAGCGTGGCCAGCATCAACATCACTTGTAGGCCAAACAACAGCAAAAAGCCCCAGGAAATGTCGGGCCACAGCATGCGCAACAGCCACATCACCAATGGCAATGTCAGGCTGGCGATGGCCACCGATTTCAAGTTGACGGGCAATTTGGACATGGCATCAGTTCTTGTGCAACTCAGCGTTCAACTCGCCCCAGCTCTTGTTGCGCGGAATGGCGTGCAAGGCGCCCGACTGTGAGTCGCGGCGGAACAAGATGCCGTTTTTGCCGGACAGCTCTTTGGCTTTCATGACCGAGCCATCGGGCATTTGAACGCGGCTGCCGCCGGTGATGTAGCAACCCGCTTCCACAATGCAGTCGTCGCCCAGCGAAATGCCGATGCCGGCGTTGGCGCCCAGCAAGCAGCGCTTGCCGACCTTGATGACTTCTTTGCCGCCACCCGACAGCGTGCCCATGATGGACGCGCCGCCGCCGATGTCGCTGGCGTCATCGACCACCACACCTGCGCTGATGCGGCCTTCGACCATGCTGGCGCCCAGTGTGCCCGCATTGAAGTTGCAAAAGCCTTCGTGCATGACGGTGGTGCCGCTGGCCAGGTGTGCGCCCAGGCGCACGCGGTCGGCGTTGGCAATGCGCACGCCTGATGGGATCACGTAGTCGGTCATTTGGGGGAATTTGTCCAGGCCCTTGATCTCGAGTACACGGCCAGTGCCACGGGCTTTGAGGCGGGCGGCAGGTACATCGGCCAGTGCGCAGGGGCCAAAGTTGGTCCAGGCCACGTTGGGCAGCAGGCCAAAGATGCCGGTCACGTTGGCGCCGTGCGGCAACACCAAGCGGTGGCTCAGCAGGTGAAGGCGCAGGTAGGCGTCGTGGGTGTCGGCGGGCGCGTCGGCCAGACTTTTGATCTCGGTGCGCACGGCGACCACGGTGGCGTTGCGCACGCTGCAGGCGACCAGGGCCTGGGCCACGTCAGCGCCCAAGGCGGCCACGGCTTCGGCCTGGGTCAGGCGGGTGCTGCCGCTTGCGGCCACATCGGCAGCCAGTTCGGGGGCGGGGAACCAGGTGTCCAGCACGGTGCCGTCAGCGGCGATGGTGGCCAGGCCCGTGGCGCGTGCGCCGGTGGTTTGGAAGGTGCTCATGTTCTGCTCCGAAGAAAGCCTGGGCGCAGACACGGCCCGGGCTGAAAATTCAAAACGCCGATTATCGGCGAGATGCTGCGGCCGTCCTGGGTCCGGGGTCATCGCCCTGACAGTTGCTGGTCGGGTTCAGGCGATGGGCAGCTTGTCACTTTCTGCCAATGCCTTTGAGTCTTGCAGCGATTGCGGCCGGCCCGCCTGCGCGGTGCAATCTCCCCATAAGGACGGCCTGCGACCAAGCCGTGCCCATGGAGACACAAGCATGTACCTCACCGCTGGTTTGCACCGCTCGATGCAAAGGCACCCCGACAAGATCGCCACCGTCACAGGCACGCGCCGCCAGACCTACCGGCAACTGGTGGACCGGGTGGCCCGCACCGCGTCCGCGCTCCGTTCGCTGGGCTTGCAACCCGGCGAGCGCTTGTCCGTGCTGGCGCTGAACAGCGACCGCATGATCGAGTTGCTGCTGGCCGGGGCCTGGGCGGGGCTGGTGATCAACCCCATCAACACCCGTTGGACTGCCGCTGAAGTAGCCTACGCCTTGGGCGACTGCGGTGCTAGCGCGCTGGCGGTGGACGACAGCCTGATGGCCACCGCGCAAGCCATCACACAGACCCTGTCTGCCCTGCGCCAGCGCCTGTATATCGGTGAAACCCAGGCCCCGGCGGGCTATCTGCCGCTGGAGGCGCAACTGGCCGCAGCCCTGCCCATGGAAGACGTGCGCAGCGCGCCCGACACCCTGGCCGCCATCGTTTACACCGGGGGCACCACCGGCTTCCCCAAAGGCGTGATGCTCTCGCACGGCAACCTCTGGGCCTCGCTGGTGGGGCGCATGGCCGAGGTGCCCAACCCGCCGCATTACGTCACCTTGCTCACCTCGCCCATGTTCCATGTGGCGGGGCTGGGCCGCATGCTGGGCCAGACGGTGGTGGGCGGCACCTGCGTGACGGTGCCTGCATTTCAGCCCCAGCCCGTGGTCGAGATCATGGCCCGAGAAGGCGTGAACGACCTGGTCATTGTGCCCAGCATGCTGCAAATGCTGCTCGACACCCCCGGCTTTGACCCGCACGGCCTGCCCAAGTTGGAGCGTATTTTGTGGGGCGCGGCGCCCATCACGCTGCCGCTGCTCAGGCGTGCGCTGCAGGCTTTCCCCGATGTGAACTTCATCCATGTCTATGGCATGACCGAAACTTCGGCCGCCGTCTCGGCGCTGCCGATCTTGCGCGACGCGGCTTTCTTGGACAGCGAGCGCATCCGCTCGGCCGGGCAGGCTGGGGTGTCGGCCGAGATCCGCATCGCCGACGAGCAAGGGCGCGAATTGCCGCCCGGCACACCCGGCGAGATCCTGGTGCGCGGCCCGGCGGTGATGCAAGGCTATTGGGGCCGCGAAGAAGACACCCGCAAAGCTTTGGCAGGCGGCTGGCTGCACACCGGGGACGGCGGCGTGATGGACGCGCACGGCTACCTGTATGTGATCGACCGCATCAAAGACATGGTCATCACCGGCGGCGAGAACGTCTACCCCGCCGAAGTGGAAAGCACCCTCACCAGCCACCCGGCGGTGTCGATGTGCGCCGTCATTGGTGTGCCCCACGAAAAATGGGGCGAGGCCGTGCACGCCGTCATCGTGCTCAAGCCCGGTGCGCAGGCCAACGCTGAAGAACTCTCGGCGCACTGCCACGCGCTGATCAGCGGCTACAAATGCCCCAAGAGCTACGAGTTCCGCGACAAACTGCCGCTCACGGCCGCAGGCAAAGTCCAAAAAACCGAGTTGCGCAAATCGGTGGCGCAAGGCAGCGCCGCATGAACAGCCCAGCCCTCAATTCGCAGCCCAACCGCCCACCGCTGCAAGGCGTGCGCGTGCTCGACCTCACCCGCCTGCTGCCCGGCCCCATGTGCACCCTGCACCTGGCCGACCTGGGTGCCGACGTCATCAAGATCGAAGACTTGGGCGCGGGCGACTACGCCTCGCCTGCGGTGCGCGAAATGCTCAACCGCAACAAACGCGGCATGCGCCTGGACCTCAAGCAGCCCGAAGGCGTGCAGCTATTGCTCAAGCTGTGCGAGACCGCCGACGTGCTGGTCGAAGGCTTTCGCCCCGGCGTGATGGCCCGGCTGGGTTTGGGTTATGACGTGGTGCGTGCACGCAACCCGCGCCTGGTGTACTGCAGCATCAGCGGCTACGGCCAGACCGGGCCGCTCAGCCAAAAGGCCGGGCATGACCTCAACTACTGCGGCTATGCCGGTGTGGCCGACCAAGTGGGCACGCCCGCTGGCGAGCTGGCCCTGTCCAACCTGCCCATGGGCGACTTGCTGGGCGGCACCATGCCCGCCGTCATGGGCATCCTCGCGGCGCTGTTCGACGCGCAGTGCACCGGCCGAGGCCGCCATGTGGATGTGGCGATTGCCGACGGCGTGTTGGCCCATGCGGTCATCCCGCTCGCTGGCCTGCACAGCCGGGGCCGCGTGCCCGCGCCCGGTGGCGACAAGTTGACCGGGGCGCTGCCCTGTTACGGCCTGTACCCCACGCAAGACGGCCGCTATTTGGCCGTGGGCGCTTTCGAGCACAAGTTCTGGGACACCTTTTGTGCCCTGCTGGGCCGCCCCGATCTGGCCGAGCACCACATCCCCAAAACGCAGGCCTTGAACGACTGGGTGCGGCGCGAAGTGGCCCAGGCCGTGCAAGCCCACCCGCTGGCCCACTGGGCGCAGGTGCTGGCAGGCGCCGACTGCTGCGTGACCCCCGTGCTCAAACTCGACGAGGCGCAACAGCTGCCCCACTTTCAGGATCGGGGCATGTGGGTGCAGGTGCAAACCGCGCAGGGCGAGACCATGACACAAATGGCCATGCCGGTGCAGATGAGCGGCTACCGCTTTGAAGTGCAGCGCCCCGCGCCCCTGCAGGGCCAGCACACCCGCGAGCTGCTGACCGCTGCGGGACTCGACGACGCCGAAATTGATGTTTTGTGCCAACGCAAAGTCGTAGGATAGGGGCTCTGTCCTTCACGACCGAGCCATGAAACGCACGCCAAGCGCATCCTCCACTCAGCACAGCATCCAACACACCATCGCGGTTTACCAGGTGGTGCAGATGCTCATGGCCATCGAGGACGAAGACCAGCGTGCCGCCGTGTTGCGCCGGGCGGGCATCTTGCCTGCGTTGCTCGAATCCAAGCTGGCGCGGGTCACCCAAACCCAGTTTGCCCGCCTGATGACGGCGCTGGTGCGCCACCACCGCGACGAGTTTTGGGGCCTGAGCACCACCGCGCTGCCTTTGGGCTCGTTTGCCATGGGCTGCCGCATGCTGGTGGGCCACCGCAAACTGGGCGACGCACTGCGCGCCGGGCTGCGTTACTACCACGCGCTGCTGCCCGACTTTGTGCCGCGCCTGGTGGTCAGCGGCGGTGTGGCTTATTTGCGCATGAGTCCGCGCCACACCCTGAATGACCGCCAGGCCTACGCCGTGCGGGTCTTCATGTTCCTCAGTTATGGCGTCATGTGCTGGCTGGCGGCGCGGCGCATCCCGGTGGATGAAGTCGTCTACCAAGACCGTGACGTGGCCCGTCGCAGCGATGCGTCCAAACTGTTCCAGGCCCCCATTCATCTGATGGCGGGCGAATGGGGCTACCGCTTTGACGCCAAATGGCTCGACCTGCCCGTGGTGCAAAACACCGAAAGCGTGGAAGCGTTTTTGCACCAGGCCCCGGCCTGTCTGCTGGTCAAGTACCGCGACCAAGCCAGCCTGACCGAGCGCATCCGCCGCATGCTGCGCCGCTACCTGGCCGAAGAAATGCCCTCGCTCGAAGAAGTCAGCGACATGCTGGCCACCACGCCCCAAACCCTGCGCCGCCGCCTGCAGCGCGAAGGCCAGGGTTACCAAATGATCAAAGACGCTCTGCGCCGCGACGTGGCCGTCGAGTACCTCACCCAGTCTGATCTGCCCCTGAACGAAGTGGCGGCCAAGGTCGGGTTTTCAGAAGCCAGCACCTTCCACCGTGCTTTCAAAGGCTGGACGGGTTTGACGCCGGGCGCTTACCGTCAGGCGCACAACGAACCTGCTGAGGACGAAGCGTTGGCAGGTTGATGGCCTGCAAATGTCATTTCCTGCCAATCATCTTGACCTGATTGGCGATTGGTGAAGCCTTGCTCCCGTTCGATACTTTGTCCGTATCGAACCCTCAAGGAGCAGGCATGGCCGTTAGCAAGCGCGCTGTTCACGTCGTTGGCGTGGGCATGATCCCCTTCACCAAACCCGGGGCCAGCGAGTCCTACAACCTCATGGGTGCGCGGGCGGCCAAGCTCGCGCTTGACGATGCGGGCGTGCCCTACGACGCCGTGCAGCAAGCCTATGTGGGCTACGTTTACGGCGACTCCACCGCCGGACAAGCGGCCATTTACGGCGTGGGCCTGACCGGCATCCCGGTCTTCAACCTCAACAACAACTGCTCCACCGGGTCGAGTGCCCTGTACTTGGCGCGTCAGGCGGTCGAGAGCGGCATGGTCGAATGTGCCATTGCCCTGGGCTTTGAGCAGATGGTGCCCGGCGCCCTCAAAGGCGCATACGACGACCGCCCATCGCCCATGACCCGCTTTGCCGAGGCCATGACCGCGCACCAAGGCTTTGATGCAGCGGCGCCCCGTGCCGCGCAGTTCTTTGGCGGCGCGGGCCTGGACTACATGAAGGAATACGGCATCCGCGCCGACACCTTTGGCCGCATTTCGGTCAAGGCGCGACAGCACGCCGCCCGCAACCCGCTGGCCGTGTTTCGCCAGACGCTCACGCTCGAAGAGGTGATGGCTTCACCCACCGTGTTTGGCCCGCTCACGCGCTACCAGTGCTGCCCGCCCACCTGCGGCGCGGCCGCTGCCATCGTCTGCTCGGCCGACTTTGCCAAAAAGCACAAGCTCGACGCCAGCGTGGTCATTGCCGCGCAGGCCATGACCACCGACACCCCCAGCACATTTGAGAGCGACGACATGCGCCGCGTGGTGGGCTACGACATGACGGCCAACGCGGCCAAACAGGTGTACGAAGCCGCAGGCATTGGCCCCGAAGACCTCGATGTGGTGGAGCTGCACGACTGCTTCACGGCCAACGAACTCATCACTTACGAAGGCCTGGGCCTCACGCCTGAAGGCACCGCCGAAAAGTTCATCGTGGACGGCGACAACACCTACGGCGGGCGCATCGTCACCAACCCCTCGGGCGGTCTGCTGTCCAAGGGCCACCCGCTGGGGGCCACCGGGCTGGCGCAGTGCTATGAGCTGGTCTCGCAGTTGCGCGGCCAGGCCGATCAGCGCCAGGTCGAAGGCGCACGGTTGGCGCTGCAGCACAACCTGGGCTTGGGCGGTGCTTGCGTGGTGACGCTGTACCAAAAAGTCTGAAGGGGGCCTGACCATGATCGACCGCCAATTCATCGGCCACACCATGCCCGCCTTCGAGGTCTTGGTGGAAAAGGGCCGTCTGAAATTTTTTGCCAAGGCCACGGGCCAGACCGACCCGGTCTACACCGACGAAGCCGCCGCCCGCGCCGCCGGGCACCCGGCTTTGCCTGTGCCGCCTACGTTTTTGTTTTGTCTTGAAATGGAGTCGCCCGACCCGGCCGCGATCCGCAACCTGCTGGGCATGGACTACCGCAAGCTGCTGCATGGCGAGCAGGGCTTCACGTTTCACCGCATGGCCTATGCGGGCGATGTGCTGCGTTTTGAGCAGCGCATCGAAGACATCTATGACAAAAAAGGCGGCGCACTCGAATTCGTGCTGCGCAAAACCCGCGTGAGCAACCAACGTGGCGAGCATGTGGCCGACCTGCGTGCGGTGACGGTTTTGCGCCACGGCCCCAGCGCATAAGGAAACCCCCATGACACTCCCCTCTTTTGATGCCCTGCAAGTGGGCGACGCCATTCCCGCGCTGGAGCTGCCACCCGTCTCGCGCCTCACGCTGGCGCTGTACTGCGGCGCTTCGGGCGACCACAACCCGATCCACGTCGACACCGACTTCGCGCACATCGCGGGCCTGCCCGACGTGATTGCGCACGGCATGTTGTCCATGGGCTGGCTGGCGCGCCTGCTCACCAACTGGGTGCCGCAAACGGCGATTCGTGACTACAGCGTGCGCTTTGCCGCCATGACCCGGGTGCACGAGAAGATCACCTGCACCGGCCAAGTGATCGACAAGTTTGAAGTCGATGGCGAGCGCCGCGTGCGCTTGTCGCTGACCACCACCAACGCCGAAGGCCAGGTCAAGCTGACGGGCGACGCCGTGGTGGCCCTGGCCTGAACCCACTTTTAAAAACCAAATTCCAAAGGATTCCCCATGACCCGCAAACTCGAAGGCCAGGTGGCCTTGGTGTCTGGCTCCGGCCGCGGCATCGGCCGTGAAATCGCGATCAAGCTCGCCAGCGAGGGCGCACGCCTCGTCATCAACGACCTGGACAGCGTGCCCGCGCAAAGCACGGTGGACGACATCATCGCCAGCGGCGGCCATGCCGTGGCCTGCATTGGCAGCGTGACCGACACCGACTTTGGTGACCGCTTTGTCAAGACTGCGCTCGACGCATTCGGCGGCATCGACATCATTGTCAACAACGCCGGTTACACCTGGGACAACGTGCTGCAAAAGATGAGCGACGAGCAGTGGGAAGCCATGTTGGCCGTGCACATGACCGCGCCCTTTCGCATCCTGCGTGCGGCCTCGGGCTTCATTCGCGACGCGGCCAAAAAAGAGGCCGAAGCGGGCCTGTCCAAGCACCGCAAGGTGGTCAACATCTCGTCCACCTCGGGCGTGTACGGCAACGCAGGGCAAGCCAACTACGCGGCGGCCAAGGCGGGCATCAACGGGTTGACCAAAGCCATGGCCAAAGAGTGGGGCCGCTACAAGGTCAACGTCAACAGCGTGGCCTTTGGCCTGATCATGACGCGCCTGACGCAACCCCTGACGGCGGGTGACGCCAGCGTGGAGATTCAGGGCCGCACCATCGCAGTGGGCGTGCAGCCCGACCGCCTCAAGGCCGCCGAATCCACCATCCCGCTCGGCCGGGGCGGCACACCCGAAGAGGCCGCGGGCGCGGTCTACATGTTCTGCATCCCCGAGTCCAACTACGTCAGCGGCCAGGTGTTGGTTTGCGGCGGCGGCCGTCCTTGAGGCGCGTATGGACAGCATCCTCACTTTCCCCCGCAGCGTCTTCCGTGAAGACCACGAAATGCTGCGCACCACCGTGCGCCGCTTTCTGGAGCGCGAATGCAAACCCCGCCAAGCCCAGTGGGACAAAGACGGCAAGGTCGACCGCGAAACCTGGCTCAAGGCCGGGCGCGAAGGCTTGCTCTGCGCCACCATGGACCCTCAATGGGGCGGTGGCGGCGGCGACTTCGGCCACGCGGCCGTGATCGTTGAAGAGATCGGCCGCTCGGGCGTGAGCGGCTTGGGCTTTGGCCTGCATTCCGACGTGGTGGCGCCTTACATCGAGCGCCTGGGCACGCCTGCACAAAAAGCCCAGTGGCTGCCCCGATGCGCCACGGGCGAAGTCATTCTGGCCATTGCCATGAGCGAGCCGGGCGCGGGCAGCGACCTCAAAGCCATCCGCACCACGGCGCGCCGCGAGGGTGATGAGTACGTCATCAACGGTGCCAAGACCTTCATCTCGAATGGCCTGAACTGCGACCTGGTCGTGGTGGTGGCCAAGACCGAGCCCGAGCTGGGTGCCAAAGGCGTCTCGCTGATCCTGGTCGAGGCCGACCGCGCCGGTTTTCGCAAAGGCCGCAAGCTCGACAAAATGGGCCAGGAAGCGGCCGACACCGCCGAGCTGTTTTTTGAAGACGTGCGCGTGCCCGTGAGCAACATCCTGGGCGAAGAGAACAAGGGCTTTGCCTACCTCATGCAGGAACTCGCACAAGAGCGTTTTGTGATCGCGCTGGGTGCCGCTGCCAAGATGGAGGCGATGTTTGACGAGACGGTGCGCTACACCAAGGAGCGCGTGGTCTTTGGCAAGCCGCTGTTAGATTTTCAGAACACCCGCTTCAAGCTGGCCGAAATCAAGGTGCGGACCACGGCTGTGCGCATGATGGTGGACCAGTACCTGGGTGAACACCTGCGCCGCAAGCTCACCGTGCAAGAAGGCGCGATGGCCAAGCTGTTTGCGACTGAAGAACTGGGCAAGGCGCTTGACGAATTGCTGCAGCTGTACGGCGGCTACGGCTACATGATGGAGTACCCCATCACCCGCGCCTTTGTCGACTCGCGTGTGACCCGCATCTATGGCGGCACCAGCGAGGTCATGAAAGAGCTGATCTCCAGAAGCCTGTGATGAGCCCATCGTCCACACCCTTTTGGCCCAAAGGCGTTCCGCGCACGCTGAGCCTGCCGCAGGTGCCGCTCACGCATTACGTGCAGGTCGCGGCCGAGCGCTACCCCAACAAGCCCGCCGTGATCTTTTGCGGCAGCACGTTGACCTACGCGGCGCTGCTCACACGCGTCGAAGCGCTGGCCGGATATCTGACCCAACGGCTGGGTGTGCAACGCGGCGACCGGGTTTTGCTGATGAGCCAGAACTGCCCGCAATATGTGGCGGCCTATTACGGCATCATGCGCGCCGGGGCGGTGGTGGTGCCGGTCAACGCCATGTGCACCCAGAGCGAAATCCGCTACTACCTGCAAGACAGCGGCGCACGCGTGGCTGTGGTGGCGCAAGAGTTGTTGCCCCAAGTCATGCCGCTGCTGCAGCCGGGCGAGGGTGATGCTTTGCAAGCCGTGCTGGTGCATGCGTATTCAGAAGGTTTGCCCGCGCAACCCGCCAGCAACGAAGTTCCTGAAGTTGTGCTCGCCCCGCGCCAGTGGACTGAGGCCCCGGGCCTGCACGGGCTCGAAGACGCCATTGCACAGGCCTTGCCCGCGCCCGCGCAGCACCCGGGCAGCCACGACCTGTGTGTGCTGCCCTACACCTCGGGCACCACCGGCCACCCCAAGGGCTGCATGCACACCCACGCCACGGTGCTGGCGTCCAACATGGCTGCGCAGGTTTGGCGCAGCATGCACATGGACTCGGTGTTTTTGGCTGTCGCGCCTTTGTTCCACATGCTGGGTATGCAGGGCGGCCTGAACGTGCCGATCACGCTGGGCGCCACCGTGGTCATGCTGCCGCGCTGGCATGCGGCGTCAGCGGCGCGCTTGATCGAGCAGCACCGCGTCACGACTTGGTCTGCACCCCCCGCCATGCTGATCGACTTCTTTGCCAACCCGGCTGCCGCGCAGCGCGACCTGAGCAGCTTGTCGGCTTTGGCGGGTGGCGGCGCGGCCATGCCGGAGACGGTGGCGAACTTGCTGCAAACGCGTTTTGGCATCGCCTACAACGAAGCCTATGGCATGACCGAGACCGCCTCCTTTTTGCTGGGCAACCCCCCTGCACGCGGCAAGCGCCAGTGCTTGGGCGTCATCACACCCGGGGTGGACGCCCGCATCGTGGACCCGGAAACCCTGCGCGAGTTGCCTGTGGGCGAGGTGGGTGAGCTGGTCACGCGCGGCCCGCAACTCATGCGCGGCTATTGGCAAAACGAGCAGGCCAACCAGAGCTCATTTTTTGAGCTCGATGGCCAAACCTTTTTCCGCACGGGTGACCTGGCCAGCGTGGACGAAGAGGGGTACTTCTTCATGCGCGACCGCCTCAAGCGCATGGTCAACGTCTCGGGCTTCAAGGTCTGGCCTGCCGAGGTGGAAAACACCCTGTACGAACACCCTGCGGTGCACGAGGCCTGCGTCATCTCTGTGCCCGACACCCAGCGCGGCGAAAACGTGATGGCGCTGTTGGTGCTCAAGCCCGACGCCAAAGGCCAAGTCACGGAGCAAGACATCATCGACTGGAGCCGCGAGCACATGGCCGTCTACAAAGCACCCCGCATCGTCCGCTTCATGGACGTGCTGCCCAAGTCCGGCACGGGCAAGATCTTGTGGCGGCAGCTGCAAGAACAAGAACATGCGCGCTTGAACACCACATCAGTGAAGGAGACCCCATGAGAATTCCTCTGAGTTTCAAAGGCCAGTCGGTGTTTGTGGCAGGTGGCAGCAGCGGCATCAATTTGGGCATCGCCACCGCGTTTGCGCAGGCCGGGGCCAAGGTGGCGATTGCCAGCCGCAACGCCGAGCGCGTGGCCCAAGCGGTGGACCAGTTGCGCCAACACGGCACACAGATTGAAGGCTACAGCGCCGATGTGCGCGACGCCGTTGGCATTGCCGCTGCGCTGCAGCAAGCGCGTGACGCGATTGGCCCGTTTGACGTGTTGGTGTCGGGTGCGGCGGGCAACTTTTTGGCACCCGCTTTGGGCATGTCGGCCAACGGCTTCAAGACGGTGGTGGACATTGACCTGAACGGCACCTTCCATGTGCTGCGAGCGGGCTATGAGCACCTGCGCCGCCCGGGTGCCAGCGTGATCAACATCTCGGCGCCACAGGCTTTCAACCCCACCAAGCTGCAAGCCCATGTGTGCGCGGCCAAGGCGGGCGTGGATATGCTCACGCGGGTGCTGGCCATGGAATGGGGACCTGAAGGCGTGCGGGTGAACTCCATCGTGCCGGGGCCGATTGGCGACACCGAAGGCATCCGCCGCCTGGCACCCACGCCCGAAGCGCTGCAGCGCATGACACAGTCCGTGCCCCTGCAGCGCATGGGGCGTGTGGAAGAGATCGCCGACATGGCGCTGTTTTTGGCGTCGCCGCACGCCGCATTCGTCACCGGCGCCATCATGGCGGTGGACGGTGGCAGTTCCCTGGCCGGTGGCCGAGACTATTCAGGAAGCCTTTCATGATCATCCCCTCCAAAAGCTCTCCCTCTTTGCTGCAATTCGATGTGACCGACCAGGTCGCCACCATCACCTTTGACAGCCCCAGCAAACGCAACGCGCTCGAACCCGCCATGCGCGACGAGCTGGCGGTGGCTTTGCAACACATCCAGCACGACAAGTCCATCCGCGCCGTGGTCCTGACGGGCGCAGCCGGGCATTTCTGCTCGGGTGGTGACCTGAAAAACATTGCCACCGCCAACCTCGACAACGGCGGCTGGCTCGGCCGCATGCAGACCTTGCACGATTGGGTGCAGCTGCTGCTGACCCTCGACCGTCCGGTGATCGCTGCGGTCGACGGTGCGGCCGCAGGTGCGGGTTTCAGCCTTGCCTTGTCGGCCGATTTCGTGCTGGCGACCCCACGCGCCTGGTTCAACATGTCCTTCCTCAAGGTCGGCCTGGTGCCCGATGTGGGTGCGCTCTACACCCTGCCCCGCGTGGTGGGCGTGCAGCGTGCCAAAGAAATCATGCTGTCTGCCCGCGACATCGACGCCCAAGAGGCCTTGCGGCTGGGGATCGTGATGGAGCTGCACGAGCCCGACCAGCTGCTGCCCCGTGCGCAGGCCATGGCCCGCAGCTTTGTGGGCGCGTCACCTGCTGCCGTGGCTTTGATCAAGCGCAGCCTGAACAACGCCTTGGGTGGTGGCCTGCCAGACATGCTGAGCTCAGAAGCACAAGCCCAGTCTTTGGCCGCAGGCACCGCCGAGCACCGCGAAGCCGTCAACCGCTTTCTGACCAAGCAGCCGCCCTTGTTTGCCTGGCCAGCTCAAAACAAAAGTTGACGGGCCGTGTGTGCTTTCATTTGTCATTTCGGACTCGCTTCTAGATGGTCACGCCGGACTTGCTCTCAGGCCGTCATTCCGGAATCGATCTCTAACTGTCATCCCGGACTTGATCCGGGATCCATGGATTGCAAGGACCCTGGACCCCGGGTCTTCGCCCGGGGTGACAGGGTCAATGTTTGCGTCCGGGGTGACGAAGCCATGGTCTTCCCCCGGGGAGGCAAAGTTCAAGAGTCTGGGTTTCGTGATCCAAAACCAAGGGCAATCCCTGAGTTCGGGAATCCCAAACCCCCGCTTCAGCATTTCAAGATTGTCCAGAATCACTGGACGCCGCAAGATACATCAACCCCCCGTGGGGTGACGCTGGCACCCCAGCGCTTCATCCCATGATTTTCAGGAGAACAACATGAGCAAAGCTCGATTGGTAGAAGACAAAGTCGTGGTCGTCACTGGCGCTGGTGGCGGCATTGGCCGCGACATCGCGCTGGCCATGGCGCGTGAAGGTGCCAAGGTGGTGGTCAACGACATTGGCGCGTCCGTCTCGGGCGAAGGCCATGACGCAGGCCCCGCACAAAAAGTGGTGGACGAAATCCAAGCCATGGGCGGTCAGGCCGCCGCCAACACCGACAGCGTGTCTGACGCCGCAGGCGCAGCCCGCATCATCCAGACGGCCATCGACAGCTTTGGCCGCATCGACGTGGTGGTCAACAACGCAGGCATCTTGCGCGACCGCTTCTTCCACAAGATGAGCATGGACGAATGGGACGCGGTGCTCAAGGTGCATTTGTATGGCGCTTTTTACGTCAGCCGCGCCGCCGCTCCGCACTTCAAGGAGCAGGAAAGCGGCAACTACATCCACATGACCTCGACCTCGGGGCTGGTGGGCAACTTTGGCCAAGCCAACTACTCGGCGGCCAAGCTGGGCGTGACCGCGCTGTCCAAGTCGATTGCGCTCGACATGCAAAAGTTCAACGTGCGCTCCAACTGCATCTCGCCCTTTGCCTGGAGCCGCATGATCGGCTCGATCCCGACCGAGACGCCCGAAGAGCAGGCCCGCGTCGAGCGCATCAAGCAGATGACGCCCGCCAAGATCGCGCCCATGGCCGTGGCCCTGGCCAGCGACGACTCGGCCCATGTGAACGGCCAGGTCTTTGCCGTGCGCAACAACGAAATCTTTTTGATGAGCCAGCCGCGCCCCATCCGCTCGGTGCACCGCAGCGAGGGCTGGACACCGCAGTCGGTGCTCGACCAGGCCATGCCCGCGCTCAAGTCCAGCTTCTTCGATTTGGACCGATCGGGTGACGTGTTCAGCTGGGACCCGATCTGAGGCGATGACCATGGCTTCAGAAAACAAAAATTCCGGCGTGTTCGCGCAGCACCAAGCCGCCTTGGCCGAAGGCCGCTTCCTGATTCAGCTATGCGGTGATTGCGGGCAGCACATTTACTTTCCGCGTGAGGTCTGCCCGCACTGCGGCAGCAACGCACTCGCGCTGGTGGCCCCCACGGGCCTGGGCACGGTGTATTCGGTCACAACGGTGCGCCGCAAGCCCGACGCGGGTGGCGACTACAACGTCTGCCTGATCGATCTGGATGAAGGTGTTCGCCTGATGAGCCGGGTTGAAATGGCCCCTGTCGACGCAGTGCAGGTGGGCCAGCGGGTGCAAGCCCGTGTGGTGGTCGACAAGGGCCAAGGCGTGGTGGTGTTTGACCCGGTCGATGCCGTTGCTACGGCAAAGCCCGTGCCCCGTGGCCCGGCCGCGTCGGCTGCGGTGCATTCGTCCTCAGCGCTCAAAGCTTTGCGCGGCAGCGCCGCCATCGCGGGCGTGGCCACTTTCGGTTGCGGCGAAGCCACGGGTTTCACCGAGATGGAAGTGCTGGCCCGCGCCGCGCACGCCGCCGTGGCCGATGCAGGACTCAAGATGAGCGACATCGATGGCCTGTGCACGGCCAGTGTGCTGTCCACCATGTGGCCGATGCCGGTGACCGAGTATTTGGGCATCAACCCGCGCTACATCAACGGCACCATGCTCGGCGGCTCCAGTTTTGTGGCGCACCTCTTGCCTGCCATGATGGCTTTGCAGTCGGGCCAGTGCAACGCGGTGCTGGTGTGTTACGGCAGCACGCAGCGCACGTCCACCTTTGGCCGCGCTGAGATCGCGCAGGCCCGCCGCGTGATGGACCCGCAGCCCTACGAAACCCCCTACGCCCCGATGCAGCCGCTGAGCGCCTACGCGCTGGCCACGCGCCGGCACATGCACGAGTACGGCACCACCCGACGCCAGTTGGCCGAAGTGGCGGTGGCCGCACGCGCCTGGGCGCAGCGCAACCCCGAAGCCTTCATGCGCGATCCGCTGTCGATTGACGAGGTGCTCAAGGCCCGCATGGTGTCCGACCCCTTGTCGGTGCGCGACTGCTGCCTGGTCACCGACGGCGGCGGCGCCTTTGTGCTGGTGCGTGCCGACCGTGCGCGCGATTTGCCGAAGAAACCTGTGTACGTGTTGGGCAACGCCACCGCCAACTGGAACCGCCAGGTCTCGTCCATGCACGACCTCACCGTCACATCGGCCAGCCAGTCCGGGCGCGTAGCTTTTGCCATGGCAGGCCTCACGCCCGCCGACATGAACGTGGTGCAGCTGTACGACGCCTTCACCATCAACACCTTGCTCTTTCTGGAAGACCTGGGCTTTTGCAAAAAAGGCGAAGGCGGCGCATTTGTTGAAGGCGGCGCGATCGCACCCGGTGGCCGCCTGGCGGTCAACACCAACGGCGGCGGCTTGTCGTGCACGCACCCGGGCATGTACGGCATCTTTACTGTCATCGAAGCCGTGCGCCAGTTGCGCGGCGAAGGCGGCGAGCGCCAGGTGCAGGGCGCCCAGACCGCACTTGCCCACGGCAACGGCGGCACGCTGTCGAGCCAGTCCACAGCCATCCTCGGCACCTTTGAAACCTTGTGAGCAAGTCATGATCCGAGACCCCGAAACCTTTGAAGCCCTGCTCGACTCCGTGCGCCGTTTTGTGCGCGAGCGTTTGGTGCCTGCCGAGAACGAAGTCGCCGACACCGACGAGATCCCGGAAGCCATCGTGCAAGAGATGCGCGAGATGGGTCTGTTTGGCCTGACCATCCCCGAGTCCTATGGCGGCTTGGAGCTGACCATGGAAGAAGAGTCGCGTCTGTTGTTTGAGCTGTGCAAGACCTCGCCCGCTTTCCGCTCGGTGATCGGCACCACGGTGGGCATCGGCTCGCAGGGCATTTTGATGGACGGCACCGAAGAACAAAAAGCCTATTACCTGCCCAAGCTGGCCACGGGCGAGTTGTCGTCTTCGTTTGCACTGACCGAGCCTGATGCGGGCTCGGACGCGGCATCGCTGCGCACCACCGCCATCCTGGACGGTGACCATTACGTGGTCAACGGCACCAAGCGCTACATCACCAATGCGCCGCATTCCAAAATCTTCACGCTCATGGCCCGCACCAACCCGGCCGACAAGGGCGCGGGCGGCGTGTCGGCCTTCATCGTCGACGCCCAATCGCCTGGCATCAGCCTGGGCAAGAACGACAAGAAGATGGGCCAAAAAGGCGCCCACACCTGCGACGTGATGTTTGACAACGTGCGTGTGCCCGCCGCCAACCTGATTGGTGGCCAAGAAGGCCAAGGCTTCAAGACCGCGATGAAGGTGCTCGAAAAAGGCCGCATCCACCTGGCCGCCGTGTGTGTGGGCGTGGCCCAGCGCATCCTCGATGACGCGCTGCGCTACGCCATCGACCGCAAGCAATTCGGCCAGTCCATTGCCGAGTTCCAGCTGGTGCAGGCCATGCTGGCCGACAGCAAGGCCGAGCTGTACGCGGCCGAGTGCATGGTGATCGACGCCGCCCGCAAGCGCGACGAAGGCCGCAGCGTGTCCACCGAAGCCTCGTGCTGCAAGATGTTCGCGTCCGAGATGTGTGGCCGTGTGGCCGATCGGGCGGTGCAGATTTTGGGCGGCGCGGGTTACCTGGCCGAATACGGCATCGAGCGCTTTTACCGCGACGTGCGCCTGTTTCGCCTGTATGAGGGTACGACCCAGATACAACAAATCATCATTGGCCGCAACATGGTGCGCGAGGCCCGGGCTTGAGATTTTTCAGCGTCATTTCACGACAAAACCACCAAGGAGACAAGGCATGACAAAGACTTTCACCCGCCGCATGGCCCTGGCCACGCTCAGCAGCTTGGCGCTGATGGGCACGGCCCAAGCGCAGACCGCTTACCCCAGCCAGCCCATCAAGTTCATCGTGCCTTATCCCGCAGGCGGCGCCACCGATGTGCTGGCCCGCATGGTGGCGCAAAAGATGCAAGACAACTGGCAGCAAAACGTGGTGGTCGACAACAAGCCCGGTGCGGGCGGCACCATCGGGGCCAACCTGGTGGCCAAAGGGCCTGCCGATGGGCACACCGTCCTGTTCAGCATCGTGGCTTTGCTCCAGCAAATTTCGCTGATGAAATTGCCCTACGACCCGATCAAAGACTTCACGCCCATCAGCCGCGTGGCCATTAGCCCCAGCGTATTCGCGGCCAGCACCAGTTTGCCGGTCAACAACCTGGCCGACTTGATCAAGCTGGTCAAGGCCAGTCCCGGCAAGTACAGCTTTGGCACTTATGGCCCCGGTACCTCGGCCCACCTGCAAGGGGAGCTGCTCAACATGCAAACAGGCATGGACCTGCTGCACATCCCTTACCAAGGCGCAGCGCCTTTGGTCACGGCCATGTTGGGTGGGCAGTTGTCCACCGCTTTCATGGACGCGGGTTCATCGCGCCAGCACTTCCCCAAGTTCAAGCTGTTGGGCGTGACGGGCACAGAGCGCCTGTCGTGGCTGCCCAATGTGCCCACCCTCAAGGAGCAAGGCCTTAACTCCTTCGAGCCGCTGGGCTGGTTTGGTTTGTTCTTGCCTGCGGCCACGCCCAAGCCGGTGGTGGACAAATTCTCCGTAGAAATCCAACGCATCCTCAAGCTGCCCGATGTGCGTGAAAAGATCGAAGCCATGGGCCTGATTCCCGGCGGCGATACGCAAGAAAACTTTGCCAAGGTGATCAAGTCCGATGCCGAAATTTATGCGCGCATCATCCGTGACGCCAAGATCACCTTGAACTGATCGCGGCATGAAAACCCGCGTCACCGAAGCCCTGGGCATTCGCTACCCGATCATTCAGGGCGGCATGCAGTGGGTAGGCAAGGCCGAGCTGGTCTCGGCCGTGTCCAACGCGGGGGGCTTGGGTGTGCTCACAGCGCTCACCCAGCCCACACCACAAGCCTTGGCGCTTGAGATCGCCCGCACCCGCACACTGACCGATCAGCCCTTTGGTGTGAACCTCACCATCTTGCCTTCGATCAACCCGCCGCCTTATGCCGAGTACCTGCAGGCCATCATCGACAGCGGTGTGAAGATCGTGGAGACGGCGGGCAACAGCCCCAAAGAGTTCATTGGCCGCATGAAGGACGCGGGCATCACCATCGTGCACAAATGCACCTCGGTGCGCCATGCCCTGAGCGCCGAGCGCAACGGTGTGGACATGATCAGCATCGATGGTTTTGAATGCGCTGGCCACCCCGGCGAGGACGATGTGCCCGGCCTGGTGCTGATCCCCTTGGCGTGCCAAGCGCTGCGTGTGCCGGTCATTGCCTCCGGCGGCATTGCCGACGGGCGAGGCATGGCCGCGGCCATGGCGCTGGGTGCCGAGGGCGTGAACATGGGCACGCGCTTTTTGGTCACACAAGAAGCGCCGGTGCACGACAACATCAAACAAGCGCTGGTGGGCGCCACCGAGCGCGACACAAAACTGATGTTCCGCACCATGCGCAACACCACGCGGGCTTGGAGCAACGCGGTCTCGCAAGAAGTGGTGGCCACCGAAAACCGCGAAGGCGGTTGCAGCTTTGAAGACATCCGCCATCTGGTCGCTGGCCAGCGCGGCAACCAGGCCCTGCAGTCGGGCGATATCGATGGCGGCGTGGTCGCTGCCGGTCAGGTGATTGGCCTCATCAACGACATCCCGCATTGCGCCGACCTGATCGAGCGCATGGTGGCCGACTGCCGTGCCACCTTGGCGCGTGCGCAGAACTGGGCCCTTCCCCCTTGAGCGGCGGCCCCACCGAGTTCCCGAAGTAAAAACCGATGACAACCCTAGGAGACAAAGCATGACCAAAACCTCATCCACCCAGCGCCGTTTACTGATGGCCCTTTTGGGGGCGGCTTGCACAGCAACTGCCCTGCCCCTGTGGGCCCAGTCCACAGGCAGTAACACCGTCAAACTCATCGTGGGTTATGCCCCAGGCGGACCCGTGGACTCATCGGCGCGTGTGTTTGCGCCCGTGCTCAGCCGCGAACTGGGCCAGCCCGTGATCGTGGAAAACCGTCCAGGTGCAGGTGGTGCGGTGGCAGGCAACACCGTGGTCAAGTCGGCACCCAACTCGCTGGAAATTTTCTATGCCGCCAGCCCCACCATGACCATCAGCCCCCATGTGCTCAAGGCCATGGCCTTTGACCCACTCAAGGACATGACCCCGCTGGCCACCATCCTGAGCTACGCCAACGTGCTGGTCATCAACCAGAACCAGCCCTTTAAAACCTTGCCCGAGTTGGTGGCCTTTGGAAAAGCCAATCCGGGCAAGCTGGCCTATGGCTCGGCGGGCATGGGCGCTTCGAACCACCTGAGCGGAGAGCTGTTCGCGCGCCGTGCGGGCATCAACATGACCCATGTCCCTTACAAGGGCAATGCCCCGGCCATGACCGATGTCATGGGCGGACAGATCCAGATGATGTTTGACATCGTGGGTGGGGCCAAGGCCCACATCGATGGCGGCAAGGTGCGGCCTTTGGCGGTGACGTCCAAAGAGCGCAACCCGGCCCTGCCGCAGCTGCCCAGCATGACCGAGTTGGGCATCCGTGATTACGACGTGGGCGGCTGGTACGGCCTGTATGGCCCGCTGGGCATGAGTGCCGAACTCAGCCAGAAGATCACCGCCGCCACAGCCCGTGCCTTGCAAGACCCCGAGCTGAACAAGCGCTGGGTGGACCAAGGCTACGTGATTTGGAACGCCAAACCCGCTGACCTTGCCGACCGTATGCGCCGTGAACACGCGCTGTGGGCCGAGGTCACCAAAGGCATGACCTTCGAATAAAACATGGCTTTGCAATTGAACTCACCGCACACGCGCATTCATCAGCTGTTTGATGAACGCGTCGCACAGGCCCCTGAGCACCCCTTTTTGTATTTGACGCAAGGGGTGATGACGCTGGGCCAGTTGGCCCAGCAGGTGGACCTGCTCGAAGCCGAGCTGCGCCAAGCGGGTGTGCGTGTGGGCGACCGTGTGCTGGTGGCCGCCGAAAACTGTCCCGAGCATGTGGCCCTGGTGCTGGCCTGCAGCCGTGTGGGGGCCTGGGCCTGCGGCGTCAATGCCCGCATGACGGCATCCGAAGTGGCCGCCTTTGCCAACAAGGCCGATGCCCGTGTGCTGTATTTCACGGTGGGTGTGTCCGAGGCGGCACGCCAGCACGCGGCGCAGCACGGCACCCAGGCCAGCGTGCTGCCCGGCTTGCAGCGCACGCTCGTCAATCCGCATGACACAGCACAAAGCGGTGAGCTGGCTGAGCAGGTCGCTGCGATCATCTTCACGTCGGGCACCACCGGACAGCCCAAAGGTGTGATGCTTACGCACGCTGGCTTGCTGCAGTTTGCGCGGGTGTCGGCGCAGTCGCGCCAGCTCTGGGCCTCGGACCGGTCTTACGCCTATTTGCCCATGACACACATCTTTGGTCTGGGCACGGTGCTCATGGCCTCCTTGCATGCGGGATCGGGCCTGCTCATGCGCAGTCAGTTCGATCCGGCCGATGTGTTTGACGCGCTGGCCCACCATGGCCTCACGCAGCTGCAAGGCCCGCCCGCCATGTTCACCCGCTTGCTGGGCTGGCTGGATGGCCAAGGCATAAGGCAGCCGGTCGCTCCGGATTTGCGCTACGTTTACACAGGCGCTGCACCGCTGGACCTGAGTGTCAAGCAAGCGATTGAAGCGCGTTTTGGCAAACCCTTGCACCATGGTTATGGCCTGTCGGAATACGCAGGCGCTTTGACCCTGTGCCGCCTGAACGAACAGCGCAACGACACCAGCGCGGGCTACTTAGTCGAGGGGGCCGAGCTGCGCATCATGGGCCCCGATGGGCAAGACCTGCCTGCTGGCGAGACGGGCGAAATCTGGATGCGCGGCGTAGGCCTGATGCCCGGTTATTTCCGTGACCCCGAGATCACGGCTCAGGTGATCAAGACTGGCGGCTGGTACGCCAGCGGCGACCTGGGCCGACAAGATGCTGACGGCGCTTTGCAGGTGGTGGGTCGCCTCAAAGAGATGATCATCCGCTCCGGTTTCAACGTCTACCCCGGCGAGGTCGAGGCCGTGTTCCTGGCCTGGCCCGGTGTGCAAAAAGCGGCGGTGGTCGGGCGCAAAGCGGCCGATGGCAACGAGGACATTTTGGCCTTCATCGAAGCCAAGCCGGGCGTTCAGCTGGACCTGCAGGCCCTGAAGGCCCATGCCCACGAACACCTGTCGCCCTACAAGCGGCCCTCGGCGCTGGTGCTGGTGCCCGAGATGCCCATGACCCTGAGTGGCAAGGTGCTCAAGCGCGAGCTGCTTGAGCAGTGGAGCGCCGCGCAAACCGGCAGCGCCTGAACGCCCCTTTTGGACTGACAAAGGCGGACTTTCACAAACACAGACGGCCCCGTGGCCCCGACTCGGCGAAGATCGAACTTATGAACACCCCCACCACCTTAGACGCCGATCAGGTTGCGCACCTGCGCAGCTGGGAGGGCCGCAACGAAACACTCGCTGACGAGATCGTGGCCGCCCCGTTGCGTGGCCAAAGTGCCTTGCTCGACCGCGATGACCCCCGCCAAGCCGCGGGCAGTGAAGTGCCACCGCTGTGGCACTGGCTCTACTTTTTACCGCAGGCCCCACAAAGCCAGATCGGGCCTGACGGTCACCCCTTGCGCGGGGGCTTTTTGCCACCCGTGCCGCTGCCGCGCCGCATGTGGGCCGGGGGACGCTTGCATTGGCAGGTCGACAACCCGCTGCGTGTGGGCGACGCCGCGCAAAAGCATTCGCGCATCGCCTCGGTCAAACACAAATCGGGCCGCACGGGCGACCTGCTGTTTGTCGAAGTCGAGCATGCTTTCAGCAACGCCCAAGGTCTGTGCCTGACCGAAACCCACGACATCGTTTACCGCGCAGCGGCTGTGCCCGGTGCGCCCGAAGTGCCACCCACCGCGGCTGAGGCTGACGCGCCCTGGCAGCGCGAATTTGTGCCCGATCCGGTGTCGTTGTTTCGCTATTCGGCACTCACCTTCAACGGGCACCGCATCCATTACGACCGCAGCTACGTCACGCAAGAAGAGGGCTACCCCGGCCTCATCGTGCACGGTCCGCTCATTGCTACTTTGTTGGTGGACCTGGTGCGCAGGCAAGTGCCCGGAGTGCGGCTGGCTTCGTTCCAGTTCCGCGCCGTGCGCCCCACCTTTGACCTTCACCCTTTCCGCTTGAACGGCCGCCCGTCTGCCGACGGCAAGACGGTTGAGCTGTGGGCCTGCGACCACGAAGGCTGGCTCACCATGCAAGCGCAAGCCACCTTGGCTTGAAACTTTTCACCTATACCAACACCATGCACACCTCACCCGACCAATACCAAGACATCCGCGACGCCGTGCGCGCCCTGTGCGCCCAGTTCCCTGACGAGTACCACCGCAAGGTCGACGAAAAACGTGGTTACCCCGAAGAGTTTGTCGACGCCCTCACCAAGGCGGGCTGGATGGCCGCGCTGATCCCGCAGCAATACGGCGGCTCGGGCCTGTCCATGGCCGAGGCCTCGGTCATCATGGAAGAGATCAACCGCTCGGGCGGCAACTCGGGCGCGTGCCACGGCCAGATGTACGTCATGAACGCCATCGTGCGCAGCGGCTCTGACGCGCAGAAAAATTTTCTCTTGCCCAAGATCGCCACAGGCGAGTTGCGCATCCAGTCCATGGGCGTGACTGAGCCCACCACGGGCAGCGACACCACCAAGCTCAAAACCACCGCCGTCAAAAAAGACGGCCGCTGGGTCATCAACGGCCAGAAGGTCTGGATCTCGCGCATCCAGCACAGCGACCTGATGATCTTGCTGGCCCGCACCACGCCTGCCGACCAGGTCACCAAGCGCTCCGAAGGTTTGTCGTGCTTCTTGATTGACCTCAAGCAAGCGATCGGCAACGGCCTCACGGTGCGGCCTATCTTGAACATGGTCAACCACGAGACCAACGAGCTGTTTTTTGACAACCTCGAAATCCCCGAAGACGCGCTCTTGGGTGAAGAGGGCAAGGGCTTCAAGACTTTGCTCGACGGCCTGAACGCCGAGCGTGTGCTGATCGCGGCCGAGTGCATTGGCGACGGCTACTGGTTCATTGACCGAGCCACCCAATACGCCAAAGACCGTGTGGTGTTCGGCCGCCCCATCGGCCAAAACCAAGGCGTGCAGTTCCCGATTGCCGACGCCTTCATTGAGCTGGAAGCTGCCAACCTCATGCGCTGGAAAGCCTGCGAAAAAATCGACGCGATGCAAAACGCTGGGGCCGAAGCCAACATGGCCAAATACCTCGCGGCCAAGGCCAGTTGGGAAGCGGCCAACGTCTGCCTGCAAACGCACGGCGGTTTTGGCTTTGCGTGTGAATACGACATCGAGCGCAAGTTCCGCGAGACCCGCCTGTACCAGGTGGCCCCGGTCTCGACCAACATGATCTTCAGCTACGTGGCCGAGCACATCCTCGGGCTGCCCCGTTCGTTCTGACATCCGTTCTGACATGACATCGCCAAGACCTCTGGACGGCATCACCGTCGTCTCTCTCGAACACGCGATTGCCGCGCCCTTTTGCACCCGCCAACTGGCCGATTTGGGCGCACGCGTCATCAAGATCGAGCGCCCCGGCGCGGGTGATTTTGCGCGGGCCTACGACACGCGGGTGCGCGGCCAATCCTCTCACTTTGTGTGGACCAACCGGTCCAAAGAGAGCCTCACGCTCGACCTCAAAAACCCCGACGCCATGGCCGTGCTGAACAGCTTGCTGCAAAGCGCCGATGTGCTGGTGCAAAACCTGGCCCCTGGTGCAGCCGCGCGCATGGGCCTGTCGTTTGAGGCGCTCAGCCCCACACATCCGAAGTTGATCGTGTGCGACATCTCGGGCTACGGCGAAGATGGCCCCTACCGCGACAAAAAAGCCTACGACCTCTTGATCCAGAGCGAGGCGGGCATGTTGTCGATCACCGGCACGCCTGAGGACCCGTCCAAAACCGGTAACTCGATCGCCGACATCGCGGCGGGCATGTACGCCTACACCAACATCCTTTCCGCCCTGCTCTTGCGCGGCAAAACCGGCCAGGGCAGCCACATCGATGTGTCCATGCTCGAAGCGCTGGCCGAGTGGATGGGCTACCCGCTGTACTACGCACATGACGGCGCCACCCCGCCGCCGCGCAGCGCCGCCTCGCACGCCAGCATCTACCCCTATGGCCCGTTTGCAGCGGGCGATGGTGGCACCGTGATGCTGGGCCTGCAAAACGAGCGCGAGTGGAAAGTCTTTTGCGACGTGGTGTTGGGCGACGCCGCACTGGCCAACGATCCGCGCTTTTGCACCAACGCCTTGCGCAGCGAGAACCGTGCGCAGCTCAAGCAACTCATCGTGGGCATGTTCGCCCGCATGAGCACAAGCGACGTCGAGGCGCGGCTGGACCAAGCGCAAATTGCCAATGCCCGCATGAACGATATGGCCGGGGTTTGGGCGCACCCGCAGCTCAAGGCGCGTGAGCGCTGGCAGCAAGTGCGCTCCCCTGCGGGCCACATCCCCGCCCTGTTGCCGCCCGGGCGCAACAACCGTTACGACTACCGCATGGACGCCGTGCCTGCCGTGGGCGAGCACACCGAGGCCATCCTGCGCGAGCTGGGCCTGGACGATGTGGCGGTGCAAGCGCTGCGCACGAACAAAGCCATTTGACCCTGCCACCCTAAACCCAAGGACAACGAGACCGCCATGGCACACAGCACGTCATCCAACACCGCCCAACTCGCCGCCTTTGCCGCAAGCCTGCGCTTCGAAGACATTCCCGAGCCGGTGGTCCGCAAGATCGAAGACCTGCTGGTCGACTGGTTTGGCTCGGCCGTGGCAGGGCACGGCTCGCGTCCGGTGGAGAGCATCACCCGCTTTGCGCAGGCCATGGGCCCGGCCCAAGGGCCTTCTGAAGTCATCATCAACCGCGCCCGCACCACGCCGTATTTGGCCGCCATGGCGAACGCGGCGGCCTCGCATGTGGCCGAGCAAGACGATGTGCATAACGGCTCGGTGTTCCACCCGGCCACGGTGGTGTTTTCGCCTGCGGTGGCGGTGGCGCAGGCCCTGGGTGCAAGTGGTCAGCAGCTGCTGGCCGCATCGGTGGTTGGCTACGAAGTGGGCATCCGTGTGGGTGAATTTTTGGGGCGCTCGCATTACCGCGTGTTTCACACCACCGGCACCGCAGGCACGCTGGCCGCAGCAGCGGCAGTGGGCCATTTGTTGGGCCTGAACGCGCAGCAAATGCAGCACGCGCTGGGCTCGGCGGGCACGCAGTCGGCGGGCCTGTGGGAATTTTTGCGCACCGCCGCCGACAGCAAACAGCTGCACACCGCACACGCTGCCGGGGCAGGCTTGATGTCGGCTTATTTGGCCAAAGACGGCTTCACGGGCGCAGCAGAAATTCTGGAAGGTCCACAAGGCATGGCCGTGGGCATGTCGAGTGATGCCGACCCCAGCCGCTTGGTGGATGGCCTGGGCACGCGCTGGGCCACGGCCGAGACCTCGTTCAAGTACCACGCCAGCTGCCGCCACACTCACCCAGCGGCCGATGCGCTGCTGCATGTCATGCAGACGCATGGTTTGAAGCTGGATGACCTGGCCCAAGTGGTGACGCATGTGCACCAAGGTGCCATCGACGTGCTCGGTCCGGTGGTGCGGCCCGTCACGGTGCATCAAAGCAAGTTTTCCATGGGCACGGTGTTGGCGCTGGTGGCGCAACACGGCCACGCGGGCCTGACCGAATTCGACCGCGACTTTTTGAGCCAAGCCACCCAGGCCCTGCGCGACAAAGTCAGCATGGTGCTCGACGCCGAAGTGGACAGCGCTTACCCCAAGCGCTGGATCGGCAAAGTGACGGTGACCACCACCGATGGCCGCGTGCTGCACGGCCGTGTGGACGAGCCCAAGGGCGACCCGGGCAACACCTTGTCGCGCAAAGAGATCACCGACAAAGCCCTGCGCCTGGCGGCCTTCAGCGGCGGTGCCACGCCCGAAGCCATGCGCCAGAGTGTGGACGCGCTGTGGCAAGTGGCCAGCTGGCCCACGGTGGGCCCGCTGCTGCCATGAGTGTGACGCCAGAGCCTTCGCGCTTGGCGCAGGCGCGCAGCTTTTTGTTTGTGCCCGGCAACCGCCCCGAGCGCTTTGCCAAGGCATTGGCCAGTGGTGTCGATGCGGTCATCATCGACCTCGAAGATGCTGTGCCGCTGGACGCCAAAGACACAGCCCGCGCCGCGCTGATGGATGCTTGGAAGGATTTTGATGCGGCCGAACGCGCACGCCTTTTGGTGCGCGTGAATCCGGCAGGCACCCCCTGGCACGAGGCCGACCTGGCTGCCGTGGCCATCCTGACGGGTCTGGGCGCGCTCATGCTGCCCAAGGCCGAAAACCCGCAGCAGGTCGAGCAGGCTTTTCGCACCAGCAGCAAACGCGTTTTGCCCTTGATAGAAAGCGCCGAGGGCGTGGGGCAGATGGACGCCATCGCCCGCGCAGCAGGCACCTTGCGCCTGGGTCTGGGCCACATCGATTTGCAGGCCGATTTGGGGCTCCGCTGCGGACCCGACGAAGCCGAATTGGCCCCAGTGCGGCTGGCGATGGTGGTGGCTTCGCGCCGTGCGGGTTTGCCAGCCCCGGTGGATGGTGTGACCACCGCCACGCAAGACGCCGAGGTGCTGGCTGCAGACGCCCAGCGCAGCCGACGCTTCGGCTTTGGGGCCAAGCTGTGCATTCACCCCGCGCAGGTGGCGGGTGTGCACCAGGCCCTGGTCCCGACCGATGCCGAGCGCGACTGGGCTCGCCGCGTGCTGGCCGCCGAAGTGGCGGCAGGCGGCGGCGCGTTCAGTGTGGACGGCAAGATGGTCGACCCGCCTGTGCTGCTGCTGGCGCGCAGTTTGCTGCGCGAGCGCTGAGCCATGAGGGGGCCGCCCCCGCTGGCACAATCCCCCCATGTCTGTTCATTTCGATCTGGTTGATTTGCGCCTCATGGTGCGGGTGGCCGAAGCCAACAGCCTCACCAAAGGGGCTGAGGCTTCGTTCATCTCGCTGCCTGCGGCCAGCACGCGCATCAAGAACCTCGAAGAAAGCATCGGGGCCAAACTGCTCAACCGCCACAGCCAGGGCGTGACGCTCACACCACCGGGCCAGGCCTTTGTGCATCGGGCGCGGCTGGTGCTGGGCCAGATCGAGCACCTGCGCGGCGACCTGCAGGAATACGCCAGCGGTATCAAAGGCCACCTGCGTGTGTACGCTAACACCACCGCTTTAGGTGAGTTTTTGCCCGAGGTGCTCAAGCGTTATTTGGCCACGCACCCCGATGTGAACATCGACCTGCAAGAAAAACTGTCCAATGAAATCGTGCGCGCTGTGATGGACGGCAAGACCGACATCGGCATCGTGGCCGGGTCTGTGCGCACCGAAACCCTGCAAACCCTGCCTTACCGGTCGGACAGCTTGGTGCTGGTGGTGCCCGATGGCCACCCTGTCGCCGACTTGCCTAGCATGCCGCTCATTGACGCGCTGGAGTTTGACCATGTGGGCCTGCACGAAGCCAGCGCCTTGCACGCCTTCTTGAACCGCGAGTGCGAGCAGCTGAACAAGCCGCTCAAGGTGCGCATCCAGGTCAGCAGCTTCGAGTCGGCCTGCCGCATGATCGAAGCCGGTGTGGGCGTGGGCGTGCTGCCCGAATCCGCTGCCCGCCGCCATGCCCGCAGCATGGCCATCCGCCTGGTGCCTCTGTCTGACGCTTGGGCCATCCGGTCCATGCAGATTTGTGTGCGCAACATCGACGAGCTGCCGGGCTTTGCGCGGGACTTGATTGACTTGTTGTCAGAAGATGCAAGGCTGGCGGTGGCTTGAGGGCTGACTTGTGCGCCGTGAATCGGGTCCTTGGGCCCATGAATCAACCGCCCCTCGAATGGCTGGCCACCTACATTAATGGTTCAGCGACAATCAGCGCTCAGCCGAACAAAGCCATGCACATCAAGACCTCTTCTCTCCTTTCCGTCCTCCTCGCCGTCGCCGCTGGCGTTCTGCTGCCCAGCTCCGCAACTTTCGCGGCCAAACAAGCCGAAGGCAAAAACACGGCGAGCAAGGTCTCTGCCGCCAAGAAGGCTGTTACCAGCAAAAAAGCGGTGCCCAACAAAAAAGCTGCACCCGGCAAAAAAGCGGCGCTCGCCGCCAACGCATTACCACCTTTGGCGGCCCAAGTCGCGTTGGCCGACAACGCGCCTGCCCTGCCTGCCAAAGCGTGGTTGCTGATGGATTACGACTCCGGCCAAGTGTTGGCTTCGGCCAACGCCGACGAAGCCTTGCCGCCCGCTTCCCTCACCAAAATGATGACCAGCTACATCGTTGAGCAGGCACTGCGCACCGGCAAACTCAAGCCCACTGACCTGGTCACCGTGAGCGAAAACGCGTGGTGCCGAGGCACCAGCGCCGAGTCGTGCATGTATTTGCCGCTCAACAGCCAAGCCACCGTGATCGACCTGCTGCGCGGCATCATCGTGCAGTCCGGAAACGACGCGTCCAAGGCGATTGCCGAGCACATGGCGGGCTCCGAAGCGGGCTTTGCCAAGTTGATGAACGCCGAAGCCCAACGCTTGGGCATGACCAACACGAACTTCGTCAACCCCACCGGCTTGCCCGACCCGGCACACAAATCGTCTGCGAAAGATCTGGCCATCCTGGCCCGCGCCATCATCCGCGATGGCAGCGAGTACTACCCGATCTATGCCGAGCGCGAGTTCAAGTACAACGGCATCAAGCAAGGCAACCGCAATGCCCTGCTCTACACCGACCCTAGCGTGGACGGCCTCAAAACTGGCCATACCGCAGAGGCAGGTTTTTGTCTGGTCACATCCGCCAAGCGCAACGAGATGCGTCTGATCTCGGTCATCCTCAACACCTACAGCGCGCAGGCGCGTGCCGACCTGACACGTGAGCTGCTCGGTTGGGGCTACAGCCAGTTTGAAAAAGTCACGCCCATTCAGCCCAATGCGGTGGTCGCCAACGCCAAGGTCAGCTTTGGCAAGACCGACACGGTGGCGGCTGTGCTGGGCGCACCGTGGATGCTCACGGTGCCCCGTGGCCAGCAAGTGCAGACCCAGTTCGAACTCAAGCCGGGCCTGGAAGCAACCATCGCCAAAGGCGCCGTGATCGGCAAAGTGGTCGCCACAGCGAACGGCAAGCCTGTGGGTGAAACCTTGCTGGTGGCGCAGGCCGAAGTGGAACGCTCTGGCTGGTTGCTGCTGGCGTGGCAGAAAGTGACTCACTTGTTTGGCAAGTGAGCGTTGACCCTTTGATTTGCCCCTGACCAGTGCTTCGGTGGCGAGCACTTGCAGGGCGTTATCAAGCGTTCACGTTCACCACCACCCGCCCACGCACCTGACCCGCCAAAATTTCTGCGCCCAGACCGATGGCGTCGGCCAAGCCCACTTCGCGGGTCATGCGCTCCAGCTGCGCAGTGTCCAGGTCCTGGGCCAAACGCGCCCAAGCGGCTTCGCGCACGGCACGCGGGGCCATCACGCTGTCGATACCCGCCAGCGTTACGCCGCGCAAGATGAAGGGCGCCACGCTCGATGGAAAGTCCATGCCTTGCGCCAGGCCGCAGGCCGTGACCACGCCGCCGTATTTCGTGCTGGCGCAGGCGTTGGCCAGGGTGTGGCTGCCCACGGTGTCGACCACGCCCGCCCAGCGCTCTTTGGCCAGCGGCTTGCCGGGGGCCGACAGTTCGGCCCGGTCCATCACGTCGGCCGCGCCCAGCTGGCGCAGGTAGTCGGCTTCTTGTAGGCGGCCTGTGCTCGCCACCACGCGGTAACCCAGTTTGGCCAACAGCGCGATCGCCACGCTGCCCACTCCGCCGCCCGCACCCGTGACCAAAATGTCGCCACTGCCTGGCGTGACGCCGTGCTTTTGCAGCGCCATCACACACAGCATGGCGGTGTAACCGGCGGTGCCAATGGCCATGGCCTGGCGCGGGGTGAAAGCGGCAGGCAGTTTGACCAGCCAGTCGCCCTTCAGGCGCGCCTTTTGCGCCAAGCCGCCACTGTGGCTTTCGCCCACGCCCCAGCCGTTCAGCACCACTTGGTCACCCGCTTTGAACAGCGGGTGTTGGCTCTCGGTCACGGTGCCCGACAGGTCAATGCCGGGCGTGAGCGGGAACTTGCGCACCACGGGCGATTTGCCGGTGATGGCCAGGCCGTCTTTGTAGTTGAGGGTGGAGTAGTCCACCTGCACCGTCACGTCGCCTTCGGGCAAGGCGCTGTCATCCAGCGTTTGCAAGGTGCAGCGGTAACCGGCGTCGTCTTTGTGGATTTGCAGGGCTTGGTAGGTCATGGGTTTCTTTCAAAAAGCGAAAACGTTCAAGGGTTTTGGGGGCGTTCATTTGCGGTTGACCAGCACAATGCCCACGGCCACCAAGGCCAGGGACAGCACCAAGGTCAGGGTCACAGCTTCGCCCAGCCAGAGCAGGCCAAACAACAGGGCGAACAGTGGCGTCAAAAAAACAAAGGCCGAAATCTTGGTGGCCGGGTAGTGGCCGAGCATCCACATCCAGGCCAAATAGCTGGCGAAGGCACCGACCACGGTTTGCACCGCGACCGAACCGATGGCAAAGCCACTCCAGCTGCCGCCCCAAGGCTCGCCCATGCCGTGTGAGACCCCGACCAACACGGCGGTGCTGACGGCCAGTTGGTAAAAAAGCAGCTTCTCAGCCGAGATGCGTGTCAGGTTGCAAGCGCGGATGGCCACGGTGGTCAGACCCCACAAAGCACCTGCGGCCAGGCCCATCAGGTCGCCCGTGGCACCGCCGCCGCCAAAGCCTTCGCGCAAGGCAAACACCACGGCCGCAAAAGCGCAGGCCATGCCCACCCATTGCAAGGGTTTCAGGCCTTCGGTGCGGATGAACAAAGGCAGCAAGGCCGCCACCCAAAAAGGCGAGGTGTACAAAAAGACGGTGAGCCGCGAGGCGGTGGTGTGTTGCAGCCCGATGTAGATGAAGGCAAATTCGGCGGCAAACAAGCAGCCCACCAGCAATCCGGCCCACAAGCTGCCGTCGCGCTCAAACAGCTTGACGCCCCGCCACTGGCACCACAGCCACAGCAGCAGCGTGGCCCCCAAGCCGCGCACGGCCGAAACAAAAACCGGCGGCAACTCGGCCACGGTGGCTTTGACCAGCACCTGTTGGAAGCCCCAAAACATGCAGCACACCAGCAAAGTGCCCACGGCCAAGGCGTCCAGGTTGTC
Organism: Limnohabitans sp. 63ED37-2; assembly: GCF_001412535.1. GTDB lineage: Bacteria > Pseudomonadota > Gammaproteobacteria > Burkholderiales > Burkholderiaceae_C > Limnohabitans_A. Next base: position 3,083,379 of record NZ_CP011774.1, on the reverse strand, counting down.
TTTGCGGGGGCGGGTCGATGCGCTCATGTTGCCCATTGTGCCGTCCCCTGCCCGTGCGGCCTGTCACCCCCGATGCGCCCGGTTAACATGCCAACCGCAACGCCCAACACCCCACGCGCCATGCCCATCACCCCCCGCCTCAGCCCGACTTGGTCACGCCGCGATTGGCACCGCGCGGCGCTGGCTGCCGCATTGGCGCCGTGGGTCACACCCGGCGTGCGGGCGCAAAGCGCGCCGCCGCGCTGGCGGGTCAACCCTTTCAGCTTGGGCGTGGCCAGTGGCCAGCCGCAGCCGGGCAGTGTGGTGCTGTGGACGCGTTTGCGCATCGATGAGGCCGATGCCGCCCACCAGGCATCGGGCGCTTCGGTGGTGTGTGAGCTGTTTGCCGACGAGGCCTTGCGCCAACCCCTGCGCCAGTGGCGCCTGAGCACCGACGCCCGCCGGGGCCACAGCCTGCATGTGCTGGCCGATGGCCTGCAGCCGGGGCGGCATTACTGGTTCCGCTTCAGCTCCGGCAGTGCCGTGAGCCCGGTGGGCCGCACCCGCACCAGCCCGGCTTTGAACGAGGCTGTGCGCCGCCTGCGCCTGGGCCTGGCGTCTTGCCAGCATTACGAGCAAGGCCACTTTTCTGCGCACCGCGACATGGCCGCGCAAGATCTGGACTTGGTGCTCTTTGTGGGTGACTACATCTACGAAAGCAGCAACAAACAATACAAAATCCGCGCCCACGAAGGCGGCATGCCCACCACGCTGGACGCCTACCGCGCCCGCCATGCGCACTACAAGAGCGACCCCGACCTGCAAGCTTGCCATGCGGTCCACCCCTGGCTCATGACCTGGGACGACCACGAGGTGGTGAACGATTACGCCAACGATCTCGACAAGAACTTCACCGACTCGGTGGTGTTCTTGCAGCGACGGGCGGCGGCGTACCAGGCTTATTTTGAGCACATGCCGCTGCGCCTGGGGCCTGATCCGCAGCAGCCCAGCCAGATGCGTATCCACGACCGCATGGCTTGGGGCACGCTGGCCGATTTGTGGACCCTGGACTGCCGCCAGCACCGCGACCACCAGGCCTGCCCCGACCTGATGCGCGGGGGTGGGCGCGTGGTCATGGGCTGTGATGCCTTGGCCGACCCGGCGCGCAGCATGCTCGGTCAGGCCCAAGAACAATGGCTCACGGCGGGCCTCACACAAAGCCAGCGGCGCTGGAAACTGCTGGCGCAGTCCACCTTGATGGCCAGCAGCGGTGTACAGACCCCCTTGGGGCGCAGCGCATTTACCGATGGCTGGGACGGTTACCCCCAAGCGCGGGCGCGGCTCTTGCAGACGGTGGCCGATGCGCGACTGAGCGATGTGGTCATGCTCGGCGGTGACATCCATGCCAATGTGGCGGCGCACTTGCGCGTGCAAGCGGGCGATGAGCGCTCGCCCGTGGTGGCCAGCGAGTTGGTCACCACCTCGGTGTCCACCCGGGGCATGTCGACCAAACTCATGGCGCAAATCCAGCGCGAGAACCCAGACATCCGCCACGCCCGCTCGGACGAGCGGGGCTACACCCTGATCGACATCCGGCCTGAACGGCTGGATGCGCAGTTCTTGACCACCCCACACCCGGCCCAGCCCGAAGCCCGGCTGGGGCTGCAGGGGCGCTGGACCGTGCAGCAAGGCGTGGCCGGTGTGCTTGCGGGGTCTTGAAAAGACCCGGCCGTATCCAAGGGTTACCATGCGGTCTTTTTTTGGGCCGCACGGCTAGAATCGTTGCATGAACACCACCAACGTGACCGCGCCCAAGAAGTCCTTCAAAGTCCAGATGCTCGCTGCCCGCGAGACCGCCATCATCCAGTCGGTCAACCGCCTGTTGGCCGAAAAAGGTTTTGACGCGATGACGGTGGACGAGGTGGCCGCCGAGGTGGGCATCGCCAAAGCCAGCCTGTACAAACACTTCACCAGCAAGGAAGAGCTGGCCTGCGCTGCCATGGTCACGGCCATGCGCCGGGCGCAAGAGGTGATCCAGAGCACCGACCCCCAATTGGCCCCGCTGGAGAAGATCAAGGCCGTGACCCGCTGGACCATGACGCTCAAACTGCAAGGCCTGATGCCCTCATTGCCCAGCCAGAACTCCAGCCTGCGTGCCACCTTGATGGCCAGCAAGGACTACATGGACGGCTTGATGGAAGTCAGCGATGCCTTGGGCGGCTGGATCGAAGAGGCCCAAGCGCAGGGCCAGATCAACAAGGCGCTGCCCGCGGTCGCGGTGCTCTACACCTTGTTTGCCCGGGCCTGCGACCCGGTGCTCGAGTTCCTCAAGATGGGCGAGCAACACACCGACGATCAAATTCTCGACTTGGTGATGAGCACCTGCTTTGACGGGCTCAACGCCCGCTGAATCCAGCGCTTTAACGCACCAGCAGCACAGGCACTTTGCAGTGCGCCAACACCTGGGTGGCCACCGAGCCCATGATCACGTTGCCCAAGGTGCCGTGACCGTGTGAGCCCATCACCACCAGATCAAACTTGCCGCTGTCGGCGGTTTTGGAGATGGTCTCACCCGCATGGCCGACTTTGGCCACGGTCTTGGCGTCGATGCCGTGGCGCAGCAAAAACTTGGTGACCGGGCTGAGCACTTTTTCGGCTTCCTCTCGGTGATAGGCGTCCACCATGTCTTTGCCCACAGCAGCGCGAGCGCGGGGGGGCAGTTGGGGGTTCACCGTCAGCAGGGTGTAGCTGTTGTTCGTGCTGAAGAGCTCGTCGTGCGTGGTCAGATAGGCCAGCATTTTTTTGGTGTATTCACTGCCGTCAACGGCCAATAAGATTTTCATGAGGGGTCTCCTGTTGCGGATCAAAGAAGACTTCACTTTAAGCCGCGCTGGGCCGTGAAGCCTTGACCTAGGTCATGAAATCAGAGGCTGGCGTGGACGCCTTTTCGGCCACGTGCGTGCTGGGCCTTATGTGCCTCGAACTTCCAGCAGGCATTGCGCTTGGAACGTCACCTGTTCGTTTTTGCGCGCATAACCCAGCGGGTTGGCCACCACGCGGCAGCCGTTTTGGGTGTAGTCACTCGGGCAATGCAAATGGCCGTGCAGCCACAACTGGGCCTGTGGCAGCAAGTGGTCGAGCGCGTTGCAAAAACCCGCTGTGCCCGGCACCCGGCCGTAGCGCGGGTCGGCGCTGCCCAAGCTGGGCGCAAAGTGCGTGACCACCACGGTGGGCCCCGCAAAAGGCGCGCGCAGCGCAGCGCTCAGCCAGTCCTGGCATCGCAGGGCTTGCTCGCGCAGGTCCTCGGCCAGCCAAGGCTCGCCTTGTCGCGTGGTCAGCGTTTTGCGCAGGTAATAGTTGGCGGCCCGAAAGGCCTTGTCGCGGGCTTTGAGTTGGCGTGTGTATTGGCTGTTGGGGTGGCTGAAGTGCGCCGGAATTTTGTCGGTCAGCGGGTCGGGGATGGGCTGCCCGGCCAGCGGCCCCAGCGCGTCAAAATCGGTCCACAGCGTGGTGCCCGCAAAGCGCACGCCGCCCAGATGCAGCACCTCGCGCTCCAACCAAGTGATGCCCAGCCGCTCGCAGGTTTGGTGCAGCCGGGTGTGGGCTTCGTCAAAGTCCAGCCCGTCGTACTCGTGGTTGCCGGGCACAAAGAGCACGGGTGTGGGCCAGCCGTGCAGCGGCGAGAACCGCGCCAGGCCAAAGTCGCCGTCGCCCGCCTGGGCCAGGGCCGAGCCAGTTTGGTAAGAGCCAATGTCACCCGCCAGCACCAGCACATCGGCACCGGGCGCCGGGCTGGGCATGAAGTCGGGGTTGGACTCCAGGTGCAGGTCGGACAGGAGTTGGATCTTCATGTGGGGATGTCGCTGGTTGGCAGAGGGTTGCCAAATGCCTGCCGCGCCACTTGTTGCAGTTGGGCGCGCAGCCATTGGTGTGGGCTGTCTTGTTGGCGTTTGCGGTGCCAAATGGCGTGCACTTGCACAGGCGGCACGTCAAAAGGCAGGTCGTGCAGCACCAGTTCATGGGACATGCCGGTGGTGGGCACAAAGTGGCGCGGCAGCACGGTGAGCAAATCGGAGTTCACCACCACCCGCCCGGCCGTGAAAAACTGGTTCACCGTGAGCACGATGCGCCTTTGCTGCCCGATGGCGGCCAAGGCTTCGTCCACAAAGCCATAAGCCCGCCCAGAAAAGCTGACCAGCAAATGGCGAGCCGCGCAATAGTCCTGCAGGCTGATGGGCCGCTTGGCCAGCGGGTGGCCCTTGCGCATCACACACACGTACTCACCCGAATACAGGCGCTGGTGTTCAAAGGGGATGGCCTCGCCCGACTGGGCGCGAGCCGTCAGGTCGGCCAGCACCGCCGGAAAGTAGCCCAGCGCGATGTCGGCGCTGTCTTCGCTCAGCAGTTTGCGCGGGTCGCGTGTGGTCAGGGGCAGCACACGCAAGGACACGCCCGGCGCCTGCAGCTCCAGTTCGCGCGCCAACCCGCCCATGAGTTCGGCGGCGGTGGCGTCCGCCATGGCCAGCACAAAGGTGCTGTTGGCTTGCTGCGGCTCAAAAGCGCTGGGCACGATGGCCGCCTGCAATTGGCGCAGGGCCTCGCGCACACTGGGCCAGAGCGCAAGCGCCCGGGGCGTGGGTTCGATGCCGTGTCCGTGGCGGCGCACCAGTTCATCGCCCAAGGCCTCGCGCAATCGGCGCAAGGCATTGCTCACGGCCGGTTGGGTCAGCGCCAGGTTGTGCGCGGCCCGGGTCAGGCTGCGCTCGGCCATCACCTCGTCGAACACCCGCAGCAAATTCAGGTCAAGGGTTCGAAAAGAGTGGGGGATGGCGGAGGGCATGGGTTTGTTTTCAACTATCACCATTATGAATGAAGGCCATTAAGAAGATAAAGTTGAACAACATTGGTAAAAACCCTATGATTCGACATATGGTTTTGTTGTTTTGGATTGCCAAAGAAAACAAAACTGAATCAAGGGAACACAAAATGAACACCACCGCTAAATCTGTCTTGGGCACCTTGCCCGCCATGCCTGCTGTCAACACAGCCCCCCGCTCTTCGAGCAAAACCCTCGCGAACCTCTTGCTGGCTGCAGGCGTGGCCGCATTGGTCGTTGGTGTCGATCAGATGATCGACAGCTGGGCCGAATCCCATGTGGTGGCCGCTTGGCTGGCGCTGTGGGCCGTGGCCGTGTTGGCCATCGTTGTTCTGCGCGGCCTGACGCGCCACCTGGCGCAAAACCTGATGACCGGCCTGGATGCCTGGTCGGCCCATGTGGCCCGCAGCCGCGCTGACGAACGTTTGTGGTCCATGGCCCAGACCGACCCACGCCTGATGAGCGACCTGCAAGTGGCCATGGACCGAGCCAGCCAGTCCCAAAGCCCGGTCCGTGATCTGGAGACCCTGATGACCCGCCGCGCTGCCCGTTTGGTCCGGGATCGTCTGTATTACATCTGAGCAAGTTAGACCTCTACTGTTCAGACGCTACTCCCAGAAAAGGCCGTATTTAAAGTGGCCTTCTTGCTGCTTTGGGTTGACTTGACACGCTGGAATAGACCGGGATAAACCCTCGGTTCTCTTGACACTGATGTGGCCATGTTGAAAAATGAAAGCGCTTTCAAAACAAGAGGCTTTCATGAAAAAAACAGCGGTGTTTGTTATTTGCGCCTTGTCTTTGAACTGGGCGATGGCCCAAAAAACGACCTTGACGGTGGCCGCGTTCCCTGCCGTAGATGACATTGTCAAAGCCGCACTGCAAGAGTGGCAGAAGAAAAACCCGGACGTTGACGTCAAAGTGGTGGGCCGCGAATATGCCGATCACCACACTGCCATGACCACGGCCCTGGCCACCTCAACTGGTCTACCCGATGTGATGACCCTGGAATACGGCTACCTGGGGCGGTTTGCGCAAAGTGGTGGCTTGGAAGATCTGAACCAGGCGCCTTACTCCTTTGGCCAACATGCCTCCAAAATGGTCGCCTATGCCTTGGCACAGGGCCGTTCTGCGCAATACGGCCAAGTGGCCATTCCCACAGATATTGGGCCTGGGGCCATGTTTTACCGCCATGACTTGCTGGTTAAGGCCAAAGTCAACGAGGCAGAGTTGACGCAGTCATGGGACAGCTTCATTCAAGGTGGCCAAAAAATCAAACAAAGCACGGGGGCTTATTTGGTGGCCCATGCTCGTGACGTCAAAGACATCGTCATCCGAACCGGCATCCCTGAAGGTCAGGGTGTTTATTTCGACGCGCAAGGCAAATCGGTCATCGACAGCTCGCCACGTTTCAGAAGAGGCTTTGAAGTGGCCCAGAAAATCAGGGCACAAGGTTTGGACGCGAAGATCAACGCTTGGTCTAACGAATGGGGCGAGTCACTTAAGCGTGGCACCGTGTCGGTGCAAATGATGGGTGCCTGGTTGGGTGGGCACCTCCAAAACTGGCTGGCACCCAACACCAGTGGGCTGTGGCGTTCGACGGCCCTGCCCGAGCGGGTAGCCACTTCCTGGGGCGGAACCTTTTACGCCATTCCCAAAAAAGCGGTGAATAAGGACAAAGCCTGGGACCTGATTCAGCACCTCACCCTTAACACCCGCCAGCAGCAACTGGCGTTTGAAAAGTACAACGCATTTCCCGCATTGATCGCGGCGCAAAGCGGCGACTTTTTTAGCCAGCCGGTCGCCTTTCTGGGTGGCCAAAAAGCCCGACTGGATTGGAAAGCGACCGCGATGCAGATCAAGCCGACGCAAGTCTTCAAAAATGACAGCGTGGCCGAAGAAATCGTCAACGCCGAACTGGATCTGGTACTCAACAAAAACAAACCCATCGACCAGGCGCTCAAGGACGCACATCGCCTGGTGCAAAGAAGGGCCAGCCGCTGATGAAACCGTTGCTCAAACCGGCTGCCGCACCCTATGTGCTCATCAGCCCATTTTTGTTGCTGTTCCTGGTATTTGGACTGTTTCCAATCGTTTTTTCTTTTGTGCTCATGTTCCATGTGTGGGATCCGGTGAAAGGGTTGAACTCGATGGAATTTGTGGGACTGGAAAATTTGCAATTCGCCATGGAAGACCCCCTGGTCTGGACTTCTTTGGGCAATACCCTTTGGATGGCTTTGGCCTCGGGGTTGCCACAGCACCTGGTGGCCATTCCCCTGGCCTACTTGATCAATGAAAAGCTGGGGCGTTGGCGCAACGCCGCGATGGGGGCCTACTTTTTGCCCTACATCACGTCCACGGTGGCCATTGCCATCATGTTCAGCACCTTGTTTTCGACAGACTACGGCATGGTCAATGCGGCCTTGAGCGAATTGGCCCAATGGCCCTTGCTCAATGCAGTGTTGCCGGACAAGAACATCGACTGGTTGGGTAGCCCCGAAGCGGTCAAACCGGTGGTGTCGGCTGTGGTGTTTTGGCGCTATCTGGGCTTCAACGTCATTTTGTATGTGGCTGCCATGCAAAGCATTCCGCGAGAGCTGTACGAGGCCGCGCGCATGGACGGGGCCAAAAGCTGGCAACAGTTTTGGTTCATCACGTTGCCGCAACTCAAACCCATCATGTTTTTTGGCGTCACGCTGACAGTGATTGGCGGTCTGCAATTGTTTGAAGAGCCCTTCATCCTCACCGGTGGCAAAGGCGGGCCTGAGTACGCCGGAATGACCACCGCCATGTACATGTACAGGACAGCGTTTGACTTCAATGACTTTGGTCTGGCCAGCGCCATTTCATGGATGTTGTTTGTCATCATTTTGGTGATGACGGTGCTCACCAACAAAGCCTTCAAGAGCAAGGAGGGTCAAACATGAGCGCGCCCACCAGCGACCACAAATCGAGCTTAGGCCCGCTCGGTTGGTTGTTCATTGTCACCGGTGCCCTCTTGATGCTGGGGCCGTTCTATTTCATGTTCGTGTTTGCGACGCAACCACGTACTGAAATTTTCAGCGTTCCGCCGCCGCTGTTTTTCGGAGACCACTTTCTGGAGAACATGCAGATCCTGATGGGCAAAATTCCCTTCTGGAAAAACCTGGGGTGGTCTTTGTATGTGGGCTTGATGAGCACGGGGTTGACGCTGTTGTTCTGCTCCATGGCCGGCTTTGCATTTGCTGTTTATGAGTTCCGCTACAAAAAAGCACTGTTTGCCTTGGTCATGGGCACCATGCTGGTGCCCTCTTTTCTGGGCATGATCCCCACGTTCCTCATCATGGACGCGCTCAACTGGATTGACCAGCCGCGCGCCTTGTACCTGCCCGGTGCAGCGCCAGCCATGGGCATTTTTCTGATGCGCCAGTACATCACTTCGGCCATTCCCAAAGAGTTAATAGAAGCCGCTCGGATGGACAACTGCGGCGAATTCCGAATTTATTGGAGTGTGGTCGTGCCCTTGTTGGGGCCAGCGTTTGGCACGCTGGGGCTGATCGCTTTCATTGCCTCTTGGAACAACTTCATTGGCCCTTTGGTGGTCATGCGCTCACCCGAGATGTACACCTTCCCCCTCGCCCTGCGAAGTGTGCAAAGCCCGGTGGACACCGAGTGGGGCGCCCTGATGGCGGGATCGGCCATTGCCGTGATTCCCTTGCTCATCATTTTTATTTTTTCATCACGTCGATTGATCGAAGGCCTGACAGCGGGTGCTGTGCGGGGCTGAAACTTTTATAAAAATGACTTATCCAACACCATCTCGACAGCACTTCCCGGATGATTTCATTTGGGGGGTTGCCACCTCGTCTTTTCAGATTGAAGGCGCACACCTTGCCGACGGCAAAGGCCCGTCGGTCTGGGACACATTTTGCGAAGTCAAGGGCAAAATTGCTGACGGCAGCAACGGCCATGTCGCGTGTGAGCATTACCAGCGCTGGCCTGAAGACGTTCAGCTGATTGCCGATCTGGGCGTCAACGCTTACCGGTTTTCCATGTCTTGGCCGCGTGTGCAGCCTGATGGCCAAGGCGCATGGAATGAGGCGGGTTTTGCTTTTTACGACCGACTGATCGACGCTTTGAGTGCACGTGGCATCGCCCTGCACTTGACCTTGAATCACTGGGATTTGCCCCAAGCTTTGCAAGACCAAGGGGGCTGGGCCAACCGGGAAACCTGCGCGCACTTCACACGATACGCTACCGAAGTGGCCCGCCGATTTGGCTCGCGCCTGGCCAGCATCTGCACCCACAACGAGCCATGGGTGATCGCTATTTTGGGTTATGAGCAAGGGATCTTTGCGCCCGGTATCCAGTCCAGGTCGCAAGCCATGCAAGCAGTTCACCATTTGCTGCTCAGTCATGGCATGGCCTGTCAAGCCATGCGGGGTTTGGGCTTGACCACGCCCATGGGCATTGTGTTGAACTTGTCACCCATTTACCCCGCCAGCCAAAGCCCCGAAGACCTGGCCAAGGCCAAGCTCGATGATGGCCTGATACTTCGGTTGTACATGGACGCGCTTTACCGGGGCAGTTACCCGCAGGACGTCATTTCGCACCTGGCCGAAGACGCACCTCAGGTGAAGTCTGGTGATATGGCCACCATCGCGCAGCCACTCGACTTTTTGGGCGTGAACTACTACACGCGCAATTTTTCATCCAGCGGTAATCCATGGGATGTGGCTTCGACCGGTAACCAGGTCACCGACATGGGTTGGGAGGTCTATCCACAAGGCCTGACCGAACTACTGTGCAGGCTGCACCAGGATTACCAGCCGAAGTTGCTCCTGGTCACTGAAAACGGTGCGGCCTTCAAAGACGAATACAAAGACGGCGTGATCAACGACACCCAGCGCCTGGACTATGTGCGCGACCACATTGCTGCCACCCATGCTGCACACCAACAAGGGGTGCCTGTGGGTGGTTATTTTGCATGGAGCCTGATGGACAACTTCGAATGGGCCAGTGGTTACGCCAAGCGGTTCGGGTTGGTGCATGTTAATTTTGAAACCCAACAGCGCACCCTGAAAAACAGTGCCCTCTGGTACCAACAATTTTTGAGCGAGAAATAAAGTGGCAGCCATCGAACTCAAAGGCGTCACCAAACACTTTGGTGACACGGTGGTCATTCCCAGCCTGGACCTGCAAGTGCAGGACGGGGAATTCATGGTCTTTGTCGGCCCATCGGGGTGCGGTAAATCGACGATGTTGCGCATGATTGCGGGCCTGGAAACGATGACCCAAGGCGATATTTGGATTGGCGGCGAGAACGTCAGCGCCAAAGGCCCCTCGGAGCGTGGTGCCGCCATGGTCTTCCAAAGCTATGCCTTGTATCCGCACATGACCGTGTCAGAGAACATGGGCTTTGGCTTGCGCATGTCAGGCACGTCCAAAGCGGACACCGCCAAGCTGGTGAACGAAACGGCCGAACGGCTGCAGCTGACACCTTTGCTTCAGCGTTATCCGAAGCAGTTGTCTGGTGGCCAGAGGCAAAGGGTGGCCATTGGTCGGGCCATTGTGCGCCGTCCCAAAGTGTTCTTGTTTGACGAACCCTTGTCCAACCTGGACGCATCGCTGCGCGTGCAAATGCGCATCGAGCTGGCCAAGCTGCACGCCGACCTTAAAACCACCATGATCTACGTCACCCACGATCAGACGGAGGCCATGACGCTGGGTAATCGGATTGCGGTGTTCAATCAAGGCAGGATTGAGCAGGTGGGGGCGCCGATGGATTTGTACCGTGCACCAGTTAATACATTTGTGGCGCAGTTTCTGGGTTCCCCCAAGATCAATTTGTTGCCCTATAGCGTGGACAAAGAAAACCAGCGTATGGTGTTTGATGAGCACACCAGTTTTGCATGTGAGCAACTGGGCATAAAGCTTGACTGGCTTCGAAAAGGTAGACAGATCGGTGTTCGGCCTGAGGCCCTTCGCATTTTCCCAATGAACAGTGGCGGCTTCAAGGGGGTGATCGAGTTCACAGAGCAGCTAGGCGATGCTTGTATTGTTTATGTCCGCTTGCCTTGGTATTCAGGCTTGCTCACAGTCAAGCTTGGCCAACAGCAAATGGGATTTCGTATTGGTGACCCTATCGAATTGAAACTCGAACAAGACCAGTTTATTTTGTTTGATGGTCAAGCCAATAGGGTTGCTCTGAACTGAGGAATTGGGAAATTCCAGATTGTTCATCCGACTTGGGCGCCAAAGCATGAAATAAATGTCTTGTTGGCCTGAAGTAATTTACCTCGACTTGACTAGGAAACAGACCATCATGGGGCAATTTTTTTTGGCCACCTAGCAGTGGTGCTGCAGTTGTCAAGTGAAGACTTTGACAACTGCAGCAGCTTTCTATTAAGGTTGGAAGGAAATTGGCCCTAAGTTAATCCCGTTTGGTGAACCGTAATTGTTATCGGGGTTGTAGTAGTTGGCTTTGTAAATGCGTACTCGAATAGAACCCACAGGATTTGCAAAAAATGCTGTGGTTGTCATCTCAATGCCGCAATTTTCAGTTATTGTGAATTCGTTTAAAGGTATGTTGTAAACCTGAGCACCTGAACTTGTTGGAGTCAAAGGTGAAGCTTCAGCGCGTGGGTAGCAGCCGTTTGTTGGAGCCAACTGAACGATAGGTGTAAATCGCGCAGATCCAACCAATTCATCATTGCCCCAGACAGCAATGCGAAGTTTGGTCTGACCACTCAAGGACACCGTGCCATTGGCGGGTGCATTCACCCAGCTTTCCATATAGGCCTGATCAGATTTGCCTTTGCCACCCCAGTAGAAATTAGGTGTTGCATCTGTGGGGGCAACACCTGACCACCAAAAATCAGCGCCTCCCCAGCCATAGCTACCACCATCTGCAACCGTCCAATTAAATGCCCCACCCTCCGTGCTGAGTCCTTGGTAGGCATAACCAACGGTTGAAGCGTCGATGGCGGTATAGCCACTTGCGAAAGACACGGCAGCGACAGGTGCCAAGTTGTAGTCTTGAGATGCGCTAGATGCAACAGTATTCAAGTTGCCAGATGCATCGGTGAACTTTGAGGAGGCCACACTGACGTTGATCGTGCCAGCGGTATTGGCTGTGGGGCTAACAATTAGACTTCCCGACAAACCATTGCTGGCCATGTTAAATGTGCCTTTGGTGCCACCGGTCACCACGATGTCTTCCGTGGTAAATCCGGTGACTGCTTCATTGAAGGTAAATGTAAATGTGACGTCAGCTGCAGTGTTCAGCGATGCAACTGAAATATTATCTGTAATCGTTAGAGTGGGAGCCGTGGTGTCTGGGGTTGTACCGCCACCGCCGCATGCAGCTAGCAAAGCCGCTGTTGAGATGGCGCAGGCCGAGAGTTTGAATTTCAAAGTAGTCACTGGGTTCTCCTTAGGGAAGTTAATGATGAAATTTCTTTCATCGCAGGCAAAAAGGGTTTAAAAATGGACCTTTTATGGAATTACTTGACGAGTGGTTTGTGCTAAGCGACCAGCTGGAACTTCAAGCACCTGACCGTCGCTGAATTTCACTGTGCGCTGTTTGATGCCAGCGTTGAAAGCCAGGTAAGTTCTTTGTCCATCTTTACGCTTGAAGACCGCATGAAGCGCATGGTCGGCGGTCACGCTGAAATCAGGCGGCCCCATGTTTTCCAGACTCATCAAGAAGTGCAGCGCGTGTGTGCGTGTGTCTCCCAGTTCAACGGCGCCCCAGCGGTCCCACATCTTGAGACCAGCAGACGGATCGGTCAGGCCCATGTATTTGGCAAACAGGTCTTGCCACATGTCAGTAGGATTGGCGCGTTTGCCGCGTGACTCGTAAATCCGAGTGTCTTCTGGCAAGGTGGCCAGACTGCGGCGTGTGTGTTCAGGGTCCAAACCCAAGTAGGTGGATGAGGTGGAGATGGGCAACAGGTTGATGCCTTTGATCTGCCGTGGTTCGTCGGTCCACCAAGTGTTGTGCTTGTAAGCACCACCAAACAACATGCTGACTTCTTTGTTCTTGTATTCGGGTGCGAAGACCAGGTTGTGAACATCAAACCAGTAGTGGCGAATGGCTTCGATTTCGGTCGTGTAGAGGTAGATGCCCAGGTCGCGTAGTGCTTTGTCACCGCGAATCTCAGCCCACAAGATCAGTGCAGCCCAGGCATTGATCGCTTCAGAGGACGACTCTTGGTTGTTGCCTAGGTCGCCCAAGCCGACGCCTGAAGCCCAGGAGTGGCCTTCATAAATATCGAAGGTTCTGAGGAAAGGAAAGTCGGCGCGGCCCCGCTCATCAGTGGCAATGTCACGGATGAGCAAATTGGTCATGGCACCCCATTGCGCATCGGATGCCCAGTCGGGGTCGCGCAGTGCCAGGTCGGCCATAGTCCGGATCCAGTATCCGTAATGGAAATGGTGGTCGTTCATTTGTTCGACCGCAAAATATTCTTCTGGGTAGGCCAGCACGGTGCCCAATGTCTTGTCCAGGTGAAAGTACGTGTTGCGGTCTTTGCCTGAGAACCATTGTTCAATGCGGCTTTTGATCAGGCTTTGCAGACGCTTGGCGGCCTCAGTGTCGCCTTGCTGCTCTGCCACGTCCATGACTTTGGTGATGCGCTGTAGGCCTTTGCCTTGCCAATAGGGGCCATTGCCGATTTGCAGCATGTTGCGCCGGGCATTGCGCACATCGGCCTTCATCACGTCAGCAAGCTCTCCTAAACGGGGGTGCTGTTTGACGGCTGGCCAAAAGGGCACAAAGCCACGGTATGTCAATTGGGTCGAGAATTGGTTGTTGGCCAACAAACGAATCGCGCCACGGATGGTCTCGTACTGGCCAAGCAGTTGATCAGCTACGCTGGGGTTTTGATGCCAGTGGTGTGGGTAAAGGCCTTGCAGGGTTTTGGACTCTTTGCCCTCCATGACCTCGGTGGTCACCACGTAATCTGTTTTGACAGTACTGTTGGTCTGGTCGAATTGCCACTTGACTTGTGTTTGCGTTACAAAAGCATAGGCGTGACGCGTAAACAGCGCCAGGGTTTCAGGCCGGTTGTCGGGCAAGACGGCCGCAGAAAAATAGCCCTTTCCTGGTGGCAAATGGGCCAACCATTTCGCCCCTGCCTGCTCCCAGCGCACGCCACTGGGGCCAAAAATGGCAAAGGTTTGCCCGTTGCTGGAAAGTGTGAGGACGCGGTCATCATTGCCAATGTGTGTGCGATGCGACGAATTGCTCGTTTGAAAAGCCACAGGGCCTTGGCTGATGCGACCAAAAACATAAGGACTGCCGTGAGCTACGGTCAGGTCAAAACGGTCTGTCGGGGTACCCATGGAGATGTCAATAGACCAGTCGCTGGCTTTGGCCAATTTGCCTTGAGTGGCATTGAAGGTGACTGGCGAGATGACCAAAGGTAAACGATGCGGGTAATGGATTTCAGTGTCTCTTCGTTCGGTGGGAATGACTTGACGAGTTGGCAAAGACATTTCGAAACCAGTGGCCGCGGCTCGCACGCTGTAGGGTTGTGCAAATAGCACTTCTGGCTGGCGGCTGAATATGAGACCCGAATACCACTGGTTGGTGGCAACTGCTTGTCCCTTCATTCGGTCTGCGAGACCAATTGCTTGGGGCGGAGCGTTGTCGGCACTGCGAGGGGTCAATAAAACTTGACCAGCACCAACCGACAAACTTGATTGGGCCCAAGCAATGCCAGAAAACATAAAGCCTGACAAGGTGAACGTCAAAAAACGAATCAAATGGGTCATGTTTCTCAGAGGTTGGTAGATGTGATTTTTCTCACCCTGATGTTAATGAAAGCGCTTTCATTGTGCGTAGGGGTTTTCCATTAAATCAATCCATTCAATTGTGGCCACACCTAGGGAAAACCCATGTGAAAACGCGTTGACATTGAGGGGGTGAGCCGATAACCTATTGAAAGCGCTTTCAAAAAGGATGAATTTCATGTCTCGCAACACAGGTGCTTTCAAACGTATTCAAAAAAATAGCAACAAAGTAATTTTGACTTTGGGGGTCATGACTGCGAGCAGTGCGATGGCCGTCGATTTCGGGCCGTTTACCCTGACGGGCTTTGCGAAAGCCGAGGTGTCCAGAGCCAGCAATCAATGTTCTGATTGCCAGTTCAACCAAGGAGAGGCGCGCCATCGTCCTTGGGCTGATGCTTTGGCGGATGGCAAGAAATTTGGTACGTCGAATGGAGACGTGACCTTGTTTCAACCGTACTTGGCGACCAAAGATTTTGATTTGGGTAGGGGCTTCAAAATTAAAGGGTTGGTCAGTCAACGCTGGCGTGACGGCAAGGAGGACATTCCGGGAATTTGGTATGAAAAAAATGCCACACTTTCACACGAAGATTACGGAAGCGTCCAGGTGGGTGCATTTCCAACACGCAGTTGGAGTGTGGCTGACTATCCCTACGGAACAAACGTAGGCATCGCGGATTCTTGGGCCTCTAGCGGTGCAGGTTATGGGTTATTGCAGCGTGCCGTCCGTGTCGGCTTGCCCTTGATGGATGTTGCCAATGGAGATTTCCATGTGGAATTGACCTATGACGCAGGGGATGCCAATTACAAAGTGCGTAAACCTGAATTTTTTGAGCTTTATGCGAAGTATGTCAAAGGTCCGTTGATGATCGATGCTATCGCTCAAACCGGGACCAACGGCCAAGCACTGGCATGGGGACATGCC